>JALZHU010000176.1 GCA_030860695.1 Actinomycetota bacterium
CCGGGCACGATCCTGCGCTGGCATCGTCGCCTGGTGGCCAAAAAGTGGATCTACCCGAACCGCGTCGGTCATCCGCCCGTCGAGGACGCTGTTGGCGTGCTGATCGAACGCATGGCCAGGGAGAATCACAGCTGGGAATACAAGAGAATCCAGGGCGAGTTGCTCAAACTCGGCCACCGCGTTGGAGCGTCGACGATCCGCCGTGTTCTCCAGCGGCTGCGGATACCTCCGGCGCCGGTCCGGTGCTCCGACGCGATATGGCGGCAGTTCCTGGGCGTGCAGGCGTCGACGATGCTGGCGTGCGACTTTTTCCCTGTGGACTCCCGAGGTGACGCTCCAGCGGATCTACGTGTTTTTCGTGCTGGAGGTGCCCAGCCGGTCGGTGCACCTGCTGGGCGCGACCACGAACCCGGATGGCCGGTGGACGACGCAGCAGGTCCGCAATCTGGTGATGGCTCTTGGTGATCGCATCGCTGAGTTCCGGGTCCTCGTCTGAGATCGGGCCGGTCAGTTCACCGCGTCCTTCGACGCGGTCCTTGCTGATGTCGGCATCCGCGTAGTCAGAATTCCTCCGCGTTGTCCGCGGGCGAACTGCTTCGCCGAAAAGTTCGTCCGCACCCTCAGAGCCGAACTCACTGACCGGGTACTGATCTTCAGTCAGCGGCACTTGCGTGTGGTGCTCACCGACTACGTTCGGCACTACAACGGTCGACGGCCACACCGCGCCCGCGAGCTTCACCCGCCACGACCGACCCACCGCCGTGGCGGACCTCAGCGATGAACGGATCAAGCGTCGACCAGTTCTGGGTGGCTTGACCAACGAGTACGAGCGAGCAGCATGAAACTGCTGATCAGCACAGGTGACCGAATTCTGGAACCCCACAGGCCCGTGCCACCGAAGAGTTTCCAGAACTGCCGTAGGCACGCGAGAGCCCCGGTCACCGTCCGAGTAGCGAGTAGACGGGCTAAAGCTCTCGGGGCCAGGAGGCGGCACCGTCCCGGAGGCCGCTCGGGTCCTGCGGGTGACCCCGGCGACGCTCTACCGCGCCATCCGCGAGGACGCCTTCCCGCCGTGCGCATCAGCACCCGCTACGTCATCCCCGCCAGCGCTGTGGACCGGCTCGCGGCCCAGGCCGCCGAGACTGGCGGGTGCGTAGACGTCGCACAGCTCGCCGCGCAACGGCGCACCGCCCGTGAGGTGTCCCAGGTGAGCGGGGATGCGCGGTGGTGAATCATGACGACACCCCGGACGACGACCTGGGGACGTCATGCGACAAAAGGCAGGGAATCATCCCTTCATTCCTTTAAACATTGACCTTGAGATCGCCAACTGGAGGAGGGCAATCAAAGCCAGGCGTCCAATTTTCTTTGACCCAGGCCGCGACCCTTACGCTCAATCACCCCATTCTTGCCATGAGCGGTCGCGACCACGAAAAGGATCCACTCACTTCTAACAATCTTCGACCCCTGCGGCAATTTATCTGCGGGAACAGTCGAATACGTGGTGACGTGTAGTGCTCCTGTTGATGTCACCGGACTGGTTACTCGCGGTGCGTTACTTCACCTGAACCGCCCCTCCTGTGATCAATCACCACTCTGTCTCCAAGTAGCGGACGGGTCGATGGCACGGGTCGGGGAGGAATGCGGCTGCCCGGCGCGTCAATCCCTGATTTCGGGGGCGTGTGGGCAGGGTATCCGACGACATACAAACCGGATCCCCGTCACACATATAGGCTGGTCAGGCAGGGGAGGCAGCTTCGGGATCCGGCAGGGAGAACTCCCCGTCATCCCCAGCGCCTCCCCACCAACTTCCTCGCGCTTTCGTCACTGCCAGTTATGTCACACGGCTCATGGTGATTTCAACAGGGCATAACGTACACGCGGGCAAAGAACGTCCCGATTGCTGCGCGGTGGAGGTGACCGGCGACTGCCTGATCACCTTCTATGGCCATGACTGCGTGAATATGTACCGTACCGTCGGTGATCTCTCCGGTACCCGTCATCTCGGCCGGTACCGTGTAGTCGGTGATGATGTCCTTGGTCGCATCGTCTTTGGGCATGGTGGAGATCGTGAAACTGTCCACGGCACCGATCAAGCTGACGATCGCTCCATTGGCAATATCACGGCGTTTGGCCTCCTCAGCCACGGCGTTCATCAGTTCGGCGTTGCGGACCTCGATGACAACCACGGGCTACCTTCCAATCATCGGACTGAGCGCTTGCAGCATGACGGCGGAACACCACCTGGCACCGGCGTCGCGTTCGCTGACCGCTTCGCGGGCAAACCTCTGGGCCACCAACATGGGCTGTGGGAAATTCACAGGATTCTCGGCAAGATGAATGGCAACTGACCAGTCTAGACCGCACACACGGGCGACCACAGCGGTCATGTAACGACGGCGAACATCAGTGTCCCGGACAAGGGCAGCCATCACACGGGACGCCTCACACTGTCCGGGAATCTTGGCGAGGATTCCCGCGGCATTAACTCGCAGGACGGCATCATCGCCGTCATCCAGCCACCGTCGCAGGTGCGCCACGGTGCCCTGATCGGCCAGAGTCGCTATGGCAAGGTCGGTGCCGTGCGTGGTCTGGACAGCGGTGAGTGGACCAGGATCATTGCCTGCGACGCTGGCCGCCAGCTCAGCCGCTAATTTGGCATTGCCGGCGATGAGCCCCGCTGTTTTGATGAAGTTTCTACGATTCACGTCGTCGCCCAGTAGACCTATGCCGAGCACTTTCTCGTATGCGCTGATGACATCGGTGGTCGCAGCCCGTTTACCGGTCTCTACCATGCTGAGGTAGGGCTTGCTGTAGTGCGTGCGGGTGGCCATCGCGGACAAGCTGATGTCAGCAGCATTGCGAGCCGCCCTCAGCGTTTCTCCGACTCTCATTGCTGTCAACTCTTGTGAACCTCTGAGCCGTTGTCGTGGTGGTCCCGTGTCGATCAGGCTAGCGACCGGTGGGAGAGCCGGACAGCAGGAGGAGCGCAGCGTTGATCAAGAGCACTGAGCTGGCACCACGTCGCTCATACCGAGCCGGTGGCCGCGGAGCGCGCCCGGTGAGCGCCGACGCAAGCCAACCAGAATCAAACGGGTCACCTAAGCGGCCTCTGACTCCTGGTGAGGCGCTGATGAGGCTGTTCCTGGACAACGCCGACAACGGCCGCAACGCCGCGAACGATGAGTTCATCGCAGCGCTGCGGCAACGGGCCCGGGAGATCCGGGCACTCGCCGACCCGCGTCTCGACGCCGTGCCCAACGCAGAGATCGTGAGGGGTTCCCACCGATGACCGCCGAGACGTCCCACCGCTTCGCCCTCACCGGTCACGACCCCGATGGCGGTAACCGCACGATCATCCTGTGGCAGGAGGTTGAGCTGGTGGAGGGCAAGGTGGTGCGCCGGGTGGTGCTCACGCTGGACGCCACGATGACCACCGCGACGGTGCTCACCCGTCCGCAGGCCGTCGAGGTGGCGCAGGCGATCCTGGCGGCTGCCGGGTGAAGGAGGGTCTACCTCCCGCTGCCGTGCTGGTCGGGGCCAGGACATGATCGCCCACGTCAAGAAATCCATCCACCGGGGCTTCCTGGACTGGGAGAAAGACTTCAACAAACAGGTCAACAAGATTCGCTACGTCATCGAGCAGGCCATCGCCAACTTCAAGACCTGGCGCATCATGCACACCGACGTCGCCCTGCACTTCTGCGTAGGCAGCTGGGTCTGGCTCTATGGGTGACCGGGTGCATCGTCGCGAACGCTTGCGCAGGGAATGACGACGGCGAACAGCAGCGGTTTTCCGGGAGGCGGCTGGGGCGCCACCACCATCGTGACATCATCCGGCCCCGGAACAACAGGTCCGGAACCCTTTCCTTGCGCCTCACCGACGAGGGGAATCGGTTGGACCGCGCGGTGCCCGGGGGGCTGCTGACAGGTGGCCGCCGCGGTGCGCAGATCGGCGCTCCATGACGGACCGGCCGACCGGACGGTATTCCCTCCCCAGTCACTGAGCACCTGCATACCGAGAAATGCCGGAGTCACAATTCCGATCACACCGGGCACTGCCATCGCGGGACCGGCCGGACCGGCGTGGCAGCGGATTTCCAGGCGATCGAGGAGTACAAGCACGGCGGTCCACAACATCAACAGCGGCATGATCGTGTATCGAGAACCGTCGAGTGTGAACCCGTCACGATCAAGAATGCCGCTGGTGCCCCGAAGTCCCAACGTCACGAAGAGAAATGCAACGGATACGACCAGGCAGACGGCGGCGACCAGCTGCGCCGTCCGGTCAGCCTGGCGCATCAGGGCGGCCAACCCGATTACCGCCAGGAGTCCGGTCGCCGCCACTATGGGCAGCCCCAGTGTCATGTACACCAGCCCGAGCATGCGGTCACCGGTAACTGCACTGAGCACGACGCGGAGACCGTAAATTGCAGGGAGATCACCCAGGGTCGTCGGGCTAGATCGAAAGCCCACCGCCCGGGTGAGATGAACCCAGATCTGGAGGGCAAGCGCGCTGCACAACGCCACCGGGGCCATCAGTGCGAGGTTTCGGCGGGAGGCCCGCATGAGCCCGAGAGCAGCGGCCGGTAGCACCAACGTGGTGAGCGGATCGGAGAGGGCAGCCAGCACGACCACCGCCGAGGCCCCGAGCTGTCCACGCCATGAGCTCGGCGCTGCTACCAACACCCAGAACGCGGCGTAGATAAGGTACCAATGCACGTCACAGACCGCCGCGTTGACCTCAAATCCTGCTTGCGGCAGCACCGGAACCAGTGCGGTGAGCAGCAGCCGGGCCCACAACGATTGGATCACTCCGGCGCTGGCGAACCAGACCACCAATGAGATCAGAGCTACCACGAGCGCGGCGCTTACGGCCAGCCATATCGCCACCCAGGACAGCGGCAGATGAGCGGCCGGTTGCGTCAACAACCGGGCAATCACCTGCAGGTACCCCGCGTGCGGTACGACAAGGTTGTGCCAGAGGGAATGGCGCATCGCCTGGTTGAGAAAAACTCCGCCATCCTCGGCCCAGATCACGTCTGGCGCGCGGTGGCCAGGGCCGCGAATCAGCTGCAGCCAGGTTGCGACCAACACCCAGCCCACCCATAAAAAACTGACGCCCAGTGGGCGTCGGTGGGTATGGCCGGTCGGCGGAGAAGGATCGAGGCTGGCGCTACGAATGCTGTCCACCTGTCCGATCACGAACGCGGTTCCCCCACGGTGCGACCTTCCCGTTCGGCGAACATGCCGCTGACTCTATCTCGGACCGCCTCCTCGACTGATGCAGTGGGTCGCGGGTGACCGGAGCGCGACCGGACGTGTGGTGGGTGACCGTCGGCCAGGCTTCGGGCGAACCGATATAGGCCGGCAGAGTGGCCTCGTACGTCTGGGCAGGTGGCCGCGCTGGAGCTGGGTACGACGTGGATGGAGTCCAGATTTACCAGCTGGTTCGACCGCTTCATGGCGCCGACTCGGCCACTGCGGCCAGTGGCTCCCGCTGAAGACGCCCCTCCGTCGCTGATGACTGCCGGTCATGATCACGCGAGTGCAGGCCGTGACGAATGGACGAAAGGGTTGCCAGTGAACACTCGATGCCAAGCAGTACCACCGCGTCGACCACCGTCCCGTCGGGCCTGGCCCAACAACACACTCGCGGACCCGGTGACCTGCCTCGACGCTGTTGCAGCGGGTTTATCCTGCCTCGAAAGGCCGATCCGCTGGCCGTTCGCGCGCTCTACGTCGACGAGCAGCGCACCGCTGATTTCCTGGTGCGACCGTCGAGCAACGCCGCGACTGGCCGCAGGCCCTCAGACCGTCGACGTCGCGGACCCGCGTTGTGTGCCCGAGCAGACTGAGGTCTCCTTCGCGGCCTTTTTCAACGCGTTCCCGGCCAGCTACTGGCGGCGCTGGAGCACGCTGCGCACCCTGCACCGGCGGCTGGACGTCGAGGGCGAGGGCCGGATCGATGTCTATCGTTCGAAGGCGACGGCACCGAGATCCTCGTGCACGGTGAACTGGCGGAGGCCACAGCCCGGAGTTCCGCAGTTCGTAGGCATATTCTGGCTTGATCGGAAGCATCGTGCCTGGTGAGAGACTTGCGGACGGTCCATCGAGCCAAAAACCTGTAGGCACACGCCTTGCGGTGTGTCGCTGGACGTGATCGGCGCAGTTGGTGTTGGCTTGTAGATATGCACTTGCGAGAGTCACGGCAGAGGGATTCGGGCAGCTCGGTGGTGCGTGACCTGCAGCTGGCACACTACGAGCAACAATCAATGATCGGAATTCCGGCCGCGTAGGTGCCTTACCACTCCGGGCGCGCCGTCTCCCGCTGATGGCCCATCCGCGCGTGTAGTAACACGACCCAATTCAGCGTCCGCAGCATTCCGGCTGGTCAATGCCCAGGTTCAGCCTCTCATGTGCCCATCATCTGCGGAAGTCCGGACAGCGGGCCGCCAGGAAATCGACATCGAGCTGGATCTCACCCCATTCGAGGACGACGGGTGGTACTGGTTCGACATCGGCACCGAGGACTCTGAGCTGATCTGCACTCCGGGGGCTGGTACGCGCCGGTGACGGCACCCGGCCGGGCCGCGGTGACCATCGGGATGCCGACATGCAACCGGCCTGCCGACTGCGTGGCCACGTTGCGGCGATCGGCTCCGACGAGCTGGTCCGTTCGGTGGTGACCGCGGTGGTGATCCCCGACCAAGGCGCAATAAGGTCCGCGACCAGGAGGGGTTCATCGCGGCCAAGCGGCGCTCGGGACCGGCTCCGGATCATCGATCAACCCAACCTCGGCGGCTCTGGCGGCTATGCGCGCGTGCTGTACGAGGCGCTGGAGACACCGACTGTGAGCAGATCCTCTTCATGGACGACGACATCGTCCGGGAGCCTGATTCGATTCTTGCGCGCTGTCGCCTTCTCCCGATTCGCCCGCCAGCCGATGCTCGTTGGTAGGTAGATGTTGCAGGCTCAGGCGCGCTCCCGGCTGCATGCCTGGGCCGTGGTCCTCGACCAGCACCGAATGCAGTGGGGCAAGGCCCCGGGCACCGAGTACGACCATGATTTCAGCCAGCGTCTGCGGACCCGAAGGCGTTCGGATTCCTGATGGCCCGCTCCATCGCCGTGCACCGGGAACTGGCGCGGGAGTTCCCGCGGCTGCGTAAGCGCTACCGTGCGGCCGCTGAGGAACTCACCAGCCGGTCCGCTGGAAGCGGGTGTTCGACGCGTGAGACGCCGGAGACACTGAGGAGCCGCGCTTGATGCTGCGACAGCAGACCACCCCTGGTTAGCATGACCACGGGCTGTGGGCGCTTCAGCTCAGAGAGATCAATTACTTACGGTGGCCGGTGATCTCGATGGTTCCCGTCGTACTGGCGGTACTGCGCTATGCGGTCGCCGTCGACGGCGGCAATGGTGGCGAACCGAGGAGATTGTCCTGGGCGATCGGGTGCTGCACGTGTTCGGCGCGCCCCTTGTCATCACTCTGATCGCCGCCGTCTACCTTTAGCACCCCAATCAGTGGTGTCGGTGGTCTCGGAGCGACTTCCGGGCTGCCCGTAGGGATCGCTGCGCGGCACAAACGTCAGGAGGGTCCACGCATGGACATCGCAAGGACAGCACCCCATCTGGGCTCCACTCGCCATCCACAGCTCGGCTGTGTGGAGCAGCTGCTGACCGACCGGTCGTGTGCCGCAGTGTCGTTGGACATCTTCGACACGGTGCTGTGGCGGCGGGTTCCGCGGCCGACGGACGTGTTCGCCATGTTGGCGGCCCGCCTGCGCGCTCAGGGTCGTTGCCCGTACTGGGTCACCGATGCATCATTCCGCCAGATTCGAATTGTCGCGGAACAGGAGGCACGGCGACGGCATGGGTCGTGGGGCAGTGAGGTCACCCTGTTCGACATCTGGCGAGCGATGCCCCTGTCGTTGTTCGCCCCTGCGGTCCTCGACGAGCTGGTGCAGGCGGAAGTCGAGCTGGAGCGCCGACTCACCGTGGTGGATCTGGACCTCGCCCGCGTCATCCAGCTGGCCCAGAAAAACGACGTCCCCGTCGCGCTAGTCTCGGACACCTACTTCACCGAAGACCAGCTGTCCTATTTGCTGAACCGGCCGCAGCTCGGTTTCCTGCATGGCGTTCGCGTGTTCCGTTCCAATCAGCATGGCATCGACAAGGTGTCCGGTCTGTGGCCGATCGTGCTCAACGAACTCGGCCTGAGCCCCGAGCAGGTAGTGCACATCGGCGACCACAAGGTCGCCGACCACGCCGTCCCGTCGAAGCTCGGCATTCGCACCGTGCACTACTGCAGAATCGATGACGGCTTCGCCGAGGTCCTGGAGCGCGAACAGGAATCCGTGGACCCATTCGGGCCCTTCGGAGCACACCTCGACGCCGCCGGCGGCGACTTCGGATTGACCAGCCTGCGCGCGAAGACATTGCAGTCCGGAGCGCAGTCCACCAGCTCCGCAGTCGGTACGGCATGGCGGTACGGCGCGTCGGTTTTGGGCCCGGTGCTGACCGGATTCGCTGAATGGGTGGCCCACCGGGCGCATGAGTCCGGGACCCCGGTTGTGTGGTGCCCGATGCGGGAGGGAGAGTTGCTCGCCCGGCTGGTGAACAACGCGGCACAGGTGCGCGGATGGCCGGTGCAGGCCAAACCGATCTGGCTGTCCCGGCAGGTGACCTCGCTGGCTGCGCTGGACCGCGTCGATGAGGACTCGATCGCCGATTTCATCCGCCGCGGCTACCGCCGGACCGTGCGGCAGCTGCTCACGATGCTGCACCTGCGTCCTGGCGACGTGCCGTGCCTGGCTGACCAACTCGACGCCCTGCTCGACGACGGGGGGCTCGTCGAACAGGTCAGCATCGCGCTGACCGAGGCGCCGCACCTGAGGAACCGGCTGGCGGTCGCGATCACCGGCGCTCGTGATCGGCTGCTGACGGCCCTACGCCGCAGCGGGGCACTGGAGCGTCCCGACCTGACCCTGGTCGATCTGGGCTGGGGCGGAACCATTCAGTTCCAGCTCGCGAGTGCCCTGCGCATCGCGAGCACCGGGATCGCACCTGCCGGGCTGTACCTGGCCCTGGACGAGCGGTCGACCCGGCTTTATCAGGCCGGGTTGCGGGCCGAGGGCTACCTCGGTCAGTCCGGCCATCCACAGAGCATCGTCACAGCGTGCTCGCGCAGCCCCGAAGTGATCGAGCAGTGCGTGAACGCGTTGTGCGGCTCGCTGATCGATTTGACCGAGGACGGCTCCCCGATCCTGGGCCCCCGCACCCGAACGCCATCCCACGACGCCGAACGGCAGGCCGTCCAGGACGGTGTCTCGGCGTTTCAGCAGCAGTGGATCCGATACGTCGCGGAGGCCGACGACGACTGGCCTGATCTCACCGAGGCGGCCCGTCCTCGCCTGGCCAACATCCTGACCTCAGCGCTGAAGGCCCCCACTGCCGAGGAAGCTGCGGTGTTCGGCCACTGGCAGCACGAGGACAACTTCGGATCCGAGCTGATCACACGGATCCTGCCCGACGACCTCGTCGCGGCCATCCCGTATCTGTCGCCGAACGATCTCGACGACCTGCACATGCGCGACGCCTTCTGGCCCGCACTGCTCGCCGCGTCCGACACGCACCTGGGCGCCGCAGCCCACGCGCTCACCACCGGGCACATCGACCCCGTGATGTTTGATCCTGCCGGAGACCCGTTCGTATCCAGCCTGCGGGTCCGCACCGCAGAAGACCGATGGCATGATGGACCTCGTCGCCGCGTCAGGATCAACCACAACGGCCTGTCCTTCACCCGGCTGCGGGTCGAGTTAGCCGGGATGGTCGAGGCCGCTGTGATCGTTCCAGGACGTCCGGCGCTCGTGCGAATCGACTGGATCGAGGCAACGGTGGTCACGGCGGGAAACCCCGTCCCACAGGTTCTACGGTGGGACAAATCCGAGGACTTCGCCGGGCTGCCCTACTCGGAGTGCAGGTGGCTGGGGGCGAACCTGATCGAATGTACGGCGCCACACTCAGCCCTGGTGTTGCCGCTGGCCGCGCGAGCTGGTTGCCCGGTTTCGTCAGCACAGATCAGCGTCGCCTTCGCGATGCTGCCACAGTCCGCCTCGCGGCTCGGCCCCAGGATGCCGCTCGTCCCACGGTTCGGGCGGCTGGCCGGCCGGATGCATGAGGAGTACCGCACCCGCGGTGTTGCCGGTGTCGCCGCTGGCGCCGCCCGTATCGCTGTCCGACAGATCACTGGCCGGTGATGGCCACGCTCGACAATCGCCCCTACGTCCTGAGCACCCGGGAAGACCCGCACGCCCAGGCCCGCGAAGCCCGCCACCAGCCGTTGCTGCTGCACTCGATGTCGGTGTTCCGGGAAATCTTCGAACTCCTCTTCGCGCACCGGGACATCTCCACCGTGGTCGAAGTCGGAGTGGAATCGGGCAAGGTCAGCCGACTGTACGCCGAACTCGGCGCGTCGGCGGTCTACTGCATCGACCCACACCCCACCGACGAGATCCGAACCAACCTGGCAGCGAACGAGGCACTGCATCTGATCGAGAAACCCTCACCGGAAGCGCTCGCCGAGTCACCGATCGCCGATCTTTACGTGCTCGACGGCGACCACAACTACGCCGTCGTCCGCCGCGAGCTTGACTGGATCTTCACCCACGCGCCGGACGCGGCGGTGGTCCTACACGACGTGCTCTGGCCCTGCGCCCGCCGGGACCTTTACTACCAACCGTCCACCCTCCGCACTGAGGACAAACATCCCAGCAGCGAGGACGGGCCCACCATCTGGCACGACGACCTCACTCCCGCGGGACTCGTCGGACTGGGCGCCTTCACCACATCCGTGCATGCCGGTGGAGAACGCAACGGGGTACTCACCGCGGTCGAGGACGCACTCTCACATACCGAGGACGACACGTGGCAGTGGGCATTGATCCCCGCCGTGTTCGGGATGGGAGTGCTCATCCGGCAGCACTCACCGGCCGCGACGGAATTCATGCACAGCCTGCGGCCCTACTGCGAGTCCCGGCTGCTGGCCACGCTGGAGAACAACCGGATAGCCTTGTACACCCGTGTCCTGCAACTGCAATACGAGGCCGTCGCGCACGCCGACAATGCCGATAGGTTCGCCGAGGAGACGCTGCGGCAACATCATGACATCGAACGCCTGGAAGCCGAACTGGCCAGCGCCATCGCCCAGCACACCGCAGAGAAAACACAGCTGCAACGCGAGAACGCGAAGCTTGTGCGGCTACTCGAGGAACAGGCCGCTCGCCCCCGGATCAGCACCATCCTGGCCGAACTGCAGCAGAAAGCTACCGCGCAGCTGCGAAAGCTAGCCCGCCCACCCGGTAACCCTGACAGACACTGATGCAATAAGGCGAAGCCATCCTCGCCATGCAGCAGGGTGACGAGGTGGGCTGTGGGTGCCCGATATTTGGCTACGCCGTTGGCCTGGGGTTATCCGGCTAATCCTGGCTGGTGGCTGGTGGCTGGTGGCTGGTGGCTGGTGGTGGGTTCTGGGCTTTAGCTGTTGTGGGCTTGCCTGCGCAGGCGCCGGAGTTCTTCTTCGTGGCGGCGGA
>JALZHU010000437.1 GCA_030860695.1 Actinomycetota bacterium
TGGACGTGATCAGTCCGACGGGTAGTGGGCGCCAACGACCCGGCTCGGCCTTCTCCGAGGGGCCGTTGCATGATCGAACGGCAGGTCATGCAGGTCGGGGCTGATAGCTCGGCGCACATGCGCTACTTAGGGGCACGCACACCTCTGCCGCGGGCGCGTCGTGCGTGTCAGATCCGACAGCAGCGATGGGGTCCACGGTCACGATTCCAGATAAAGGCAACCGGCTGTGTGGGAGCAGGGAACCTTCCCCCGTTCGCCCGGACCGAGGCATCGTGAACCCCATGCCTTCGGCAGCCAGGCCGGCCACGTTGCATGCTTTCCCCACCGAACATGAGGTCGAGGCCGTCGCCTGATTCTTGATTGATTCCAGAAACTGGGGCACGCTTCGGAGCGTGCCAACGACTTCGGACTTCCAGCGCATGTTGCGCGGGGTTGCTCTGCGTGTGACGCGCCCTCGGGTAGCGGTGCTGTCCGCGGTGCACGACCATCCGCACGCCGACACGGACTCGATCATCGGTATCGTGCGTGAGGATCTCGGTGAGGTGTCTCACCAGGCCGTCTACGATGTGCTGCGCGCGCTGACTGCCGCGGGTCTGGTGCGGCGCATCCAGCCGACGGGCTCCGTGGCGCGCTACGAGGCGCGGATCGGGGACAACCACCACCACGTCGTGTGTCGGTCGTGCGGTGCCATCGCCGATGTCGACTGCGCGGTCGGCTACACCCCCTGCCTGACGGCCGCCGACGACTCGGGCTACGAGATCGACGAAGCCGAGGTCATCTACTGGGGCCTATGTCCCGAGTGTGTCGCGGCGACGTCGCGGTCTCGTCCGACGGCTGAAAGCGGCCACGCAGCGTGTGACACCAGCTGAGCAGCACAGCCTTGGATCCAGAGCAACCAACGTCGAGAGCAACCAGCCATTAGAAGGAAACAGCGAGACAGGAGAAGGACCGACGTGTCTGAGAGCGTCAGCGAAAGCGAGAACCCAGCAATCCCTTCCCCCACCCCCAAGGCCACTCGGCCCAGGACGAACCGGGACTGGTGGCCGAATCAGCCGGACCTGCAGGTTCTCCACCAGCACTCGCCCCTGTCCAATCCGTTGGGCGAGGACTTCAACTACGCAGAAGAGTTCAAGACCCTCGACCTCGAGGCGCTGAAGCGGGACATCTTCGAGGTGATGACGACGTCGCAGGACTGGTGGCCGGCCGACTACGGCCACTACGGGCCGCTCTTCATCCGGATGGCGTGGCACGCCGCAGGCACGTACCGCATCGCCGATGGCCGGGGCGGTGGCGGCAGCGGCGCTCAGCGCTTTGCCCCCCTCAACAGTTGGCCCGACAACGCCAGCCTCGACAAGGCGCGGCGATTGCTCTGGCCGGTCAAGCAGAAGTACGGCCGGAAGATCTCCTGGGGCGATCTGATCATCTTCGCCGGCCAGTGTGCCCTGGAATCGATGGGGTTCAAGACGTTCGGCTTTGGCTTCGGGCGAGAGGACATCTGGGAACCCGAGGAGATCTTCTGGGGCCCTGAGGACACGTGGCTCGGAGATGAGCGCTACAGCGGCGACAGGGAGCTCGCCGGTCCTCTCGGCGCCGTGCAGATGGGCCTGATCTACGTGAACCCGGAGGGGCCCAACGGCAACCCGGATCCGCTGGCTGCGGCCAGGGACATTCGAGAGACCTTCCGCCGTATGGCGATGAACGACGAGGAGACGGTTGCGCTCATCGTCGGCGGCCACACGTTCGGCAAGTGCCATGGTGCAGTCAGTCCGGACTGCATCGGTCCGGAACCCGAGGCTTGCCCCGTCGAGGAGCAAGGCTTGGGCTGGAAGAACATGTGCGGCAGCGGCAAGGGCCCCGACACGCTCACCAGCGGGCTGGAGGGGGCATGGACCAACGAGCCGACGAAGTGGGACAACGGGTTCCTGGACAACCTGTTCAAGTACGACTGGGAGCTGACGACAAGCCCCGCCGGTGCGAAGCAGTGGACTCCCAAGAATCCCGAGGCCCAGGGCACCGTGCCGGACGCGCACAATCCGTCTAAGAGGCACGCCCCGATGATGCTGACGACGGACCTTGCGCTGAAGGTGGATCCGATTTACGGGCCGATCGCGAAGCGCTTCCACGAGAACCCGGACCAGCTCGCAGACGCGTTCGCCAAGGCGTGGTACAAGCTGGTGCACCGCGACATGGGGCCCATCTCGCGCTATCTGGGCCCGTGGGTTCCGGAGCCGCAGCTGTGGCAGGACCCCGTCCCCGAGGTCGATCATGAACTGATCGGGGAGGAGGACATCGCTGCCCTCAAGGGCAAGATCCTCGCCTCGGGACTGTCCATCTCCCAGCTCGTCTCCACCGCGTGGGCGTCGGCGGCAAGCTTCCGCGGCACCGACAAGCGTGGCGGGGCCAACGGGGCACGGATTCGCCTTGCGCCGCAACGGGACTGGGAGGCCAACGACCCGACCGAACTGGCCAAGGTGCTGCAGACCCTCGAGCAGATCCAGCAGGACTTCAACAGCTCACAGTCCGGCGCAACGTTGGTCTCGCTCGCTGACCTGGTCGTTCTGGGCGGGTGCGCGGCCGTCGAGCAAGCGGCGAAGAACGCCGGGCACGAGATCACGGTTCCGTTCGTGCCAGGGCGCACGGACGCCTCGCAGGAGCAAACCGACGTGGAGTCGTTTGCCGTGCTCGAATCGACCGCCGACGGGTTCCGCAACTACCTCCGAGCCGGAGAGAAGTTGCCGGCGGAGACCCTGCTGGTGGAACGGGCCAACCTGTTGACGTTGACCGCCCCCGAGATGACGGTTCTCGTCGGCGGCATGCGTGCCCTGAACGCCAACTCCCGGCAATCCGCACACGGCCTGTTCACCGACCGGCCCGAGACGCTGACCAACGACTTCTTCGTGAACCTGCTCGACATGAGCACGGAGTGGAAGGCATCAGCCTCGGCTGAGAACGTGTACGAGGGTCGCGATCGCACGACGGGCGAGGTCAAGTGGACCGCCACCGCCGTCGACCTCGTCTTCGGTTCGAACTCCGAGCTCCGAGCCATCTCGGAGGTCTACGCGTGCGACGACGCGAAGGAGAAGTTCGTGCGTGACTTCGTGGCCGCGTGGGACAAGGTCATGAGCCTCGATCGCTTCGACCTCGCCTGATCCCGATGTCCAGGTC
>JALZHU010000177.1 GCA_030860695.1 Actinomycetota bacterium
AGTCACCCTCGAACCCACAGCCTGACCCACCGCCAGCAAACACGTCACCTTCACACCAACCCGGCTCCGCTCACGCTCCGCCGGGTAATGAAGCACGCCGTCCCCGACATAATTTTCGGATCAGCGTCCAGAACGTGCCCGTCACCGCAGTTTCGTCTCAGGCGCGGAGGGCGTCCTCGTCGATGTCACAGATATGGACCCGAGCGCCGTTGGTGGCAAACGCACGGGCGATCGTCAGGCCAATCCCGCTTGCGCCAGCGGTGACGACGACACACCGCTCAGAGCTCATCGCACCTGCCCTCCCTCGTAGACCCGCTCTCCGAGGCCCGATTGGTGTCGTCGGCGATCAGATCTTGAACTGTCACGGCAACGCACGGCACCGTGATTCGCGGGGCCCCTCATCAAGCCGGTCCGGACCGTATCGCGCCAGCTGCCGATCCGCCTCCGCTGAGGACAACCCCACGTCCGGGTCCACATCGAGTTGACGGCCACCTCGCTGGTGGTCCACGGCCGGGCAGCCCTCCCGCGTGACGAGGTGCACCTCCTCCTGTGCGCGGCCCTGCGCTCGTCAAAGTCGAACTGCGGGCGCGCGCCCGGCGGCGACGTACTGGCGTGGTGGGGGACGGTATGGACGAGGCCGTTCACTGAAAAAGTTACTCGGCTGAGTACTACAGATGACACAGTGAAGCCATGGCACCCGAGTGGCCAGGCGCCGGCTGGAGTACGTCGCACGGTCTGGCGAACAGCGGCGGCACGACGCAGACGCTGTTGATCCTGGGTGCAAGTGGTGACTTGACCTCGCGGCTGCTGTTGCCGGGCTTGGGTGGGCTGTTGACCAGGGGCGGGATCAGCGGTTTGTCGCTGGTCGGCTCCGGTCGGCACGACTGGGACGACCACCGCTGGCGCCAGCTGGTCGCCGAGGCGTTCGCGGCGGGCAACGCCAGCGGGCCGCAGGTCGAGGCGGTGGTGGAGGGTGCGCGTTACCGTCAAGCCGACGTCACCTTAGAGGGCGACCTGCGACGGCTGCTGGGCGCTTGCCAAGGACGCGTGGTCATCTACTTCGCGTTACCGCCGCCGGTCACGGTAAAGGCGTGTCAGGCACTGACCGGCATCGAGCTACCCGAGGGCACGCGGCTGGTGCTGGAGAAGCCGTTCGGTACCGACGCCGCCAGTGCTGAGGCTCTCAACGACCTGCTGGCGCGGCTGGTGCCGGAGGACCAGGTGTACCGGGTGGATCATTATCTGGGCAGCTCGACGGTGCTGAACATCCTGGGATTGCGATTTGCCAACCGTATGTTCGAGCCTGTGCTCAACGCCGAGCACGTCCAGTGCGTCGACATCGTCTTCGACGAAAGCCTTGCGCTAGAAGGCAGGGCCGGATATTACGACGGCGCGGGTGCGTTGGTCGACATGATCCAGAGCCACTCGCTGCAGGTCCTCGCGCTGCTCGCAATGGAGGCGCCGAGCACCCTGAAGGCCAGGGACTTCCGCGATTGCAAGGCGCAGGTGCTGCGCGCCACCCGAGTGTGGGACGACGACCCGGCGGTGTCGAGTCGCCGGGCGCGGTACACCGCGGGCGAGATCGCTGGCCGTCGGGTGCCGTCATACGTGGACGAAAAGGGCATCGACCCGGCCCGTAATACCGAGACGTTCGCTGAGGTGGTGTTGGCGGTGAACACCTGGCGGTGGGCCGGAGTTCCTTTCCGGGTGCGGGCGGGCAAGGCGCTGAGCACCCTGCGGAAGGAGGCCGTGATCACCTTCAAGCACCCGCCGTGGGTGCCCACTGGCCTGACCGGTTACGACCGGCCGGACCGGTTGCGCATCGGCTTCAACCCCGACTGCCTTGGCCTCGATGTGAACATCAATGGCCCAGGTGACCCGCGCGTGGTCGACCCGGTCACGATGGAAGCGGACTTCGGTCCGGGCGATCTATCCCCGTACGGGGAGGTCCTGAAAGGAGTATTCGACGGCGACCCGACGCTATCGGTGCGTGGGGACACCGCCGTGGAGTGCTGGCGCATCATCGAGCCGGTGCTCAGGGCATGGCGCGATAACAAGGTGCCCTTGCAGGAATACCCGGCCGGCAGTGCCGGGCTTGATGACCGAACCTGACGACTGACCGTTGAGGAAGACCGGCATGCTCCGACCCCAGGACACCACTACTCGGGAACGCAAGTCGCTTAACGGGCTCTGGCGGTTCGTCCTCGACGGAGCAGGACAGGGCCGGACCGCGGAGTGGTTCAGGGGCCCGCTCCCCGACGCGCGTGAGATGGCGGTACCCGCGAGCTTCAACGACATCGCCGCCGACGCGGCGGTGCGCGACTACTTCGGAGATATCTGGTACCAGACCACCGTGCGCGTGCCGCGCGGCTGGGACCGCCAGCGCATCGTCTTGCACTTCGAGTCCGCGACCCACCGTGCGACGGTCTGGGTGAACGACACCGAGATCGTCTCCCATGAGGGCGGGTACACCCCCTTCGAGGCCGACGTGACCGAGCACGTCAAGGCTGGCGACGAAGCACGCGTTACGGTCGTGGTCAACAACACCCTGAGCTTCCAGACGATCCCGCCGGGCGTCATCGAGGACACCCCCGACGGCAAGCGTCAGAAGTACTGGCACGACTTTTTCAACTATGCCGGCATCCACCGCACGGTGTGGCTGTACTCAACCGGTCATGCCCACCTCACAGACGTCACTGTCGTCACCGGCATCAATGGCACCGACGGCTCCATCGAATACACGTCGAAGACGCAAAACGCCGCCGACGCTGAAGTCAAGGTCATCCTACGCGACACCGACGGTGTCGAGGTCGCGACCGGCACCGGCGCAAGCGGCATCCTCACAGTGGAAAACGTGCACAAGTGGGCTCCAGGCGAGGGTTACCTGTATGACCTCGAGGTGCAGTTGGTTGATGACGCCGGCGCCATCCTGGACAGCTACCACCAAAGCGTGGGCGTACGCACGGTAGCCGTGGAGGGCACCAGGTTTCTCATCAACGGCGAGCCGTTCTACTTCACCGGATTCGGCAAGCACGAGGACATCGCGGTTATCGGGAAGGGTCACAATGACGCCTTCATGCTGCATGACTTCGAGCTGCTCAAGTGGATCGGTGCGAATTCCTTCCGGACGTCGCACTACCCGTACTCACAGGATGTCCTCGACTACGCCGACCGCCAGGGCATTGTCATCATCGACGAGGTCGCCGCGGTGGGCCAGAACATGGGCCTCGGCGGCGGTATTTTTGGCGCGCAGGGCTACACCACGTTCTCGCCTGAGACGGTCAACGACGAGAGCCGTGGAGTGCACATGCAGGCGATCCGCGAGCTCGTGGCGCGGGACAAGAACCATCCGAGCGTCGTGCTGTGGTCTATCGCCAACGAGCCCGAGTCCGACACCGAGGGCGCGGAGAACTACTTCAAACCGCTGTTCGAGCTGACCAGGAAACTTGATCCGACCCGCCCGGTCGGCTTTGTCAACGTCATGCTTGCACCGTACGGAAAGTGCCGGGTCTCGCAGTTCGGTGACGTGTTGATGCTCAACCGGTACTACGGCTGGTACGTGAACTCCGGTGAGCTGAAGGCCGCCGAGATGGCATGGGAGGCCGAGCTCCGGGGGTGGGCGAGCGAGGGCAAGCCGATCATTATCACCGAGTACGGTGCCGATACCTATCCTGGTTTGCACTCAGTGACCCCCACTCCATGGACCGAGGAATACCAGGTCGAATACCTTGACATGAACCACCGCGTGTTCGATCGGATCGACGCCGTCGTTGGGGAGCAGGTCTGGAACTTTGCGGACTTCGCGACGACGTCGGGTCCCATGCGGGTGGGAGGCAACAAAAAGGGTGTCTTTACGCGGGACCGGCAGCCCAAGTCGGCGGCGCATGCCCTGCGCCGTCGCTGGCGAAAGGACATCTGAGGCCGGAGCGGGTGAGCTCGCAGCGTGAGTTGCTTGCTGCGTCGACGCCAAATGAGGCGGCCAAGGCCTCCGTCTCCCAGCTCGACGTCGACGCCAACGAGCTCACCTTGTACCGCACACGCGGAATGTCGGCTGACGATGCGCAGCGCCGCGCCGACGCGGTGCTGCAACGTGGTCATGCCGACCCGCGACGATCAGACCCGGTCAGGAAAGCGCTGAATTGTCGGCAGCGGGATCAGTGCGGCGTGGTCCAGCTTCCTGTCCTTCAGCATCGGGGCGGTGATACCGGTGCTGCCGTTTCTGTTCGGGCTGCAGGGCGTTGTGGCATTCGCAGTGGTTGCGGTGCTCACCGGGCCACTGCCGCTGCGCCGCGCCCTGCGCCAACTCGCGTCGGCGTCGCCGCCGCTGCGGTGACCTATCTGTTGGACCTGGCCTTCGACGCGACCAGTAGCTGAGACCTGTGCTCGGCGGGCTTCAGCACGCGGTCACCGGGAAGCTCCGCTTCATTCGATCGGGAAGGCTGTTCGCATCTAGCCCTCACTAGGTCGATAGGGCGGGATGCGTTCGATGACCCACCGCTTGAAATGAATGATCCAGTACCCTCCATGGTCACGGATGATGTCGACTACTCGCTGACGCTGGTCGCTGCCGTTCACCGGGACGTAGAGGACGTGACGCCCGTTGATCAGAGCCTTCTCGTGCGCGGCGAGTGCGTCGTACTCAGAGGCGGTCCATTGCGCCAGGCGAAGCAGCCGGCCGCGCAGCCCGTGGGCGACGCCTGTTCGATCGAGCAGACGTGCCCCTTCCTCACCACTGAGCACGTTCACCGCGGAGACATCAATGCCGGCTGTCTCAAGATCTTTCAAAGTGACCTCGAGGCTCGCCGAGTCGTCGATGATCGCGGCCACGCGACGCATGGGATATCGGTAGAAGCGCGGCTCGTTGCGACGTGGCTGGCTCACCCCCGCACTCCTCCTCGAAATCGGACGTCGCCCCAAGGGAAGTTCCCCACAGATGCTTCACGCCCTCTCTGTCGAGGTCAAGGCCGGTAGCCGCGACGCCTGCGATCAACCCCGCCGAGGCAGCACAGTGAGCCCTCATGGAAGCGCAGCTGTGCGTTTCCGACCCGGTCGTGGTGGGTGGCGGCAACTCCGCCGAGTAGGCGACTTTGTTCCTCGCCAACCACGTGGGCCAGCTTCGCCTCATGGCCCGCGAACGGTGCCTGACCTAGTACATGTCGCTATCTGGCCGACAGGCTCGAACGGAACCAGTGAGTGGAGATATTGGAGACCAGTGCACCGGGGGGATCGCGGTCGGCGATGTACGCAGCGGGTCGATCAAGCGGGTCGCCTCTGCGGTAGACGTAGGTGCCATGGCTACCCGCCTCGTCCACGAACACCTAACTTCATAAATATGGTCGGGGAACCGAGAACTCAAGCCAAGTGCTGGTTCGGTGTGCTGACGTTCGTGGGGGGGCGGGCCCGGTGACGGTGTTGGCAGCGCTCGCGGCCGCAGGGCCGGGTGTGCCACCCGCCGTCCAGGAGTATTTGCTGCAGGCCCGGCAGATGCAGGCGCTGTCCTTCGTGGTGCACATCCCGCTGGTCACTTTCGGCATCGCGTTCCCGGCGATGATCCTCTATGTGGAGTGGTGCTACCTGCGTACCGGGGATGCGCTGTACCGGACGTTGGCTCGGCGCTGGTCCAAGATCATGGTGGCGCTGTTCGCGGTCGGGGTGGTCACCGGCACGATTTTGAGCTTCGAGATGGGGCTGCTGTGGCCGGGCTTTATGGCGACTTTTGGCTCGGTGTTCGGTCTCGGGTTCGCCATCGAGGGGTTCTCGTTTTTCACCGAGGCTATCTTCATTGGCGTCTACGTCTATGGCTGGGACCGGCTGTCCCCGCGGGCCCACTTCGCCAGCGGCCTGCCGATCGTGCTCGCCGGGTTCACCGGGTCGCTGACGGTGATCTCGGTGAACGGCTGGATGCAGAATCCCTCGGGATTCTCCCTGCGCGATGGCCAAGTGGTTGACGTGCGCCCGTTCGAGGCGCTGTTCGCTAACTCCTACTTCTGGCGCGAGCTGGTGCACATGTACCTGGCGGCTTACATCGTGGTCGGATTTCTGCTCGCGGGCGCCTACGCGGTGAGCCGGATGCGCGGGCGATGGGGCCGCTACGAGCGCACCACGCTGGCCGTCCCGCTGACCGCCGCCGCGTTGGCCGCGATCGTGCAGGTGCCGGTCGGTGACTGGGCCGCCCGCCAGGTCGCCGAGGTCCAGCCGGTCAAGCTAGCCGCGATCGAAGGGCTAGGACGCACCACCGACGGAGCCCCGCTGCACGTGCTGGGCTGGTACACCGACGGTGAGATCCGCTACGGCATCGCGATTCCCCGGCTGCTTTCGCTGATCGCCTATCGCGATCCGGACGCGACTGTGCAGGGCCTGGACGTCGTGCCGCCCGACGAGCGCCCACCGGTCAACGTGGTGCGGGTGGCCTTCCAGCTCATGGTCGGGATTGGGATCCTGCTGGCCTTGCTCGGGCTGGTCTTCCTCGCGGTGCGGGTACGTCGACGACGGCTGCCCGAGTCACCCTGGTTCTACCGAGCCGTGGCAGTGGCCGGGCCGGCGTCGGTGGTTGCGCTGCTTGGCGGCTGGATAACGACCGAGGTCGGCCGCCAGCCCTGGGTGGTGTACCGGGTAATGCGCACCGAGGAAGCGGTGACTGGGGCCGGCGGGATCCCGGTCGGATATGCCACCTTGGCGCTGGTATACGCCGGTCTGGCTGTCGCCGTGGTCTGGATCCTGCGCCGGCTGGCCGCCGCGCCGCTGGAGCTGCCCGACGCCGCTGAGGTGCCGGCGGAAGGCGGGCGTCGGCGATGAGCCTCGTCGAACTGCCGCTGGTGTTCGCGCTGGCTGGGATGGCGATCTACACCGTGCTCGCCGGCGCGGACTTCGGCGCCGGATTCTGGCAGCTCACCGCCGGACAGGGACCTGATGCGACGCGGTTGCGCGAGCATGCCTACCACGTGATCGGTCCCGTCTGGGAGGCCAACCACGTCTGGCTGGTGTTCGTGCTCACCGTGGTGTGGACGGCCTACCCGCTGGCCTTCGCCTCGATCGCGTCCACCCTGACTGTGCCGCTGTTCATCGCCGCGGTCGGGATCATCCTGCGCGGCGCGGCCTATGCGCTGCACTCGGGCACCTCCGTGCCGCGGGAGCGGCGCGTGATCGACACCATGTTTTCGTTCTCGTCGATTCTGACCCCGTTCGCGCTGGGCGCCGCGGTCGGTGGGATCGCCTCGCAGCGGGTTCCGGTGGGCAATGCCGCAGGTGACCTCCTCACCAGCTGGCTCAACCCCACCTCGCTGCTCATCGGGGTGCTCGCCGTCGCTGTCGGGGCGTACCTGGCCGCGGTGTACCTCGCTGCTGACGCGCTCCGGCAGGGCGTGCCCGACCTTGAGACCCGGTTCCGGACCCGAGCACTGGGTGCCAGCGTGGTCGCTGGGGTCCTCGCGCTGGGCGGGTTGGTGATCCTGCGCACCGACGCGCCAACCCTCTACCAGGGCCTGATCGGCGGCGACGGGCTCGCCGGACTGGCCGTTTCGGTACTCGCCGGGCTTGTGACCCTGTTGCTGGTGTGGCGGCGGCGCTACACATTGGGCCGTTTCACCGCAGCGCTCGCGGTGGCTGCGATCCTCGCCGGATGGGGGCTGGCCCAGCGGCCGGTCTTCCTGCCCGGGCTAACCGTCGCTCAGGCCGCCGCGCCCGAGCCCACCCTGATCGCGGTAGTGGTGGCGGTGCTGGCCGGCGGGTTGATCCTGGCCCCGTCGCTGGCGCTGCTGTTTCGGCTGGTCCTCGGTGGGCGCTTCGACCCGGGCGGTGCACAGCCGGCGCCGGCCACCCCGGCAGCCCGGCAGACCACGTCCACGCGCGGCCGGGCTGGTCTACTGCTGAGCTGGGCCGTCACGTGCCTCGCTGTCGGGGTCGGTCTGCTCAGCGTGGTAGAGATCGGCTGGGCGCACGCCGTCGGAGTCGTCGCGCTGTTTGGATTCATCGTCCTGGCGTTCCTCGGCCTAGCGCCCGCCGACGAAGACTCCTGAAATCCTGGGTGACGTTGCGCTCACCTGCGGTCGTGGCGAGGAGGGAGGCGCCCCCACGGCGCCCCTGGGCGCCCGGGATTGTTGAACACGTGGGTGATGGCCCATGGCCCCACCGGGACGACTACGGACTTCCCAGGGTTCGACCGGCGAGCGTCGAGGCGAAGCTGGAGTCACTAGTCACTCGGAAAACCCTGAAAGGCTCATCATGAAGGTCGTTGTCATCGGCGGCACCGGGCTCATCGGCTCGAAAGTCGTCGCCAAGCTCACCGCGCTTGGACACGAGGCGATCCCCGCCTCACCCCGCACGGGTGTCGACACCCTCACCGGTGAGGGCCTCGCCGAGGCCCTCACCGGCGCGCAGGTGGTTGTCGACGTGTCGAACTCGCCATCGTTCGACGACGAACCCGTGCTGAATTTCTTCACCACCTCGACGAGGAATCTCCTGGTCGCGGAGCAGACGGCCGGCGTGGGGCACCACGTCGCGCTGTCCGTTGTGGGTGCCGACCGTGTGTCCGACAGCGGCTACCTTCGGGCCAAGGTCGCCCAGGAAAACCTGATCAAGGAATCGGCCACCCCGTATTCGATTGTGCGGGCGACCCAGTTCTACGAATTCGTGGACAGCATCGCCGCGTCGGCCACCGACGGCAACACTGTGCGGTTGCCGCACGCACTGATGCAGCCCATCGCCGCCGAAGACGTCGCCACCGCCGTTACCCGTGCTGCAATCGGTCGCCCGACTAACGGGATCGCCGAGATCGCCGGACCCGAGACGTTCGGAATGGACGACTTCATCCGCACCGGCCTCGCTGCGCGCGAAGACCCACGTCAGGTGGTGACCGATCCTGCCGCACCGTATTACGGAGCGGTGATCGACGACCGCAGCATCGTCCCCGGGCGCGGCGCCACCGTCTTCGCGACCCGCTTCACCGACTGGCTCGCCTGCAGTGGGTCCCGCGGTCGGCGGTAGGAGGCGCTCGCCAGCTTCATCACCGGCTCGACTCTGCACGTCGACGCGCCGGCGCGGCCGTCTGAGTCCTATCCGAAAGAGGTATGACCGATGTCGAAACATGGTAGCGACGCATGGAAGACGGCCCTGAGGGTCGTGCAGGAGACGCGGCCACCGTTCATCCCGGAGCACGCCGAAGTGATGACCGTTGTCATCGAATACCCGCCGGGCGACCCGGGCGCTCCTCCGCACCGGCACCCGAGCGGTCCCGCCTTCGGCTACATGCTGGAGGGCGAGATGCTGTTCGAGCTCGAAGGGGAACCGCCACGGATCATCCGCGCCGGAGAGGCGTTCTGGGAACCCGGCGGCGACGTCATCCACTACCAGGACGGCAACAACCGCACCGACATTCCCAGTCGCTTCGTCGTCACGATGATGTGCGCGCCCGGACAGCCGATGCTTGAACTGGTTGACGACGAGGAGCTGACGCGGCGCAAGGAGCGACGCGCACCACAGCCGAAATGAACACCGCCAACGAGCCAGCTGATTCACCAAAGGAGTGAGACCGCCAACAGGCGATGCATCGCAGTGACAGGTGTTCGAGTGCGCGGGGGCTGAGGAACTGCGGCATTTCTTGCGACACACGCGCTGCGAATCGCAGTGAGGCACCTAGGAAATGCGCAGGTCGGAACGAGTCGGGAAGCGTTCGAAAGCGGCAGGCGGGCGCACCGCCCAGCCGGTACGACTGTCCTGTCCATCCAGGAGTAGGAGGCGTCCAGAAATGTTCGATCTAGAAGAAGCCATCAATCAACGCCACTCGACACGTCTGTTCCTACGCGACAAACCGGTGCCTCGACCGCTCGTTGAAGAAGCCCTGAAGCTAGCGGTGCGGGCCCCGTCGAACTCCAATGTCCAACCATGGCATGTGGTGTTCGCCTCCGGCCCGGCACGCGACCGGCTGATCAAAGCGTTGCTCCAGGAGGCCGAGTCGAAACCGTCGCGGGTACCACCCTTGCCGGAGTCATTCGCCCAAATGCGCCACGACCTCGGCGCCCTCGTCTACGGATCGATGGCATAGCGCGTCACGATGCCGAAGCCAGGCGCATCGCGCGACTTCGCAACTGGGAATTCTTCCGGGCCCCGCTCGCCGGCATCGTATGCATGCACCGCGATCTCGATTACGTCGACAGCCTAGGCGTGGGTATGTTCCTGCAGACCTTAATTCTGGCGCTCACCGCCCGCCGGGTCGATACATGTGTTCAGGTGTCGATCGCCGGCTACCCCGACATCATCCGCGAACAGCTCGCCATACCAGAGGAAATGCGGATCCTCTGCGGCGTGGCAATCGGCTACTCCGACCCTGACTTCCCCGCAAACGCTCTACGAGTGCCACGAAATCCCCTCGAGCAGAACGTCACATTCCAGGAAAGCTGACGTAGGCGCCCGTCCCGGCCGGTATCCACTGCCGTTGAGCGAATCTGTTACGCTTGTCATCGCGGTGCACGCCCTGTGGGTGCCGAATAGCTCATTCACCGCGGTGACTTGCGGTATCGCTCGACGGTGGCCGTCGGGCATGATCTCCGGCCGTGGTGGTACGACTGCCCTATCTCATCTTCCGACAGCTCGTGGCATGGCTTGGACTGCTGGCCCGTAGTTCCAGGTCGAAGAATGCGGAGATCCTGGTGCTAAGTCACGAGGTCGCCGTGCTCCGTCGCCAGGTCAGGCCGCCGCGGCTGTCGTGGGCGGATCGGGGTGTTCGCGGCACTGACCCGGCTACTCTCCCAGGCCTGCCAGCTGCATCGGATCGTCACGCTAGGCACGATCTTGCGGTGGCACCGGGACCTGGTCAAGCAACACTGGACCCAGCCCCGCCGCCGCACCGCAGACCGTCGCACGGCACCCGAACTGCGCCGGTGGGTCCTGTGGCTGGCCTCGGAGAACTCCCCTGGGTTACCGGCGGATCCAAGGCGAACTTGCTGGGCTTGGCTACCCGATTGCGGCGAGCACGGTGTGGTCGATCCTCAAAGCGAGCCGGCATCGACCCCGCACCTCGCCGCGAGGGCCCTACCTGGAGACAATTCCTGGCCGCCCGGGCACAAGGCATTCTCGCCACCGACTTCTGCTGCGTCGACGCGCTGCTGCTCCAGCGGCTTTATATACAGTTCTTCGTGGAGCACGCCACCCCCGCGTGCACCTTCTCGGAGTCACCGCAGCCGGGCCAAGTCGGGTCACGGGTGCAGCGGGCAGCGGCCCGGTGAGCATCTCAGCACTAGACCGCGCGGTGAGGTGATCGGTCAGCGCGGTCTGCGCGCAACTCGCCTCTGCGCTCGCGATGAACTTCCCTCGCCATTACCGCTAGAGGTCACAAATCACCCTACAAGTCATCTTGTCCACACCGTGCCCGCTGCCGCGACCGCAGTGGTGGCATTTGTGGTTGCATTCGCCCGCGATCAGTAAGGCCCGGCGGTGACCATGCCCCGGCCGACGACCTGCCCATACTGCTGAGGTGGTCACCGCTGATC
>JALZHU010000178.1 GCA_030860695.1 Actinomycetota bacterium
CCTACAGGAAATGATCATCTGCGGCAGCTGCGGGCAGCGCATGACCGTGCGCTACAACTACCGCCGCGGCCAGGCGTTCCCCACCTACGTCTGTCAACGCGACGGCATCGACAACGCCCAACGAATCTGCGCCAGCATTCCCGGCGCAGACCTCGACCGACGCATCGGGCAGCTGCTCCTCGACACCCTGTCCCCGCTGGCGGTCGAGGCCGCCCTCGCCGTGTCCGCCGAACTCGCCCAACGCCGCGCCGAAGCCGACCGGCTACGCGCCGCCCACGTCGAGCGCGCCCGCTACCGCGCCGAGCTGGCCCGCCGCCGCTACATGGCCGTCGACCCCACCAACCGGCTGGTCGCCGACAGCCTCGAAGCCGACTGGAACACCGCGCTCCGCGAGCTGGGCGAGGCCCAACAAACCTATGACAAGGCCCGCGCCCAGCACACCAACCAGCTCACCGACGCCCAACGCGCCCGCATCTGCCAGCTGGTCACCGACCTGCCCGCGATCTGGAACGACCCCAACACCCCCACACGCGAGCGCAAACGCATCGCCCGACTGCTGCTCACCGACGTCACCGTCCACCGCGACCACCACACCATTACCGCGCACGTGCGTTTCCCCGGCGGGCAACACACCACCCTCACCCAGCCCGTCCCCAAGCCCGCCCCCGATCAACGCCGAACCCCGGCCGAGCTCGTCTCGGCCATCGACGAGCTACTCGAGCAACACACCGTCGGCGAGATCGCCAAGATCCTCAACCAGCGCGGCCTGGCCAGCGGCACAGGCCAGCCGTTTCAGCCCAACATCATCGACCACATCGCCCAGACCTACCGGCTCCGCAACCGCTACCAGCGACTACGCGCCGCCGGGCTGCTCACCCTCGCCGAGATGGCCAACCGACTCGCCGTGAGCACCCAGACCATCAAGACCTGGCACCACGCCGGAATTGTCAGTGGCCTGCGCTACAACGACAAAGGCCAAGTCCTCTACTACCCACCCGACCCCGACAACCCCCCAAGACCACACCAAGGACAACGGCTATCCAGCCGCCAACCCGCGCAAACACCACTAACCAACGCACCACGCCAATGAGGAGCAGTATGCGACCCGACGTTTTGGCTCGGGGGCGCCCGCACCGGTGTGCGTAGGATGCGGATGCCTTCGCTGGTGAACACGGCATCGAAGGCGTCGGTAAACTTGGTATCCCTGTCCCGGATCCACGAACTGGAAAGCTGCCACGCACTCGCCAAGGTCCATCAGCAGATTCCGCGCCTGCTGAGCAACCCAGGTGCCGCCGGGGTTCGCGGTGACTCCGAGAAGGTGCACGCGGCGGGTGGCATGCTCCACGAAGAACAGCACATACAGCCGCTGGCCCAGCAGCGTGTCGACGCAGAACAAGTCGGTGGCGAGAATGCCCTGTGCTTGGGTGGCCAGGAATTGTCTCCAGGTGGGGCCATCGCGGCGAGGTGCGGGGTCGATGCCGGCTCGCTTGAGGATCGACCACACTGTGCTCGCTGCAATCGGGTAGCCAAGCCCAGCGAGTTCACCGTGGATGCGCCGGTAACCCCAGGAGGAGTTCTCCGAGGCCAGCCGCAGGACCAACCGGCGCAGTTCGGGTGCCGTGCGGCGGCCTGCGGTGTGGCGGCGGGGCTGGGTCCAGCGTTGCTTGACCAGGTCGCGGTGCCATCGCAAGATCGTGCCGGGTGTGACGATGCGATGCAGCTGGCAGGCCTGGGACAGTAGCCGGGTCAGTGCCGCGAACACCGCTCGATCCGCCCACGACAGGCACGGCCGCCGGATCTGGCGACGGAGCACGGCGACCTCGTGACGTAACACCAGGATCTCCGCATCCTTCGACCGTGAACTACGGGCCAGCAGTCCCAGCCATACCACGAGCTGCCGGAAGATGAGATACAGCAGTCGTACCGCCACGGCCAGCGATCATGCCCGACGACCGCCGTCGAGCGATGCTGCAGGTCACCGGTGTGGATAAGCTATTCGGCACCCACACGCTCGATCCGCCCAGTCCAGGCGCGGTGTCGGGTTGGTTCTGCGCAGCACGGCGACTTCGTGACGCAGCACCAGGAGCTCGACGTCCTTGGACGCCGACGAGCGGCCGAGCAACAACAATAGGTTCAGCAACCGCAGGAAGATCAAATATAGCAGACGCGACGACACGGCGCACGATCACGCCCCAACGGCAAGCACACCGATCCCCCAGGTCAGTGGCACAGGCCGACTTTGGAACCCCACAGGGTTAAGGACCGCGCCGCGTGGTGTCGGTGCATACCTGCGCGGCATAATAACGCTGCTTTATGAAGGTATGGCTTTTTTCTATCTCACGGCGGTGCCGCTGCGCATCTGATGTGACATAACAATGCTACGTTATTGGGGTATGGCTTTTTTCTATCTCACGGAGGCGTCGGTACGCATCTGATGAGTGGCCTTTCGCAAGGCCCTCGCCTATTATCATACTCGCCGCTGGCGCAGCCGGTAATGTGAGTCGCTATTAAATCGTTTGGTTGGAACGGAGATCACTAATGGACCTGATTCAGCGCTTGGTTGGCAAGCACGTGGCCGAGGGCCGTGGTGATCGTGTTTGTTATGTTGATCCCGACGTCGGCGAGGTGAACTACGCTCAGTTGTACGAGGCTGCCCGCCGCTATGCGGCTATGTTGCACAAGCGCGGTGTGTGCCAAGGAACCAGGGGACTGGTGGTTTCCGACGATTCGGTCGCCGCCGTAGTGGCTGTGCTCGGAATGTGGTGGCATGGCTGCGTTCCGGTTCCAGTGAACCCCATGTTGCGCGGATCCGAGATCATCTTCATCGCCAAAGACTGCGCCGCGGGCCTCGTGCACCTCGATGTGCCAGCCAAGAAGGGAGCCCTCCTGCGAAAGGAACTCGCGTCGATCAACTACATCGATGGCGAGCGAGTCCGCGTTGCACTCCGCCGGGGGATGCTGCAGGAAATCGGCAGCACGGATGACGTCGGTGAGTCGGCAGAGCTGCCTGCGGATGAAGAGATCCTCCTGCAGTACACGTCCGGAAGCACCGGCACGCCGAAAGGCGTGCGGAGTGGACCCGCCGGGATCGAAGCCGTGCTGGCCGGCTTCGGCCGCATCCTCAATTTGTCCCCAGATGATGTTGTGCTGTCCACAGCCAAGCTGTCCTTCAGCTACGGGCTTGGCAACTCGCTGCTGTTCCCGCTCGCGGCTGGTGCCCGCGCCGTACTGATCAGCGGTGCCGTCGATCAGTTCGTGGTCGCTGCGCAGTTGCGCCAACACCGGCCGACTGTGCTGTGCTCGGTTCCTCGGGTGTATGCCAGGCTGGTGGACCTAGCAGCCGGCGGCAGCGCGGTGGCAATTGACTCAGTGCGACTCGCTATCTCGGCGGCAGAGCACTTGCCTGCCCAGCTGTCCGCGCGATTTACCGAAACGTTCGGGGTGCCACTGGTCAATGCGTTGGGCGCCACCGAGGCCGGGCACGTCGTCCTTGTTACCCGCCCACCGCGGCCCGCGCCGGGGTCCGTCGGATACCCGGTGCCAGGGGTCACCATTACCGTACGAGATGCATCAGGCAAAGTGTTGCCGGACGGCTCCGAGGGCAGGATGCATGTCATGAGTGCCTCGATCGCGCTCGGCTATCTTAACCGACCTGAAGCCAACCGCCGGACGTTCGCCGACGGCGGCGTGTACACCAGCGACATCGTATATCGCACCGCCAAGGGCGACATACGACATCTTAGCCGGACGGACGACACACTCAACCTAGGCGGATTCAAAATCTTCCCGACAGAGATCGAGAGCGTGATTCGCAAAACCGACGGCGTGGCGGACTGCGCGGTTGTTGCCGAGATCGATCACGAGGGATTGGAACAGGCCGTGGCCTACGCCGTGCCCAGCGAGGGGATGAACGGTGATGACCTCCGGCGTGCCATCGTGGCGTCGTTCCGGACCCATCTCGCCCCATTCAAACGGCCCGCCCGGATCGAGGTGGTGACCAAGCTACCGGTCAATCTCAACGGCAAGTTGACCCGATCGACGCTGCGTGCACAACAGGAGCGCCGGTGAGCCGGGATAGCGCCGAGGTCCTCGTCCGTGGCGGCATCGGCGGACTTGCCACCGGATACGCGCTGGCTAGTGCCGGGTACACGGTGTGGCTGCTAGAACGGGCGCAGCAACTTGGCGATGTGGAAGCAGAGGTGCAGCTCACGCCGAACGTCATTCGCTTCTTGGTTGAGAGGGGGTTGCTCGGCGGATCATGGCTATCGGGGTGCTGGCCGGCCGGCTCGTCCTCGCCGAAGCAGCCAATGGGCGGAGCTTATGCCCCTCGACTCGAGGACGCTTTCCGCGAGCGGTGCCATGCCACCCACGTCGTGGCGCACCGCAGTGACGTGCACAGAATCTTACTCGATCGCGTGCCACCGCGTCGGGATCGAGCTTCTTACCAGCCGCATCGTCGAGCGGGTCGAGACGGGAATGCTTGGACGCGCACGTACTGCATCGGCGGTGAGGTGGTCGAAAGCCAAGCGGTGCTGGCCGCCGACAGGCTGGCCTCGGTGCGGCGCCTGTCGATCATTGATGACGGGCTGATCTGCTCCAGTTATGTTGTTTACCGCGGGGCAATCCCGGTGACGGATGTCCGCACCGAAGTGGCGTGGTTTTGGATTGGGCCCAGGTGCCATTCGCCCGGTGTGGGCTGTGCGGTGGCGAGATCGTCTACCAGATCGCGGCGTTCGGCAGCCGGGCTGTTGCGAGTACGTCAAGGTGGCGCTGCCGTCGTTGTGGCGCGACCGGTGGTGGCCTATGTACGACCTGCTGCCGGCACGGCAGCTCGTCCTGGTCGGTGACGCGGCGCACTCATGCTGCAGTAACAGTGGGAGTAATAACTAATTACCAGTGGAACATTCATGGAGTCTGGAGCCAATAACGTGACTGGTATTCAGGGCGTACAGATGCCGCTATCAGCATCCCAATTGGGAATATGGTTCGCCCATCAGATGGACCCGACTGGCCATGCTTTCAACGCCGGTGAGTATTTGATCATCCATGGTGCGATTGATCCACTGTTATTCAAAGCGGCGGCGCGGCAGGTTGCGGAAGAGGTCGAGACACTACGTCTTCGCTTTGGCGAGACCAACGGGGAGCCCTGGCAAACCTTGGATACCTACTGCGACTGGAGTGTAACTTTTCACGATATGACGAGCGGGCCCTGTCCTGAGGATGCCGCTCTAGCATGGATGAGAGCCGACTTCGCACGGCCGGTCGATTTGTTGCGAGGTCCCCTCGTCACGTGGGCCCTGTTCAAGGTCGCACAGAATCGTTTTATGTGGTGTCAGCGTTACCATCATATCTTGCTGGATGGATTGAGCCTTTCGCTAATTGTTCGACGTATGACTAAAGTTTATACCACCTTAGCGCAAGGCGCACTTCCCGACCAGAACAGCTTTGGCCCACTACGTCTCCTTCTTGAAGATGAGGCAGCCTATCGGGCATCTGAGCAATTTACGGAAGATCGAAATTACTGGATGAATCAATTTACTGATCGACCTGAGCCGGCTCGGCTCGGACACCGACCTCCACAAATACATGGTAACACCCTGCGAAAAACAAGCTATCTTGCGCCTTCCATCATGGAAGGCTTGCGCAACGCGGCGTGGAAAGCGGAGACGAGCTGGCCAGTACTCGTGATCACGACCACAGCGGCCTACCTGCACCGGATGACCGGTCTACGGGATGTCGTTATTCTCTTGTCGGTTACCGGTCGCACGAATCCAGCCACACAGCAAATTCCCGGAATGGCGTCGAATCTCCTACCTATACGAATAGCCACGCGAACAGATAAAGCAGTAACGGAGGTCGCACGAAATACATCGCGGGTAATCCACCAGGCGCTACGCCACCAACGATACAGACATGAAGACATCCTCCGAGACCTGAGGTCATCCGGCAATGAGCAGATATTAATTGGCCCAGGGATCAACATCATGTCTTTCCCATACGAAATGCACTTTGCCGGACATCCAGTCACTGTCCACAACATATCAATTGGTCCCGTCCCCGACTTGGCTATTTCTGTTTACGATAGACACAGTCAATCGAGCGTGAGAGTCGACTTCGACGCCAACTCCGAGCTTTACAACCCAGACGAGTTGGCTGACCATCAGCAACGCTTTATGCGTTTATTGGGGGCTGTGGTAGCTGATCCGGACCAGCCGATCGGCCAGATCGACATCCTTACCCCCGAAGAACGCCACCGGTTGATAGTCGACTACAACGACACCGCCCAACCAGTCCCCGCGACAACTCTGCCGAGCCTCTTCGAGCACCAAGTGCAACGGACTCCAGAGGCGACGGCAGTGATATTCGAGGACACCACACTGACCTACCACCAGCTCAACACCCACGCCAACCACTTGGCCCACGCGCTGATCGCTCGCGGCGTGGGGCCAGAGCAAATCGTGGCCTTAGCACTACCCCGCTGCCCCGAACTGGTGGTGGCGATTTTAGCGGTCCTCAAAACCGGCGCCGCCTACCTACCGCTGGACCCCGACTATCCCCCCACCCGAATTGCCTTCATGCTCCACGACGCACAACCACTGTTATTGCTCACCACCGCCCAGGTCAACGATAGCCTTCCCACCACCGATCTGACCACACGAATAGTGGTGGACGACCCCGACACTGTGACGGAGCTGGACAGCTGCGCGAACACCGACCCTACCAATACCGCTCGCACCACCCCTCTCACACCCCAACACCCCGCATACGTGATCTACACTTCAGGTTCCACTGGACAACCCAAAGGTGTAGTGGTCACCCACCAGTCGATCACGAACCGGCTAGCCGGGCTGCAGGGCCAATACAGATTGGCTAGCGACGACCGGGTGCTACAGAAGGCGTCGTCCAGTTTCGACGTCTCGGTGTGGGAGCTTTTCTGGGCACTGTGCATGGGCGCCGCTGTCGTGCTCCCTCGGGTAGACGGGCACCGCGACCCGCTCTACCTTGTCCGACTCATCCGTGAGCAGCGTGTCACCACGCTGGAGTCCCTGCCGTCCGTGCTGGATGCGTTCCTGAACGCAGCTGAAGTCGCCGAAGATCCGCGCTGGGCCGCTAGCCTGCGGTGGGCGTTCACCGGCGGCGAGGCGGTACCCGCCAGCATCGCCAGCCGTTGGCGTGACTTGACCGGCGTGCCCCTGCACAATACATACGGCCCGACCGAGGCCGCCGTGGAAGTTACCTGTTGGGAGTACGACGGCGCGGCCTCGACGATCGTGCCGATCGGTCGACCTGTGTGGAACACCCGCGTGTACGTCCTGGACGAGGGTCTGTGCCCGGTGCCGGTGGGGGTGGCCGGGGAGCTGTACCTCGCTGGTGTCCAATTGGCCCGCGGCTATCTAGGCCGGGCGGGTCTGACCGCGGAACGGTTTGTGGCGTGCCCGTTCGGGCCACCGGGTGAGCGTATGTACCGGACTGGGGATGTGGTTCATTGGCGCGGTGACGGGGTCCTAGAGTTCGTGGGCCGCGTGGATAATCAGGTCAAACTCCGCGGCTTCCGTGTTGAGCTCGACGAGATCGAGACCGTGCTAGCAGCACACCCGAAGCTCGCGCAGGCCGCGGTGATCGCCAGGGAAGATCGGCCCGGCGAAAAACGACTCGTCGCCTATGTCGTGCCCACTGTGGACACCATCCCTCAAGGTGACTCGCTGCGCAAATTTCTGCGTGAACGTCTACCCGACTACATGGTCCCCGCCGCGTTCGTGGTGTTGGACGCGTTGCCGTTGACACCGAACGGCAAGCTGGACCGCCACGCCTTACCCGCCCCCGAATACAGCACAACCGGCACCGGGCGGGCACCTCAGACACCGCAGGAGCAGATTTTGTGTGAGGTGTTCGCCCAGGTGTTGGATTTGCCCGAGGTGGGGATTGATGACCAGTTTTTCGAGTTGGGCGGGGACTCGTTGTCAGCGACTCAGGTGGTCAATCGGATACGAACGGTGCTGGATGTAGAGTTGCCAGTTCGGATCCTATTTGAGGCGCCGACGGTGGCTCAGCTAGCGCAACGACTCTACACGGAGAATTGCCAACAGGCACTGGAGGAAGCTGATTCACAACTTGATCCAGCGCTCCGGTTCTCTCCGGGGGTACGACCGGCGAACGATCCCCGGTCGATCCTGCTGACCGGGGCAACCGGCTTCGTCGGCGCGTTCCTATTACGGGAACTGCTCAACCGTACCCAGGCAAAGATATATTGCCTCGTCCGTGCCGTGTCGGCCGAGGCGGCCCGAAAACGAATCCAGGACGTCGCAGACATCTATCAGCTCAATATCTGTCCGAACGATCCCCGGATCATCGCGTTTGCGGGCGATCTCGCCGAAGCCGATCTGAGTGTCGATCCCGCGCTGCGCGCGACACTGATCGCAGAGATTGACACGATTGTGCATGCTGGGGCATTCGTACACCATCTTCTGCCGTACCGTCGACTGAAGCCGGCCAATGTTGGAGGTACACACGAGCTGTTGCGGCTTGCAGCCGAGGGCTGCCCCACCCGGTTACACCATATTTCTTCGCTTGGGGTGTTCAACCCAAATCCTGGGCAGGTGATCACCGAGAACTCACCCACGGTCGCGGAGCGCCACGCACCGGAGCACGGTTATATAGCAAGCAAGTGGGTCGCAGACCGAACGATCGCCAACGCTATAGCTCGCGGCGCATCCTGCCACATCTATCGACTCGGCAGGATATCTGGAGCTAGCACCACAGGAGTGACCAACGTAGGCGATATGTTTTACCGGCTCGTGATTAGTTGTGCTGCACTGGGCGCGTATCCGGAAGACGCCAGGCTACATACCAACGTGCTCCCCGTCGATGTGCTGGCACGGGCGCTGGTCACGCTCGCCCTGAACGGCGGCGCGCATCGCATCTATCACCTGCACCACCGCGTCGGTGTCAGGCTCGTGGACTTCATGCGGGTCTTCGACCAGCTGTACGGCGTTCGATCGAACGCCGTTTCGCTAGCCGACTGGATGACGCTGGCCCGCCAGGATACCCGGAATCTCCCGATATTGCCCTATCAATCGATGCTTGAAGAATTGGCAGCCACATCTGGGGATGAGGACCCTCCAGAATATGTTAACGATGCGACCCAGGCCGAACTGGATCGGCTTGGTGTATCAATTCCTGACATCAATGAGGAGTTGATTGAACGATACTGGCGCTATCTCGAAGCGGGGCATCTGAAGTGACCGATGTCGACGCGACGCATATACTATGGGGACGGATGTCGTCACTAGACCAGTCAGAGCACTCACAATCAGCCTTGACGCTTACGGCCAATGGCCGCTCGTCCGAGCAGCTCAGCTTCCCGTGGAAACACAGATTCTTAAATTAATTCGACATGTCAGATGGAGGTTAACTTATGACAAATCCATTTGAGGACCCCAACGGCCGCTACTTGGCACTGCGTAACGATGAAGGCCAATACTCGCTGTGGCCAGCTTTTGTCGAAATACCAGCCGATTGGGTCCTCGCCCACCCGGAAGACACCCGCCAGTCCTGCCTGGACTACATCAACCAGCATTGGACCGACATGCGACCCCAAAGCCTCATCGACGCCATGAACCGTCACCAATAGATAAGCAAACCAACTGCACGAATGCCCTGCTGACAGGATTGCCATATCAAATGGCCCTGACCGGGTCAACTCAGGTTGACAGAATTCCCCGTGATCAGCGAGGTGGCTCTTCGACTTGAGGAACGGGATGGTGGCTGGGCGTTGGCTGGGCCGGCCGCTTCGGGATTCGTGCTGGTGGATGAGTATTTGGCGTATCTGGCCGATCGGAACTATTCGCCGAAGACCGTTCGTGCCTACGGGTATGACCTGCTGGCGTTTTGTCGATGGCTCGTCGTCGAGGAGCAGCCGCTGCAGGAGGTGACAACGGAGGCGCTGTTGCGCTTCTTGCGTGCCTGCCGGAACGCCAAGCGCTTCCGGGCCGATCGGGGCCGAACGTCGTCAGGCTGTCGGGCCGTCGGATGGATCAGTACGCCGTCACGACGATCAATTGGCGACTGGCTGCGATCTCGGGTTTGTTCGCGTTCACCTCGATGCGGGATTCGAACGTGAAGAACCCGGTCCCGAAGGGCAGGGAGGCCCGCTGGCGGGTGCCGGGTGAGCGCAGTGGGATGCTCGCGCACACCGTCCGCCGACCGAAGAACCACTCGTCGCTGCGGCTTTGTGCACCTTGCCGCCTGCCCACGGCGTTGTCCCAGTCCGATGCGGCCGAGCTTCTTGCCAGCTTCCGCCCCTGGCGGGACCGGGCGATCGCGGGGTGATGCTGTATTGCGGGCTGCGGTCTGCCGAGGTGCTGGACCTGGACGTCGCGGACGTCGATATCGGCGGCCGATGGCTGCGAGTGGTCGGCAAGGGAGAGCGGGAACGGCGGGTCCCGCTGGATGCCGCTGTCGCCTCGGTGATCCAGGTTATCTGTTGCCGAGTGGCCCGAATCCGACAGTGGCCGCCTGTTCCTGGTGGCCAACGGACCGAACCGAGGACGGCCGTTGACCGCGGCCGGTCTGCGCACGATCTTTCGTTATCACCGCGGGCTCACTGGGATTATCGGTGGGCATCCCCACGCGCTGCGGCACACGTATGTTATCTCTACTGGCTCAGAGCTGGTGAGGCGCGTGGGCTACGGGGGCGGCCAGCTACGTGCCTCACGGTTATCCGGAACTTGTCGGTACCGATGGTTACCTCCGCCACGTGAACGAGTTGATCAATTCCAGGTTCGGGCCGAGCGAGCGGTGTCACTGCGAGACGGTGGCGTGTGGTGGGTGGTGCTCGACGCTGAGTTGGTGGTGCACCGGGAGGCGAGCGCGTTCCTGGCCTGCTTGTAGGGCGCGGATCGGTCCCCGCACACGGTGCGGGCCTATGCCGGGCGGGCGGCGCTGTTCCTGGGCTGGTGCGCCGCGCAGGGGGTGGACTGGCACTGCAGGACATCACCGCAGTACCCGCGCGCAGCTTCGCGCAGTGGGTGAGCGACAACGCCGCCGCGTTCCGGTAGCCACCATGCGCCACTGGATCGTTACGGTATTTCTCCAACCCAGTGCCGTGAAAGACCATCACCACGATCACCAATCGGATCCGGGCGTCTCATGGCTTCACCGCCCAACCCGTGGGTGTCGAAAGTCGGCGGCCTCGTGGAACAACGCGTCTATCCGAAAAGGGTGGTTCACCTTACGAGACGTGAGCGTCACCAGTGAACTGGGACTGCATTGTGCTCCTCGGAGTTGGTTGGCCTGCTCCGGATGCGCTCGCCGATTAACATGGATTACCGGCGCTTTAGGTCCTTGAGCTCAAACGGTCATCGCGACACGGCTTGACCTGGGGTGAGGGCTCGTAAGCTGGCCCCGCGCATCGGGCACGCCCCTGGCCTGCCCGCAAAGCTCGATGTGAGCCCTCGCGAGGGTCCCAGGT
>JALZHU010000179.1 GCA_030860695.1 Actinomycetota bacterium
CCGACATCACCCGCCCGATCACCCCCACCCATCAGCACTCCCCAACCCGTTATCGGCATAACTGCGATATCGGGGTAATGGACGTTATGCCGATATCGGCATAATGTCCACCCAGTTCGCGATGCTGGAGCCCCCGCCACCTGAGCTGGCGCAGCTGCTGGGAGCGGTGCACGGCAATCCCGAGGCGATGGACGCCTTCGTGCGAGTCAACGTCGGAGTGACGTCCCCGGCCGAGTTCTTCTCCGACGAGAACGTCGAGCGCATCTTCGCCACGGCGGTGGAGCGGCAGGCTGCGTGTTGAGAACGACAGGCGACCTCGAGGTCAGCGAGCGACGGTCAGCGAGCGACGGTCAGCGAGGACGTTGAGCTCGTCCGCAGGACGCTGTGCGCCACCTTTTGGATCCGGAATGAGGTATCACTACCGTTGGGTGATCGTGGACCGGGACAGCTTCGCCCGCTGGATCGATGGGTATGAGCGCGCGTGGCGAAGTGCGGGCACCGCGCTGCTTGCTGAGCTGTTTGCCCCTGATGTGGTGTACCTGCACTCTCCCTACGCCGAGCCGGTGGTTGGGCTCGGCGCTCTGGCCTCGGATTGGGAGGCGGAGCGGGAAGGCCCCGACGAGGTATTCACGATGGCGGCGCGGGTGCTGGCGGTCGACGCCACAGCAGCGGACGGCCCGACCGGCGTGGCCCGGATAATCGTGCGCTACGGGGAGCCGGTGCGCCAAGAGTACCAGGACCTCTGGGTGGTGGTCTTCGGTCCCGACGGGCGGGCGCGACGGTTTGAGGAGTGGCCCTTCTGGCCGGGCCAGGGGTTCGCCCCCTACCCACAGCATTAGCCGCGCCCCCGGAGGACGGCGGTGTACCTCGGCGGACCGCGGTGGCGGTTGGCTTCAGAACGGGGGGATGATCGCGCAAGTGATGTATCCAGGGGATGTTGCTCGTCCTCTTCTTCGGTGATTACCGATGGGGTCGGAGGAGGCCGAAGATGATCACTCGTCTGTCATCACCGATCGAGGACCTGAAGGACCATTACGAAGTGGTCGTGGTCGGCTCCGGCTACGGCGGGGCGATCGCCGCTTCCCGGCTGGCTCGGGCCGGTAGGCAGGTGTGTCTGCTGGAGCGGGGCAAGGAGTTACAGCCGGGCGAGTACCCGGACACCGGCCCGGAAGCCCTGGCGGAGATGCAGATCGACTTCCCGCACCGGCACGTCGGGTCGCGCACCGCCCTGTACGACATGCGGGTCAACGACGACCTCAACGTCGTCCTGGGATGTGGATTAGGCGGCACGTCGTTGATCAACGCAAACGTCAGCCTGCGGGCTGACCCGCGGGTCTTCGACGGCCCACACTGGCCCGAGGCGCTGCGGGCCGATCTGGAGACGCTCATGGAGGACGGCTACCGGCGCGCCGAGGAAATGCTCAAACCCACGCCGCTGCCGGACAGCGTGGTGAGCTTGAAAAAACTCGAGGCGCTCGCCGATTCCTCTACGGTGCTGCCCGGGCGGTTCAACCGGGTGCCGATCAACGTGACGTTCACCGACCACGTCAATCACGTGGGAGTCGAGCAGAAGGCGTGCACGCTGTGCGGGGACTGCGTGTCCGGCTGCAACAACGGGGCTAAGAACACCGTGTTAATGAACTACCTGCCCGACGCGAGGAACCACGGCGCTAAGATCTTCACCCGGGTCGGCGTCCGTTACGTCCAGCGCAAGAACGACCGCTGGCTGGTGTACTACCAGCTTCTGGACACCGGCCGGGAGCGCTTCGACGCCCCACCGTTGTGTGTGAGCGCGGACATCGTCGTGCTCGCCGCGGGCGCCCTCGGTTCCACGGAGATCCTGCTTCGCTCCGCCGAGAACGGCTTGCCGCTCTCCGATCATGTCGGGCGGCGGATGACCGGAAATGGCGATGTGCTGGCGTTCAGTTACAACAGCGACCGCGAGGTCAACGGGATCGGGTGGGGCCATCGCGACAACGGGGAGGTCGAGCCGGTCGGGCCCTGCATCACCGGAATGATCGACAATCGCGACCAGTCAGACCTGGAGCAGGGGATGGTGATCGAGGAGGGCTCCATCCCTGGTGCGCTGGCGAACTGCTTGCCGGAGTCCTTCGCTGCCGCGGCCCGAACAAGTGGCATCGACACCGACCCGAGCCTGCAGGACCGCATCCAGGAGCTTGCCCGGGAACAACAGAGCCTGATATTCGGCTCCTACCGGGGAGCGGTCCGCAACACCCAGACCTACCTCGTCATGTCGCACGACGACGGGAACGGCCAAGCCGTGCTCGAGGCCGACCGGCTGCGCATACACTGGCGCCACGTAGGTGGCCAACCAGTCTTTGACCGGATCAGTGAGGCGCTGCAGCGCGCCACCGGCCCATTGGGCGGCACCTACCTGACATCACCGATCTGGAACAAGTGGCTGGGCGAGCGGCTGATCAGCCCCCATCCGCTGGGTGGTTGCGTCATGGCCGAAGACGCCGAGCACGGCGTGGTGAACCACAAGGGCCAGGCCTTCGCGGGGACCGCGGGCAGCGCCGTTCACGAGGGCCTCTATGTGTCCGACGGCTCCGTGATACCCCGCCCCCTGGGGGTGAACCCGCTGCTCACGATCTCGGCTCTGGCCGAGCGCTGCTGCGCACTGCTAGCCCAGGACCGGGGCTGGACCATCAACTACGCACTGCCCTCGGTACCGCCCGCACCACAGCCACCGCAAGCGCTGGGCATCCAGTTCAGCGAGACCATGAGGGGCTACATCTCCACTCTGGTCACCGGCGACTACCAGGCAGCCGCTGACCGCGGCGAAGCCGACGGCTCGCGCTTCTCCTTCACCCTCACCATCGTCAGCGACGACCTCGACGACATGCTGGCCGACCCGAAGCACCAGGCACGCATGATCGGCACCGTGACAGCCCCTGCGCTGTCCCCCGCTCCGATCACCGTGACCGACGGAGTGTTCAACCTACTCGTCGACGATCCTGATCGGGTTGAGCGGCGCCAGATGCGCTACCGTATGAAACTGACCACCGAAGAAGGCCGGCATTACTACTTCGTCGGGTTCAAGAACATCCATGACGATCGAGGCCTGGACATCTGGCCTGACACCACGACGCTCTACGTTACGGTGCACGAGGGTGACAACGACACCGGGCCGGTGGCAGCCAAGGGCATCCTGACGCTGCGCCCCGAGGACTTCATGACCCAACTCACCACAATAAAGGTGCAAGGCGCCACCAGTACGCAGCAGCGGCTAGCGGCAACAGCCCGCTTTGGAACGTTCTTTGCTGGCTCCCTATTTGACGTCTTCGGCGGTGTGGTCCGCCCGCTCAACAGGTTCGACTCGGCCGCTCCGGCCCGCAAGAAGCGGCAGCTGAGGGTCTGCGTCCCGGAGATCCATCCATTCATCACCGATGACGGCGTGGCGCTGCTGCTGACCCGTTACCAAGGCGGCTCAAAAGGCCCGGTCATCCTCGCCCATGGCTTGGGAGTCTCCAGCCGGATCTTCTCCATAGACACGATTGAGACCAACCTGCTCGAATTCCTCTACGCTCACGGCTACGACATCTGGCTGCTCGACTACCGGGCCAGCATCGAGCTGCCTGCGTCAGCCAAACGATCCAGCGCCGACGACGTCGCGCAATACGACTACCCAGCCGCGGTCGCCAAGGTGCGCGAGGTCACGGCCAGCCCTTCGGTGCAGATAGTGGCCCACTGCTACGGGTCGACGACCTTCTTCATGGCGATGCTGGCTGGTTTGGAAGGAGTGCGATCGGCCGTCTCCTCGCAGATCGCCACACATATCGTCTGCCCACCTGTGAACCGGCTCAAGTCGGGCCTGTACCTGCCCACGTTGCTTGACAAGCTCGGCGTCGAATCCCTGACCGCATACACCAACAGAAACGCCGACTGGTTTAGCAAGCTATATGATCGATTCCTCGACCTCTTCCCCGACGACAAGGAAGAGGAGTGCAACAGCGCGGTCTGCCATCGAATCACCTTCATGTACTCCCTGTTCTACGAGCACGACCAACTCAACAACCCCACCCACGACGCCCTGCACGAGATGTTCGGGATAGCCAACATCCAGACGATAGAGCACCTGGCGCTCATGGTCCGGGCAGGCGGGCTGCGGTCCGCGGACGGGCAGGACATCTACCTTCCCCACCTGGACCGTCTCGCCATCCCCATCACCTTCATCCATGGCGCCGAGAACGGCTGCTTCCTCCCAGAGAGCACAGCGAAGACAATGGACGTGTTGCAACAGAGCAATGGCTCACACCTGTACCGGCGCCACGTTGTCCCCGACTACGGCCATATCGACTGCATATTCGGTAAGCGCGCCGCTTTCGACGTGTACCCACTCATCCTTGAGCACCTTGAAGCGACCAGGTAAGCAAAAGGAGCTAGTCGTGGCCGTACCTGCTGATCTATCTACCGATCTTACGCAGTCTTCTCGGGATAGCGAGGAAGGTGCTGGCTGGCACAGCTGCGCCGGGCTTGGTACATGGAAAGAAGATGTGCCAGCGGGGGCAAAGCCGTCATCGTGGCTACGGCCGTCGACACTGTGGCAGTCACGCAATGACATCATCGCGAAATTCATTGCCGACCCCACGGCTGCGGCCCGGGCCCGCTGGGTTGAGCTGGCCCGCCAGCGCGCGCGACAAGCAGGCGCACATCCGGACTTCGTGATCTCCCGTGCCGCCGGCGATACGGTTTCCGTGCTGGTGATCGGGGACCCCGGCGAAGGCGATAATTCACAGTACGCGCTCACGGGTCCACTGCTCAACATGTCGAAGGACGCCGATTTTGCGGTCATCTGCAGTGACGTGGTTTACCCTGCCGGCAACATCGACGACTACGGCCGCAGTTTTCACCACCCATACCGGAATCTCAAACTACCCATCTATGCGGTGCCGGGAAACCACGATTGGTACGACAGTCTGCATGGTTTCATGCATTGCTTCTGCAAGCTGCACGATGCCGGATACCTACCTGAATTTGGTCGTGGCCCGGCAGCCCGCCTGGCCGGACTACTGTGGCGCCAATCTCCAGCTACCACTGGTGGGGGTGTCGCCGAACGTCCGCCGCCCGACCCACTCCAGCCAGCACCGTACTTTGCTATTGACGCAGGGCCGGTACGGTTCGTCGGGATCGACACAGGGATCACTCGTCAGATTGACGAGGATCAGTACCACTGGCTACGACGGGTCTCCCTGGACGCGCCGGAACGTCCCAAAATCTTGCTGACCGGCGCGCCGATCTACGTTGACAATAAGTATCGCCCGGGGCATGTCATGGGGAGAAGGACGGAGACCGTCGACAGCGTCGTCACCGACCCCCGGGCAAACTACGTGATGGCAATAGGTGGTGACATCCACAACTATCAGCGTTATCCGGTCCCGGTGGCAGGTGGACGCACGATCCAGTACATCGTCAGCGGTGGGGGCGGTGCCTACATGCACGCCACCCACCGTATCCCGACGGTAGGCGTCAACGGGGTGGACGAGTCGGCATTTCGCTGCTACCCGCTGCGGCGTGATTCGCTGGCGCGGTTCTCACAAGTCATCGACAAAAAGCTGTTCGGCGGTAGCAGGACGATCACCATCGATGCGCCGACGGCGGGCAGGTTCTATAAAAAACAAGGTGTCACCACCGCCCAGTCCCATCGGCCCGTCACGGGCCAGCTTTCATTCGGCGAGTGGATCAAAGCCGAAGTGGTGCGCCGCATCCCAGCGGGCCGGCTTTTCCATCGGGTCGGCTCGGAGTTGTTCGACTACGACGAGCCGCCCTTCTTCAAGCAATTCCTGCGCATCGACGCCAACAGCAGGAAGATCACAGTGTCTTGCTTCGGCGTAACTGGATGCGCAGATACGGAGCACACCCCACCCGTAGAGGATCAATTCGACATCCAATTGTAGTGTTACGTTTTCTGACGAAAAAGCATCTGTTCTCCGGATAGCCGCACGTCCAGCACGTCCTCGGGTTTGTGACCAGCCCTAGAGTTCCCGACCTCGGCAGCAGAGCTGTCCTAGGCCAGTCCAATAGCTCTGTCGAGTTCGGAAGGCAGAGAGCACCCTCGGCACCGATGAGTCCCGGCGCTGCACCTCGTCTGTATGGAAGGAGCACGTCAAGGAAGCGGGCTCCGTCACCGATGAGGAGTACCCATGAATATTCCGCAGGTCGTGTCGCCGGCCGAATGGCAGGACGCACGCGATCGTCTGCTCGTCAAGGAGAAGGAAGCCACCCGGGCGCGGGACGCGCTTGCGGCGGAGCGCCGCAGGCTACCAATGGTCCGCGTCGAGAAGGATTATGTATTCCAGGGCCCGCACGGCAAGGCGAGCCTGGTCGATCTGTTCGACGGGCGCCGGCAGCTGATCGTTTACCACTTCATGTGGGAGCGGGAGGGTGACCCGAGCCAGCGCTGCGAGGGATGCTCCATGTTCGTCGACAACATCGGCCACCTCGCGCACCTGCACGCCCGCGACACGTCCCTGGTCCTGGTTTCCCGCGCACCCGTGGCGGACATTGAGCAGTACAAGGAGCGCATGGGCTGGACCATCCCTTGGTTCTCGACGTCTGACACCTTCAATGCCGACTTCGGTGCCACGGCAGGGTTCGGCCTCAACGTCTTCTTCCGGGACGGCGATGACGTCTTCCGCACCTACTTCACGTCCGGGCGCGGTGTCGAGGCGCTGGGCAGCAACTGGACCTTCCTCGACCTGACCCCGCTCGGCCGCCAGGAGACGTGGGAGGACTCACCCGAAGGCTGGCCGCAGACACCACCCTATGAATGGTGGCGCCTCCACGACGAGTACCAGGACTGAGCTAGAGACGACATCCTGCACTCCTCAGTCCGGGCGCACATGATCCATATCAACCACCGGGAACGGGTCGGTCGCCGGGTCGTAGCCGACTGCTCCAACAGCGCGGACCGATTCAAGCCGGCGAGATACACCCGGCTCGTCCGCTAGGGACCGGCGGCGGGCCTTCGGCTGGCCGGTAACCTGACCCGCCGTGGTGCGTAGAGCAGCGGTGGTGGTCATGCTCGCCGGGTTCACGCTGGCCGGGTGCGGGGGTGCGCAACAGTCGACCCCGCACCGCCCGGACGTGACGCGGCCGGCTGATCCGGTCCTCACGCCGGTCCCGGCCGGCGAGCAGCCGCGGGCCGCTACCAATCCACGCGCGCTGGCCCGGCAGATCACCACCGCGGAGACTGCCGTTCGGGACCCGGCGACGCCGCCCGAGCTGGTTGCCGCCGCCGGCCGGACTGCGCAGGTGGCCTACCTTGCGCTCGCCGACCGGCCGGACTGGGACGCCGCTGTGCTGGCCGACATCCCGGCACCGTTGCAGGACACGGTGCGCCGCACCACTGCGGCCGGACGTGAGCTGCGGGCGATGATCACCCGGTTGCCAACAACGGTCCCGGCCTGGCGCATCGTCGAGCCGCTCGCCGGACCGCAGCTGCGGGAGTACTACGACGAGGCGCAGCGGCGTTTCGGCGTGCCGTGGTCGGTGCTCGCCGCGGTGCATCTGGTCGAGACCAAGATGGGCCGGATCGTCGGGCTCTCCAGCGCGGGCGCGCAGGGTCCGATGCAGTTCATTGCGGGCACCTGGGCGCGTTACGGCCTCGGTGGCGACGTGTGGAATACCCGCGACGCGATCCTGGGCGCAGCGAATTACCTGGCGGCCAACGGCGCCGCCGACGGCACCGACGCGAGACTTGACAACGCCCTGTACCGCTATAACAACGACACTCGTTACGTCCGTGCCGTGCGGCACTACGCCGCGCTGATGCAGGCTGATGAGCGTGCCTTCCTGGGCTTCCATGCCTGGCAGGTCTACTACCGGACCCACCTCGGCGAGTTCCTGCTGCCGACGGGGTACGCGTCTCCCCGGAGCATGCCGGTGGAGGAGTGGCTGGCCAGCCGGCCACGGTGAGAGGCCATGTGACCATGCCAATGGAGACCTGCCGTAGCTCACCCAGGATCGCTGGGAAAAGTCGATTCGAGGCAGGCGATGCGTCGGTGCGCGGCTTCGAGCTGGCGTTCGAGGCTGACGATGCGGATGGCGGCGATCAGCGGCATGTTCGCGTCGAGTAGTTCGCGCACCCGCATGGCCAGGGTGAGCTCAGCACGCGAGTAGCGGCGTTGCCCGCCGGCCGAACGATTCGGGGTGAGCAGCCCGGCCGCGTCGAGGCTGCGCAGGAAGGCCGGCTGAACGCCGAGCAAATCTGCAGCCAGTCCTATGGTGTAGGCCGGGTAGTCGTCGTCGTCCAGCTTGCTTGTTCTGCCCTGTGGTCGCGTCACCATGATCTCCGTGTGCCCCACCTCGCAAGCTTACAGTGTCCGCCAACAGTTTTCAGACTCGCGACCACCGGTGTGGCCGTCGCTCAGGACCTCCGTACGGACCTGGGACACTGAGCTCCACGGGCACGTACGACCGTTTACCGCCGATCAAACCAAGATTGAGCACACATGTATCAAAAACTCTCTCTAAACGGGAACACTTTCATGAGAGTGCACGTTGGCAGTAGTGTCACTCAAGCACTACAGTAGTGCGCACCAGTCGCGTCGTGACGACGCCCAGGAAGGAGAGACCACGATGCTGATGCGTACCGACCCGTTCCGGGAGCTGGACCGGCTGACCCATGCGCTGTTCGGCGCCAACGGCACCAGGTCACACCCAGCGATCATGCCCATGGACGCCTACCGCCAAGGGGAGCAGTTTGTCGTGCACTTCGACCTGCCCGGGGTAGACCCGTCCTCAATTGATCTCAACGTCGAGCGCAACGTGCTCACCATCAAGGCTGAGCGCAAGCCGACCTACGGCGAGGACGTCGAGCTGCAGGCGTCCGAGCGGCCCCGCGGAGTGTTCAGCCGGCAGTTGTTCCTTAGCGACACTCTTGACACCGACCACGTCGAGGCAAGCTACGACGCCGGGGTGCTGACCCTGCGCATCCCCGTCGCCGAGAAGGCCAAGCCCCGCAGGATCGAGATCACGGCGGGCAGCACGTCCAAGGAGATCAACGCCTGATCCGGTAGGCACCGCGGACTGAGTCGCGGGTTGATCCTGTCATCACCGGGGGTGTTCCACGGATGTTCCGTGGGGCACCCCCGAGCCGCTTTCGCGGGGTTGGGAAGTCGTTCGCTGGGTAGACCGCCAACGTAGGAAGAGGCTGTTGTACGTTCCGACGAGGCGTGCCGACGTTGGGGGCGTTCACGGCGTTCACCGTGCGCAGCAAGGCCAGCGGCCGCTCTCACCGCAAGTCCTGGCGAGCTGATGTTGAAGGTCCGCATCAGACGGGTATGCCTGTTGGCAAGCAGCCATCCTCACGGGAGGTGAGGCCAATGCCGGCCAAGGACGAGATGCCCAGCACGCTGCAACGCTCCCCGGATAAGGCGCAGCGGACGTGGTCGAAGGCGCACGACTCCGCAGTCGAGACATACGGCGAGGGCGAGCGGGCACACCGCACCGCATTCGCGGCGTTGAAGCACACGCACCAGAAAGTCGGCGACCATTGGGAACCCAAGGACAGCGCTGGCCCCTCAGACGAGCGCGCAAAGGGCGGCGTTGACCCCCAGACCGGGCGCGGACCCAGCGGCAAGACCGCTGGTGGTGTCAACGCGAACGCGAGTAAGCAAGAACTCCTCGAACAGGCGAAGAAGCTCGGGGTACGTGGCCGCTCCTCGATGAACAAGGGCGAATTAGTGGACGCACTGCGCAAGGCCAGCGACCGGCAGACCCGCCAGGCTCGCGAGCGCGACAAGAGCTGAGCCGCGGTCCCGCTCAGCGTCCTGTGCAGAATTATGATCATAGCTGTGCTGGAGCCCTTGTGGAGCAGCCGCCGGAGGCACGCGCTCGTGGTCATAACCTGGCGAGGGTTTACCAACGCGGGGTGTGTGGGACAGGGCGGGCTGACGCCAGTGCCGACCGAGTGTGCTGGCGGTGGACCTGACCCTAACCGCGAGGTGACCACGGAAGGTATCAGCGATGACTATGTGTATAGAAGAGGCTGTTGTACGTTCCGACGAGGCGTATTGGGTGGACGACAACGCTGCCCAGCCGGTGCTGCTGATCGACGAAGCCACCGAGGCGATTACGGAGGCGCTTCATCGGGTCCGCTCCGGATCGGTGCTAGATGACCGCGACCTGACCGCCGCCGGAGTCGCGCTGGGTGACTTGTTCGGCGGGTTGGAACAGTTGGCGGGCCTGCTGACGACCTCAGTAGGTCAGCACGCCGGCATCGAGCCGCGGCGCGCTGGGCGGCTAGAGGACCGATTGGACACGCTACGCGCGACGACGGTATCCGCCCAGCGGGCCGCGGAAGAGCTGCGGCTGGGCAGCGCGGCAATCCGTCCTACCAGCGACACGGGCCGACCGACCAGCGACACGGGCCGACCCATGGATTGCACACCGCTGGCAAGCTGACGCTGTTTCGACGGACTCCCTCTAGACCATTCGCTCAGGGACCTAGACCATTCGCTCAGAGACGGATCGGTAGAGACCTAGACCATTCGCTCAGAGACGGATCGGTAGCGATTAGGCATCGCCACAGTGCACGGGATGCCGGCGCATGACGTCAGCCCTCAGGCATGATCAACCGGCGGAGTGTCCGGTAGGCAATCTTCAGACCGGTGTGGACCTGCTCGGGGCTGCCGTTCCAGACCGGGTCCTCGTGCTCGACGGATACCACGCCGTCGTAGTCGTGCTCGGTTAGGGATCCGCCACTGGCGGGTACACCTTCTGGAGTAATCAGGAAGGAGGCGGAGCTGACGATCGCTTGTAACAGGGTGACCGGATGGGCGGGTCACCGCGACCGCCAACCTGAACACACCGGGCGCCGATCACGCGACCAGGTGCTCAGACAACTCAGTGGCCCACTGCGCGAGTCCCAAACATCAACAGTCGACGGGGGATATCGTAGTGCACATTACTGTTGGCCTGTAGAAGATGCTGGACAACTTCCGCGTCCTCGGCGGTAATGCTGATGACCTCTTCCGAAGCGCCCTGGTCGAGCACCAGCTGTAGCGTGAACCGGCCCGCTGCAGTGCCTGAGCCAGCAACAAAGCTGAATTGGTGATGGGTGACCTGCCGAACCTTGATGCTGTCATCGGTCAGGCATTCCTTCGGTACATTTGTCATAGGTGTACTCCTGGAGTGGATGTAATCGTATCGATGCCCCAGTTAGCGAGTCGCTCGATCAGTGCCTGCGCCGCGATCCGCTTCATGCCAACTACTTACCCGTACCTGGCAGCCGGCAACCACGTTTCAGCTCATGCGCAGCAAAGCCATCCGTCGAGTATGTAGCGACGGTGATGCCCTATCCAGACAAGGTCGTGCTCCAGGGTCCCGGCAAAGTCCTCTCTTAGCTGGTGAGGAGTAGTTCTACGGGTCTGAGTGGGTCCCATGCGTGATGTCGTAGGGCATGGGCGATGTTGGTGGCGCCGGCCAGGCGGAGGAGGCTGA
>JALZHU010000180.1 GCA_030860695.1 Actinomycetota bacterium
GGTGGTACTCCTCGGCTACCAGGAGCCCGCTCTCATGCCCGGCCCGACACGCCACCCGTGATCAAATCGCGACCGCTCTCATCTCCGGCCAACCAGCCAACATCATTTGCCAACAGGCTCTCAGTGGCTCAAGGCCTTAGTGTCCGTTGTCGCATTCGTGTCCGGAATAGCAACGGGAGCCTTTGCTCAGTCATATGTGCATTGGTTAATCAAGTGGCTTAAGGATCGGAAACGGGCTGGGACGGTATCGGAGCTACCGCCCCCGAAGACGCTGGCGGGGTTGTTGCGTGCCGACCGGCATATCGTACCGTTCACCGGTAGGCGGGACGAATACGCCGAGCTGCGCGAGTGGTGTCGAGACGATAAGCCACCGGTGCGGCTGCTCGTGGGAGCAGGCGGGGTGGGCAAGACCCGGTTGGCTTTGCACCTGGGTGAGTATCTGAAGACGTGCGGATGGTCGGTTACGGTCGTCGGGGCCGGCCAGGAAGCCGATGCGCTCTCGACTGTGCGGGAAGCCCCTCCGCGCTCGTCGATTTTCCTGGTGGTGGACTACGCCGAGACTCGAACCGGCCTAGTGGAATTGCTTCGCTCGGTGGCCAGCAATCCCGCGCGGGTGAGGGTACTGCTGATCGCTCGCAGCGTCGGTGACTGGTGGTGGCGCTTGGGTGCCGATGTAGCGGCCGTCCGCGATCTGGTCCAGGCATACCCGCCCTTGACGTTATCGGCCCGTGTGGATTCGGAGGCTAACCCGGCCGACTTGGCTCAGGAGGCACTGCCGCACTTCGCCAGGGCACTCGGTGTCCCCACCCCTAAGACCAAGATCACCGTGTCGCAAGAGCTGCCCTTGCTGGCCCTGCACGCGGCGGCCCTGCTGGCTGTGCTTCGGTCCCACGATGACCAGCCGGTCGGGCGGCTGGTAGCGGACCTCGGCGTGTTGAAGGAGCTACTTGGGCATGAGCGGCGGTTCTGGCGGCATAGCGCGGACCAAGCAGGATTGAGTGACCTCAGCCCAGGAATGCTCGAACAGGCCGTGGCAGTGGCTTGCCTGTTTGGTGCGAGGAACGCCAGCGACGGCGCCAACGTACTGCGCCGGGTCCCAGGCCTGCGCGACGAAGAGTTCCTTCGCCGGCGCATGGCGGAGTGGCTGGCACAGCTTTATCCCAGCGGCTCTGGCTACTGGGGGCCGCTGCAGCCAGAGCTGGTCGCCGAGGCACACGTCATCGAGCAGCTCATCAACTGTCCGGAGCTGGTCAACGACCTCACTGAGGTGCGGGCAGAACAGGCTTATCAGATGCTGACGGTGCTCAGTGCGGGCGCCACCTACCAGTCAGCCGGGCTGGACCAATTGGAACGGGTACTGCGTGCCGATATTGAGCGGACGAGTCTGGTAGAGATCGAGGCAGCAATCCCGTATCCGACGACCGCGCTCGCCGAGACCGCCGTGGTGGTGACCCGCCGCATTCTCGACGCTCTGCCGGCCGGTGCTGACCTCGCCGAGGCCGCCCGCTGGCAGGCGCGCCTCGGAGTCGCCCTGGCTCAGGCCGGCCGTCGGGACGACGCGCGTACCACCTCAACGAAGCTGTCGGGCACTACCGCACCCTGGTCGAGGACGGCGCGAGGGGTGCCTGCCGGATCTGGCTCGATCCCTGCATAGCCTCGGTATCCAGCTCGCCGAGCAGGGCCGCCACGCTGACGCTCTGCACCATACCGAGCAAGCCGTCGAGTACTACCAGATGCTGGCTGAGCACAACCCCAGCCGCTACCGACCAGACCTTGCGGCGTCCCTGAACAACCTCGGCATCTGGCGTGCTGCGCTAGGTCGCTACGCCGAGGCTCTGCCAGCGCTCGACAAAGCCGTGCAGGTCTACCAGGTGCTGTACGACGCCGATCCTGACCGCTACCTTCGCCACCTGGCCCAAGCCGAGATGAATCAACGCCTGAGCCAGTCCAGGGTGCCACCACACGTGGAGCCCTTGCCCCTGCTGCAAGCCGCTGTGCAGCGCTGCCGCGAGATGGCCGAGACCAACCCCGACGGCTACCTTCCGGAGCTGGTCCAGGCCCTGCACAACCTCGGCAACGGCTATGCGGAGCAGGACCGGCAAGCGGCCGTGCACCACCTAGGGGAGGCGCTCACCCACTACCGCAGCTTGTACAGTGCCAACCGCGATCTCTACCGGCCGCACCTCGCCGCCTGCCTGAACGACCTTGGAGTGAACCTCGCCGAGCTCGGCCGCTGGGCCGAGGCGGTGCGCTGCGCCGAGGCGGCAGTCGAACTGCACCGCCGCCTCGCCGAGAGCAGCCCGGCACGTTACCGGTCCGAGTTCGCCAGATCCCTGGATAATCTGGTCTTCTGCCTGGCCACGATGGGCCGGCACGGCGAGGTTCTCCCGCCTGCCGAGGAGGCCGTCGAGCTGCACCGGCACCTCGCCAGGAGAGACCCTGAGCGCTACCGGCCCGAGCTCGCCCGAGCTCTGACGAACTTGGGCGTGAGCCTGTCCGCGCTGGGCAGGCACGCCGAGGCCCTGCCGGCCGCCCTCGAGTCGGTTGGCATCTACCAGGACCTCGTCGAGATCGACCCCCGCGAGTACTCGCCTCGTCTTGCCCGGGCGCTGCGCAATCTGGCGGTGGACTACTCGGGACTGAGCCGGTTCCCCGAAGCCGATCGCTGCCGTCAGGAGGCTGACCGGATCTGCGAAGAGCTGAGACCGGCGGGGGCGGCGTGAGGATCGCCCGATGCATTTGGTCCCGGAAAGGCAGCATTGTGACCGCCCCCGGGGTGGAATCCGGAGAAAGGATCTACCGCAGCCGGGTGCCCGCACGGATGGACCGGCTGCCCTGGACCGGCTTCCACTGGCTGGTGGTTGCCGGGCTGGGCATAGCGTGGATTCTCGACGGCTTGGAGATCCAGATCATCTCTCAGGTCAGCGCGGTTATGCACGACCGGGGTATTCTACAGCTTAGTTATGCCGAGGTCGGACTCGCAGCTTCGTGTTACCTGTTCGGTGAGGTCGTTGGGGCGCTGTTCTTCGGCCGCATCACAGATAGGGTCGGCCGTAAGAAGGTGTTCCTCTTCACGTTGGCGCTCTATCTGATCGCCAGCGGAATATCCGGTCTGTCCTTCGACCTGTGGTTTCTCCTGCTCTTCAGGTTCCTCGCCGGCGCGGGGATCGGTGGTGAATACGCAGCGATCCACTCCGCGATCGACGAGTTGATCCCGGCCTACTATCGTGGCCGCGTCGACATCGCCCTCAGCGGGACCTACTGGTTCGGTGCGATACTCGGCGCGGCGGCGAACGTTCTGCTGCTCAATCCAAACTTATTGCCGACTGACCTTGGCTGGCGAATCGGCTTCTTTATCGACCCCCTCATCGGTCTGGCGATCATCTTCGTCCGGCGTTCCATCCCGGAGAGCCCGCGGTGGCTGATGACCCACGGCCGGCAGGAAGAGGCCGAGCGCATCGTCGACCAGATCGAGACCCGGGTGCTGGCCGACGGGATCAAGCTCCAACCGGTACCCGAAAACAGGGCTTTGGATGTCCGCCCCATTCGAGGCAGCGTATCCTATCGACAGATCGCGAAGACGATGCTCCGCGACTACCCGTCGCGGTCATTCTTGGGTTTCTCCATGATGGTGACCCAGGCGTTTCTCTACAACGCAGTGTTCTTTACTTACAGTTTTGTGCTCCTACGTTTCTACGGCATCGAGAACCAGGCCACGAGCTATTTTTTCTTTCCGTTCGCGGCGGGTAACCTGCTCGGCCCGCTCGTCCTCGGAAAGTTTTTTGACACTATCGGCCGCCGTAAGATGATCACGCTCACGTACTGTGTTTCCGGGGTGCTACTGGCGATCAGCGCCCAGTTGTTCTCCGCCAACCTACTGACTGCGGCCACGCATACTGCCCTCTGGTGTGTGATCTTCTTTTTCGCATCCGCAGGTGCCTCGTCGGCGTACCTGACCGTCAGTGAGATCTTCCCGTTAGAGCTGCGGGGTCAGGCAATCTCTTTCTTCTTCGCCATCTCGCAGCTGGCCGGCGGTGTGGCGGCGCCGTTGATTTTCGGTGCGCTCATCGGTGACGGTACCGACCCCGGACCACTCACCATCGGCTACTACGTCAGCGGCGCGATCATGTTTGCCGGTGGGGCCATCGCCTGGTACTACGGGGTGGACGCCGAACGCAAATCGCTGGAACGGATCGCCCACCCATTATCGGAGGTTCTGCAGGCGATCGAGCCGCCAGTCGAACCTGAGCGGCAGCCGCACCGATTATGGTCGGAACTTGGCCCACGCCGCGATCATGCCCGCAACTGGCGCTGATCAGTGACCAATCCTGCTTTAGTCGCTTTAGTCAGCGGGTGTCGAGGACGAGGTAACCCTCCGCCAGCCGGCCCTCCGCCAGCCCAGCGGCCTGGGCCTGCAGGGAACCCCAGGCGCGCATCCGCTCCTCCAGGGTCGTCATGTGCGCCGTCTGGCTGGTGTGTGCACGCAGCGCGGCGATCTTGCGGTCGAAAGTACCGGTGATGTCGACATAGTGGTCGGCCCGGTCATTGGGACTGGTCACCCAGACTTCGGAGACGGTATGTGCTTCCAGACCCTCCTGGGCGAGCAGCTCAGGATGCGCAAACGGGTTGCGGGCATCGGGGTAGATCGCGCACAGCGCAGCTTCCCCGGCAGCCAGGTGGTCGGGGTGGCTGACGTAGACGTTACGTAGATCGCGTTGCGGGGACTGGACCACCACCCGGTCCGGCCGGGTCCGGCGGATGACGCGGGTGATGTCGCGCCGCAGCTCGAAGCTGACCACCAGCCGGCCGTCGGGATAGCCGAGGAACTCGACATCAGTGACGCCCAGCGTGGCGGCCGCCTTGCGCTGCTCGTCCTGCCGGATACCGGCGATCGCCGAACGGGGCACCGCAGGATCGAAACCACCGGCGTCACCGTTGGTCACGATGCAGTAGGACACCTCAAGACCCGCGTCGGTCCAGGCTGCGATCGTGCCGCCGGATCCGAAGTCCACGTCGTCTGGATGTGCCGTCACCATCAGAATTCGCTGCACCTGCTCGTCGGCCACGGCACCGTCCTCACGTCGGCGTAGTTGGTAGCTCTTGAAGGCCACCTCACCCGCTGGCGGTAGTCCTTGGAGAGCTACCAACCCCTAACAAGAATCGCATCGGCGGCCTTCCCCGGACATCCGTCGGGCCAACGCCGCGTCGTCCTGAACGGTCTCCAGCCGCTGCCGCTACAGAATGGGCAGCGGCTCGTCCTTCCACAGGGTGCGGAGCTTGGAGGCGTGCTCGTTGAGGTCATAGGACGAGCAGCCGGGCCCGCCGTAGCCGATGTAGTTGCCGTTGGCGTCCCGCCGCCCGCCATTCATCACGGCGCTGAGGCCGTGGTGCGTGATCATGCTGCGGATCCCGGCGGTGATGTTAGCCACCGGGTCGGTGATCGGTCGGTCTGCCAGGCTGGGCAGCACGCACGCTTTGAAAGTGCTGGGAATGGTTTGCATAAGGCCCTGCGAGGGGGTGCCCCGTGCGGCATTGCTGTCCCAATTGTTGATTGCGTTGGGATTCCCGCCAGATTCATGCATGATGATCGTCTTGACGCCCTCCGCGAGGGCTTGGGGCAGGCCCATCAGCCCGAGTGCTTTGGCGATCCAGCCATCGAGGCTGTGGTTATTGCCCGCTTGGTAAGGCCGCCCGAGTCGGTTTCGTACGGCCTCCTGATAAGCGGCCGCCCGGTCCGCCCGCTCGACGGCGCGGCGCAGAGCGGGCACCCCGGTTGCGGGATCACGGGCCGGTTCGAGTTGCAGAATCTCGGGTTCCAGCGATGGGCCGACCACTGCAGCCCGCGCGACGGCGGCGACCTGTTCGGATCCCGTTGCTGTGGGAGTCTGCATCGCATGACCAGCCACAGCCACTGCACCAGCGGCAACAGCTGCGGTCACCGCCCGACCGCGCAGCACCGGACCTGGTCGGGGCATGCGATGCGCGCCGCGAGGTCTGAGATCGGGGGTGCGGGTGAGGACTACCTCGGAATGCTGTCGACGACCGCGGGGGGAGCGGTGACGCGCCAACGGTGGGTCCCTTTCGCGCCGGGGACCTGGTGCGTGGGCCGGAATAGCAGCCGTCCCAGTTCGGGGGCACCGGAACGACACCTGCTTCGCAACCAGATCGTGATCTGCGACCGACGGAAGATAACGGTAAGGCCACAACTGCGGCAAACCCTGTAACGGCACGGTTGTGTCGCTTGCGCCCAATGCTGTGCCTGGCGCGCCGAGCGGTCGGAAACTGACTCGCCAGGCGGTCGTGGCGTCGTACTCGACTACGACGAACGGCGGATGCGGAACGAGCAGTTGCGGGCTAGCGCAGTAACACGACCATGAGACTCTCCTCCCCGACGATAAACTCGGGTTGTGAGCCGTTGAACTCCTGCATCCCTCGCACGATCTTACGCGGAATACCCGGACCCATATGCTCCAGATAGCCGTAGTCCCGCATCACGTCTTTAAGCAGTTCGTTACGGGCGGCTCTGGTCCCGGCCAGCATCCGCTCAACGGTCACTCCGTTCGGCAGCCGGCCAGGGCTCACGATCTCAAGCCGGTCGGAGTAGAAGCCAAGCCTGACGTCGGTGTGTGCGAGCAGGTAGTCGCGATGGATCACTGCGTTGACCAGCGCCTCGCGGACAGGCTCTGCAGGCCGCGAGCACATGCCCAAGACACTGATCTTCGCCAAGACCACCGCGACACCATCATCGACCCTGCGTGCGGCACTGGTGTGCCGAGCCGCCGACCTCACCGCGCTCAGCAGATCAGGACGACGGTGGGTACGGCGGCAGCACGTCGTCCCGCTGCGCTAGGGGCGCTGGGTTCTCACATCCCACGATGCAGAGGCACGTCTCTGCTGCACACGAACCCGAGTGTGGACATGCCTTCGGAGATGTAGAGCAGTTCGGCGCGCACGCCCGGTAGCCTAACTACCGGCAAGCAAACATCAGGCCACGACACGCGGAACGTGTCGGGGCCTGATGCACCTAATCAGAACGGGTTGTCGTCGCCGGCGCTGCATGAGCACACGTCCGACTCGGACAGCACGTCCAAGTCCGCGACGAACTCGACCTCGTCAGACCTGGAATAAGAGATCTTCATGCCGTTGTGGCGGCCCGGCCGCACCACGATATAGTTTCCCAGGAAGGGACTAACAATTAGTTCGTGCATCAACCCTCCTCGCCAGCGGACTATGAATCACTGTCTGACGCTGGCTGCATAATGTTGCTGCCAGTTGCCGTCGTGGTCGCGAGCCGTCTGGCTCGCGCACCGGCTCGACCTGGTGAGGGCAGCCGGATCGTCATGGGGCGTTGCTCGGCCCGGGGGATATGCAGGCCCCGCGATGCGGGGTATTCCCCGTGGGGAGCGTCGGTATGCTGCGGGTGCACCAGGTTCAGCACAACTCGCAAAGTCGATTGCGGCGGGCCTTCGTACGCCCACATCACCACCTCGGGGACGAAGATATCAACGTTGCCGCGTTTCGGTGCCCTAGCAGTGGTAATCCGATCGAAGTCACGAATAGTGATCAGATCGATGCACTGCGGCCATTCGTAGGCGGCGACCAGGGCGGTTGGCTTGGCCTTGGGGCCGCAACAGTACACGGTGAACCCGTCGGCCACGACTTCGAGCAGTAGCCGTTCCACCTCCGATGGCAAACATCCGGCAGCAGCGGCGATGTCCGTCATTCCCTCACTTTTCCATGAATGTGATGGATCTGGTGGAGGCAGAGTCGGGATCAGGGCGCGTCAGCGCGGCATCTCCGCTCTGCCTGGGACGATGCCATGATTGCGATGGACGTCACTTCGACAATCAGGGACGGTGACGGACGTTTCCCGGACATTAGGGTTGGCCAGCCCGCCCGTCGCCGAATCGATTCCATACTGTGCACCGCGTTTGGGTGCTCAGGTCAGCTCGGAGGGTGATGAGGATGGTCGGTTCCGGCCTGCTTCCGCGGACAAGGCTGGAGCAGCTTGTCCGCCAGTCACGGCGGACCAGGGCCGAGTTTCATAAAGACTTCGTACGTGCATCGGATCAGCTCGACGAAGGGCTCACCGTGTCGGTGCGGCAGGTGGGCCGCTGGATGGCCGGGAACCTTGACGGCCTTCCGCATCCGGCCGCCTGCCGGGTTCTGGAGCAGATGTTCGCGGAGAGCGCCGAGCGGCTGTTCGGGCCGCCCGATCTAACGTCTCGGGCCGAGGTCGCTACGGTCGAGGTACCCGGACCGGTGCCAGTTGGCGGCAGTCGGGTGGAGGATCTGGCAGTGCAGAGGGAGGTGGCGATGGCCGCCGCCGAGTCGGCGCACTTCGGGCAGTTCGCTGAGCAGTCCAATGTCGGGCCGCACACCCTGGAACAGTTCCGCGCAATTGAGGCCCGGGCGCACGCCCGGCTGCGCGACCAGCGCGCCACCGAAAACGCGCTGGCCCGTGCTGAGCAGGCCCGCGAGGAGGTGCGAGGGGTGGACGACCCCGGCGGCATGCTCACCTTTCCCCTCGCTAAGCAAACCTTGTATACCGCGACTGCGCAGCTGTGGCTCGGCGGGCAGGACAGCTACACCGACGCCGAACGCGATGCAACACATGCCGTCGAGCTCTACGAGGCCGACCCCCTGGAGCAACGCCGCCTCGGTGAGCTGTGTCTGGCCCGGCTGGACCTCGCTGCGGCCCGGCTCGGCCGCGACGATCTCGACGGCGCCGCCGAACAGCTTCAGGGTGTACTGGCCATTGCCACCCAGCGCCGTATCGAACCTGTCGCGCGCCGCCTGAACCAGGTGGGCCGCGCGCTGCAGCGGCCGAGGTACCAGACCTCTGCGCTGGCGTTGGACCTGCACGACCAGATCCGCAGCTTCACCCGTGTCTCGTCGCCTCCCACGCTGCCGGGAGCGGACGGGTGAGCACCTTGGTGAGGGCTCTGGCTGCTGCACCCGGGCCAGATGGGGGCCGCCGGCCATCGCCGCCCAGATCATGGCTAACGGCCATACCGTCCTGTGGTGCCCCGACGGGCGCAGCCCGGCCACCCACCACCGAGCCAAGGCCGCCGGACTGACTCCGGCTTCGCTGGAGCAACTGCTTGCGGACAGCGAGATCGTCTTGTCGATATGCCCGCCTGCAGCGGCCGAGGAGATCGCGACCACGGTCGGTGGAATCGGGTACCGCGGTATCTATGTCGAGGCCAACGCGATCAGCCCCGCGCGTATGTACCGGATCGCCGCCCGGCTCATCGAAGCGGGAGCGGACGTCGTCGATGGATGCATCTTCGGGCCGCCGCCCGGCGGGCAACCTCCCGCTCGGCTCTACCTCGCCGGAGATCCGACCGTAAGCCACCAGGTCGCGGACCTGTTCACTGCTTCGTTGGTCGAACCGGTCCTTCTCGGGAAGCACCCCGGCCAGGCCAGCGCCCTCAAGATGGCCTTCGCGTCCTTCGAGACCAGCCGCACCGCCGCCGCCCTCGCGCACGCTCTGGCTGACGATCATGGCATCACCGAAGCCTTGCTGACCGAGGCGCAGCGGATGCCTCGCGACATCCTCGCCAACCGGGACTTCCTGCCCAGCGTCGCCGCCCGCGCCTGGCGCTGGGCACCGGAGATGCACGAGGTCGCCAACACCCTCGGCGCCCAGCACCTACCCCCCGACCTTGCCCTTGCCACCGCCGACATCCTGCAACACTGGGCCGACACCACCACCGACCAGCCGGCCGACCCGACCAGCATCCTGCGGCAGCTACACGTATCCCCGCAGTGACGCCGTGTTACCCGCATTCAGCGGGCTCAGCGGGATTATCGAGGCCTGTTTACCCCGCTGAGCCCGCTGAATGCGCAGCAGGCGAGTGCAGGAGCCGGCGGCTCAGTCGGGCTCGGCTGGGGTGACTTTGCGGACGTAGAGCAAGGTGTCGCCGTTTTCCACCGCGTCAACCTCGGGGGCGTCTACCCGGTACAGCCGACCGTCCCGGACTACCCCGAGCACGATGTCAGGCAGATGGCGAGGTGAGCCGCCGGCCTCGGCGGGCTCCACTGGTCGTTGTGCGATGGCCAGCCCAGCTTCCGGGGTGAGCAGGTCCTCGACCAAGTCGACTACCGCAGGCGTCTTGGTGGCCATGCCAAGCAAGCGGCCCGCAGTCTCGGAGGACACCACCACGGAGTTGGCGCCGGACTGTCGCAGTAGATGCACGTTCTCCCGCTCGCGCACCGCTACCACGATATGTGCTTTCGGCGCCAGTTCCCGGGCGGTGAGCGTGACGAGCACCGCGGCATCGTCCCGGTTGGTGGCGACCACCACGGAACGGGCCCGGGTCACCCCCGCCAAGCGCAGAACGTCAGAGCGGGTGCCGTTGCCGTGCACCGTAACCAAGCCGCGCGCGTTGGCGGCCTCCAGCGCGCTGGCGTTGGTGTCGACGACGACCACAGCGGTGGGTTCGTCCTCGTCACCGAGCATCGAGCTCACCGCGGAACGACCCTTGGTGCCGTAACCGATGACGACGACGTGATCGCGCACCTTGCGCCTCCAGCGTTGGATCTTCAGCGCCTGCCGGGACCGCTCAGTGAGCACCTCCAGGGTGGTCCCCACCAGCACGATGAGGAACATCACTCGCAGCGGAGTGATGACCAGGACGTTCACCAGCCGGGCGGACTCGCTGACCGGCGTGATGTCGCCGTACCCGGTGGTGGACAGTGACACCGTCGCGTAGTAGATGCAGTCCAGCAGGGACAGGCCGTCTTCGTTGACATCGCGGTAGCCGTCCCGGCCGAGGTAAACCAGCAGCACCGTGATGGTGAGCGCCAAGGCGGCGCCGACGACCCGGCGTCCGATGGATGCGGCCGGGCTTGGCCGGCTCTCTGGGACCCGGAGGACGCCCACCAACGCGTGATCCGGATGGTCGGTGAGGCGATCGAAGGTACCCCGCGCTATTTGTCTCATCGACACGACTCGGTGCTCACGGAGCCGGAGCATAATCGCAGCAGGTCAGCCAGTGACCACGCTGCCATCGCCAATGCACCTGAGGCGGCACCTGGTTAGCCCGGCGCGTCGACGTCGGCAGGTGATCCGAGCAGCGCCGCGCGGAGCCGGTTGAGTTCACGCAGAGCGGTGGTGGCGCGAGGGCGGTCGGCGGCGGCGAGGGCGACGGCCAGCGCGTCGAACAGCAGCACGGTCAGCGCGTGGCTGGAGCTCTCGCCGGGTAAGCCGCGCGGGCAGGTCAGCACTAGATCCACCCCCCCGACCGTGGTGAGGACGTCGGTGAGCAGCACCACTGGGACGCCGCGGCGCCGGGCGGTGTCCAGCAGCACGGCGGCGTGGCGGTGCAGGCGGGTGTAGGCCAGCAGCACCAGCGCGTCGCCACGGCGCAGCGTCAGCGCCTGGTCCGCCGCGGACACTCCGGTGCCGGTGATCGTCACCGCCGGGCGGCCGATCCGGCCGAGCAGCAC
>JALZHU010000438.1 GCA_030860695.1 Actinomycetota bacterium
TCCGAGGACTCCTCCAGCAGCTCGTTCACCAGGGCGGTCACCTTGGCGCGGTGCTCGGAATCAGCGAGCCGGTAATGGACCGCGACCGAAGCCCGCTTCGGCTCCACCACCGCACCCGGAATCGATCGGTAGCGTGTCGCTCCGTTGAACTTCGGTCCTGATCTTGTAGGACTGCAGGCGATCATCCACTCGTGTGAGGAGTCGCCTACCCCATGTCCGCTACTACCCTGACGCTCACTGTTGAGCCCGAAGCGCTGGATGCTCGTTCCTCGTGGGCGGAGTTCGAGTCGTTGGTGGTGGCGATGTCGCGTGAGGTTCCGTTGCGGGCGTTGGAGGAGACGTTGGCTGATACCCAGGAGCGGTTGACCGACTCGGTGTGCGGGCCGCGGTGGGCGCCGGTGCGGGGCTTGCCGGCGCCGTTTGCCTGTCCGCGCTGTGAGATGGCCGAAGACTTCGTTTGGAAGGGCAAGCGCACCCGGAAACGGAAGCTGCATACCGCGGTCGGCACGGTGGAGTTGGTGTTGTGGCATGTCGGGTGTCGGGAGTGTGGGCGGGTGTTCGCCCCGCTGCTGATCATGCTCGGATTGTCCGGGAAGCGGCGTACCGACCGGCTGACGGTGAACCTGGCCGAGCTGGGCACCCAGGTCAGCTTCGCCCGCGCCGCGGGGTTGTCGAGGAAGCTGGCCGGCACCACCGCCACGGCCGGGCAGGCGCACAACGCGCTGGCCGATACCGCCGCGCTGCTCACCGGCACCGACGGCACTCTGGGACCCGGACACCCCAGCCCGGAGGTAGTGATGCTGGATGGCACCGGCGCCCGCGCCGGGACGAACAAAAACGGAGTGGGTGTGCACCTGGCGCTGGGGTTGACCGGCCGCTCCGGGTCAGCCGGGCGGCGCCGCGCGCACACCCACCTGCTCGGGCTGACCGTTGCAGCGGACTGGCCCGCGATGGCTGCGCAGCTAGCCGGGCTGCCCGCCCCAGCGCTGGTCGTGCTCGACGGCGAGCCTGAACTCACCACCCTGACCCAGCAGCTATGGCCGAGCACCCCGATCCAACGCTGCTGGTGGCACCTGCCCCACGGGCTGCGTAAGGCCTTCTACGCCGACGACGCCGCCAACCGCCACGTCAACCCGCACTGGGCCCGGCACATGAGCGAGCAGCTGGGCGAGCTGCTACGCGACTCAATCCGCCACGAGCAGAGCACCGACGAGGCCCTGGCCGCTTGGGACGCCTTCACCCGGGCCATCCCCGACAAGCTCTTCAGCGCGCACGCCTACCTGGCCGCCGCCCGAGACCACGCCTTCACCTGCCTCGACCCCGACCTGCGGGCCCGACTGGCCCGCCTGGGCGGACCCGAGCTGGGCACCGGAGTCCTCGAACGCCTCATGCGCGAGCTCAACGCCCGCACCGACATCGGCGGCAGCCGATGGACCATCGCCGGACTACGCGACCTGCTCACCGTGCACACCGCACGGCTGCTTCACCACCCAACCTGGAAAGAAATCAAACAGGCCATCAACCGGCCCAACACCATCCCATTCCGCCTGCAAAAGTTCAACGCTTGACGACGCTACCAATCGATCTCACCTCGGCGCGGAGGCGGTCGGTGGTCTCGGAAATCAGGTCTTCAAAGTTGGTCGCCGCATCGTGGGTAATGGTGCCCTCCTGCGGAGTCCAGATGTCGAAGCCGTGGCTGCCGGCTACCACGAGGGTGTCAATGCCCATCAACTGCTGCACGACGGATCGGTCGCGACCGCTGACCACGCACACCACGCAGCGCTGCGCCAGGGCCTGGACCGCTTCCCGCATGTCGTCGGACATGACTGCGTCCTCTGGCCGATCGACGATCGGGGTCAACACGCCGTCGTAGTCAAGGAACACGGCCGGTCGGCGACCGGCCAGCCTCGCGCCGAACTCCTCGCCGTCGCGCAGCGCGTCGGGCAGCTCGCGAACGGTCGACGCCTGTGTCGTCATGGTCGTCGGCGCGGCGGCGTATGTGCAATCCCGGCCGGCATACCGAACCTACTTTGCGTGGGGAGTTACCTACCTCATGTAGCGGGAATCCGCTGTGAGGCAGGTCACGACGCTAACACGTACTTGGGTCCAGGTCTTGCCAAGTTCTGTACGACACCGGACGGGCGGTCCTGCTAGCAGCGGTAGCCGCCTTCGGGGGCGTTGTTGCGTTGACGGAGAGCGGGCAGGGCTGAGCCGGGAGGGCTGACCGCTGTGGTGCTCCGATCAGATGGTGAGGGCGAGTTCGGTGAAGGCCGCCGGGAGTCGATACTGCGGGTCAACGTCGACTCCGAGCTCGTAATGGCCGCGGCGGAGATTCTGGACGAACGCGTGCCCGGCACTGACCACTCGCGCCGAGCGCAGCGTGGTGAGTCCGCGCATCGGCCGTAGCCGGGCCTTCAATCGGCCGTGATCGGCCTCGACGGGATTATTCGCATACTGCTCCACGACGTGGCACGCCGCAGGAAGCAGCTCATCGACCACCCGTGGATACGCCGACGCCCGATCGGTGCTCACCTCGGTCGGACGGGTGCCGTGCTCTAGCGCACGGGTGAAGAACCGGCGAGTGGCCGCCAGATCCCGCTTTTGGGACACCATCACGTCGATGACCTGTCCGTCCTGGTCGATCGCCCGGTACAGGTACACCCACCGCCCCGCCACTTTGACGTAGGTTTCATCGACGCACCACCGAGCCCCAGGCACGTGTCGACAGGGTCGGGCGGCGTCGATCAGCAGTGGGGTGAACCGCTGCACCCAGCGGTAGACGGTCACATGATCGACTTGGATACCCCGTTCGGTCAGCAGCTCCTCGACGTCACGGTAGGAGAGTCCGTAGCGCAGGTACCACCGCACCGCGACCATGATCACATCTGGAGGGAACCGGAACCCCGCGAGGCTGGACCTGGGCGGTGGTGTCCGAACGTCGCGACGGCGCATCAGCTCAGCCTGCCCGAGTAGGTGATCCGCCAACGCAACGGTGCCATCCAGGCCGGCTAGTGTAGTGTCTCATAATTGGGTTTTCACTTGCTGGAGAGCGACTCGTCCCCTGGCGACCTTGGCGAGGATTTGCTCGGCGGTGGCAGTCCAGATGAATGGTTTCGGGTTGTCGTTGTTGG
>JALZHU010000181.1 GCA_030860695.1 Actinomycetota bacterium
ACGTAGCGCGGCGCGTGCCGCGTTGGCGCCGCAGGCGCCGTGCACCGCTCCGCCGGGGTGCGCGGACGACGATGCCAGGTACAGGCCAGCGATTGGGGTCTCGGGTCGTCCCAGTCCGGGGGTCGGGCGGAACACCAGCTGCTGGTGCACCGCGGTGGTACCGCCGCTGATCGCGCCGCCGTCGAGATTGGCGTTGCTAGCTTGAAACTGCCCCGGTGCTGTGATCCGGCGTGCGATCACCAACTCCCGCCACCCCGGAGCGAAGCGCTCGACCTGTCCCTCCAGGCGGTCGGCGAACGCCTCCCGCTCCCGCTCGTCCCAGGATCCAGTGAGGTCCCCACCGGCGTCGCCGCGCACCTGACGGGGTACGTGGGTGTAGGCCCACAGCGATTCGGTGCCTTCCGGGGATCGGCAGGGGTCCGCCGTCGTCATCTGTCCGAGCAGCAGGAACGGGTGCGCAGGCACCCGTCCGGTGGAGATCTGCGCGGTGTAGTCACTCATCTCATCCAAGCTTGCGGCGAGGTGCACGGTGCCCGCCCCGGCGACACCAGTCGCCTGCCACGGCACCGGCCGGCGCAACGCCCAGTCCACCTTGAACGTCGAGTAGTCCCACTGGAAGCGGCGCAAATCGTCGCGCAACCGCGCTGGCAGGTGCTCCCAACCGACCAGGCCGCCGTACAGCTGCGTCACCGCCGTGGCCGCGAGCACCGCCCGGCGGGCCGGGATCTCATCACCAGACTGAGTGCGCACCGCGACGGCCCGGCCACGGCGGACGATGACCTGCCGCACCGCATCCCCACACCGCACGCTGCCGCTCCGCTCCTTCAGCCGCCGCACCAGCGCCGCAGTCAGCTGGCCAGAGCCCCCTTCTGGCACCGGCCACCCGTACTGATGACCGAGCATGGCCAACAGCCACCCGTACAGGGAACTGCCGGCGGATTCCGGCATCAGGTCCGTGTGCAACGCGCTGCCGGCCAGCAGCAGCGAACCCGGGCCGGAAAATTCCTCCTCAGCCAGCTTGCGCACCGGGAGCAGGCCAAACCGCATGAACCGCAACAGTCCGGTTGGGTGCAGCGTCGCCGCCAGCCGCAGCCCGGAGCGGACCGGTGGGAACGGCACGAACAACGCGTCCAGCAGGTGCGGCCCCAGTTCCTCCCACAACTGGTACAGCCGCCGCCAGGCCGCGCCGTCACCGGCGCCCAGCCCCTCCAACGCAGTGGCCGTGCGTTCCAGGTCGCGTGATAACACCGCGGCTCGCCCATCCAACAGCGGATGGGCGAGCACGTCCTTGGCGTGCGACCAGTTCAGCCCGTACCGCTCCAGCTGAAGCGACTGGATCGCTCGGGAGGCGACAGACATCGGGTAGAACGCGCTGCAGTGATCGTAGACGAAACCCTTCGCCGGCCCAGGCCCGCTGCGCACGCCACCGCCCGGCTCCGGCTGCTCCTCGCAAACCACGACCTGCCAGCCCGCGTCGGCGAGGACGTTAGCCGCGACCAATCCGTTTGGGCCCGCGCCGATGACCACTGCATCCGGTGTTCCCGCGTTGCTGCTTGCCACCATGCCAGCGAGGTACCCTGCGCGCCGCTCACCAACCGGTGTCCACAGCTTTCCGCGTCGGAAGCTCTGTACCCGTCTGTCGGAGTGGCCAGGCAGTGGACGCTTCTTCGCTCAGCGCAAGCAGCAAAGTTGGTATGTCTCCGAGGGTCACCGCTGCCGTGTCGTGGTAGGGAGACGGGTGTGGTGTCGTCCTAGGTTTGCGCGTGCGGCGATGGGGGCATCCGTGTCTCGTACCGCGTCGGGGGAAGGTGGACGATGGCGGGAACCAATGGGCCACGATCCGCTTAAGTCAGTGGGAGTCGAGGAGGTTGGCACGGTGGGCAGCGGTGAGGGCACCACCCTGGAGCGCAGCCTGGTCCGGGTTTGCACGGCGCTGCGGGCGGCGGACTTGCCGTTCGCCATCACTGGCGGCAGCGGTGTCTATGCGCGCGGGGGGCCGTTCTCTGAGCACGATGTCGACGTGCTGGTGCGCCCCGCCGACGTCGATGACGCGGTACGGGCGCTGGTATCTGCGGGAATGCGGGCCACCGACGCACCAGAGGACTGGCTGCGCAAGGTGTACGACGGTGCAGTGCCGGTGGACCTCATCTACCGCCCCGCCGAGTGCCCGGTCACCGACGACATGCTTGCTGCCGCGGACGAGCTGCCGGTCGCGTCAGTGAAGGCGCCCGTGGCGCCGGCCACCGATATCGTGGCGCAGAAGCTGCTTTCACTTGGCCCGCACCACTGTGACCTCGGCTGGGTCCTCCCGGCCGCGCGGGCGTTACGAGAGCAGATCGACTGGGTGGCGCTACGAGCTTGTACTGAACACCATCCCTACGCTGAGGCATTCCTGCTGCTCGCCGACCGTCTCGGCATTTCCCGTCCGGACAGCCCCGGAGGGCAGGATGACTATGGCTCCCGAAGAACCCCAGTACCTCGCAGCGCATCTACGCCAGGCACTCGCTGAGGACCCACGGACCGCGGAGCAGGGCGTGCGGGTGCATGTCCGTGACCGCACTGTGCATCTGTCCGGCGAGGTCGCCACCGCCCATCGGCGCGACGCGCTCGCGGCGGTGGTCGCAGAGCATGCGCCCGACATGACGATCCGCAACGACGTGCAGGTGGTGCCCACCGGGCAGCCCGCGGAGAGGAAGGAGTTGCGGTGATGTTGCGCATCGCCGCTGCTGGTGACATGCACCTGGGGCCCGACGCCCGGGGGCGGTTGCGCCCGGCGCTGGAGACGGTGGGCGAGCAGGCCGACGTGCTTCTACTCGCTGGGGATCTCACTCAGCGCGGCACGATCGAGGAGGCGCAGGTGGTGGCCGAAGAGTTCAGCGGCCTGGCCGTGCCGGTGCTCGCGGTGCTGGGCAACCATGATCACCACTCCGATGCCCAGGACAACATCACTGCGCTGCTGAGTGAGCGTGGTGTCCGCGTCCTGGAGGGCCGCGGCGAAGTGCTCGATGTCCGTGGGTGCCGGCTCGGTGTCGCGGGCGCCAAGGGCTTCGGCGGTGGGTTCGCCGGCAAATGCGGGTCGGCCTTCGGGGAACGCGAGATGAAGGCGTTCATCGAGCACACTGAGCTGGTGGCAGCACGACTCGCCGACGCTCTGCGCGCCGTCGAGGACGCCGACGTGCTCGTCGCCCTGACGCATTACTCGCCGGTGCCTGACACGCTGCGCGGCGAGCCACCGGAGATCTACCCGTTCCTGGGTGCTTACCAGCTGGCCGAGGCCATTGACGGGGCGCGCGGCGGCGCAGGTGCTGACCTTGCGGTGCACGGGCACGCGCACTTCGGTTGCGAGCAGGGCTGCACACCCGGTGGAGTGCAGGTGCGTAATGTCGCGCAGCCAGTGATCCGCGCCGCGTATGCGGTCTACGAGCTACCCACTGGATGATGCTCAGGGGGCACTGCGCTGGTCGCCTGGTAAGGCACTACAACGGCAGCCACGAACCAGCCGGGCAAAGCCAGTGATCTTGGCAAAATCAGAGATCTTGGCGAGGACGCTCGGTAGGGTCCAGGCTCATTGGCCGGCCGGGTAGGTCTCCAGTTCGGTGTCCGGCTGCTCGACGGGGTGCAGTGGTTGTCATCGAGTCAGTCATGACTACCGATTGGATTCCGCGGCGCTGATGTCGGCCAACGCTGAGGTTTCGTCGCGTTCGATGGCGAGGTCGCCAATGCTGATGATGCCGACGGGTCGGTCGCCCTCGACGACGGGAAGCCGGCGGATGGCCTTGTTCCGCATGAGCTCGACGGCCTGTTCAATCTTGGTGTCCGGGAGTGACGGTTGCCAGGTCGTCGCCGCTGCAGGCTTCTCGGACCGGTGTGCGGGGGTCCTTGTTGTCGGCGAGGACACGGATAACGATGTCCCGGTCGGTGACAATGCCGATCAGCCGACCGCTGTCCACGACGAGCACGTCCCCGGTGTTGCTGGCACGCATCTCCCGGGCTGCCTCACTGATCGGGGTATCGGCGTTGACGGTAGCCGGGTCATGGGTCATGACTTCCGCGACGGTGGTGGCCATCGAGGACCTCCTCGGGTTCTCGTGAGATGTACGCCGCGTCGGCTACCCATGGTGGCTGAACCTGAAACAGGGGTTGCCGGTTGCCGGGTAGGGGTAGGTAGCTAGGCATGGAACGGATCGCGGCACAGGCACTGATCGAGCGGCTGGCGGACTGGGGCGTCGACACGATTTTCGGGCTTCCCGGTGACGGCATCAACGGCATCATGGAGGGGCTGCGGCGTTGCCGGGAGCGGGTGCGGTTCTTCCTGGTGCAGCATGAGGAGGCTGCTGCGTTCATGGCCACCGGCTTTGCCAAGGCCACCGGCCGACTCGGGGTATGCCTGGCGACGTCAGGCCCGGGCGGAATTCACCTGCTTAACGGGCTGTATGACGCCAAACTGGACCACACGCCGGTGCTGGCGATCACCGGTATGCAGGAAACGAGCGTACTGGGCACCGGCTACCAGCAGGAGGTCAACCTGCCGGCGCTGTACGCCGACCTCGCCGAGTACAACCAGATGGTTGCCAATCCCCAGCAGGTGCTGGGGCTAGTGGACAATGCGGTACGGACTGCGATGATCCGGCGCGTCGTGGCGCACCTGTGCATGCCCAACGACATCCAGATCGCCGGCGCCGACGACGACCCATACGCCCATCCGGCGCCTGCCCTGCCCCGGCACGGCTCAACGGTGTTGCCGCGGCGCTTCGGCGTGCCCGACCCCGAACAGCTGGCCGCTGCGGCGGAGCTACTCAACGCCGCCGAGCGGCCAGCCATCCTGGCCGGGGTAGGCGCGCTCGGTGCCCGGTATGAGGTGTCCGCGGCGGCCCACCGGCTGGCTGCACCCGTGATCAAGACGCTGCCTGGCAAGGCGGTGATCCCAGACGACGCCGCGCTGTCGGTCGGCGGCATCGGGATGCTGGGTACCCGTCCGGCTGAGGAGTTGACCGACGACTGCGACGTGCTGCTCATGGTGGGCACCAACTTTCCCTATACCAAGCACCTGCCCAAGCCGGGCACCGTGCGGGTGGTACAGATCGACACCGAGCCGGCCCGCATTGGCGTGCGGCTGCCGGTAGAGGCGCCGGTGGTCGGCGACGCCGCCGAGTCTCTGATGGGGCTACTACCGCTGCTGGAACAGCGTGGCGACGCGCACCTGAAGCGCTACCAGGCGAAGATGACCGAGTGGCGGACGCAGATGGAAGCGCTGGAGAACCCCGACCGGACGCCGATTGCTCCGCAGTATGTCATCGGGCTCATCGACGAGCTGGCCACCGACGACGCCATCCTCACCTGTGACTCGGGCACTATCGCGGCTTGGGCGGCTCGGCACTGGACGATCCGCGGGGATCGCCAGTTTTACCTGTCGGCAAACCTGGCCACCATGGCCCCCGGCCTGCCCTACGCAATTGCCATGCAGCACGCCTTCCCCGAGCGGCAGGTGATCGCCTACGTCGGCGACGGCGGGTTCTCGATGCTGATGGCGGAGTTCCTCACCGCGGTTCGCCAGCAACTACCGATCACCGTGGTGATCAGTAACAACAATTCGCTCGGTCAGATCCTGTGGGAACAGATGGTGCTCGGCTACCCCGAGCACGGGGTGCGCTACAGCGAGCCGGTGGCCGACTTCGCGGCCTGGGCAACCGCGTGTGGTGGCTACGGGGCCAAAGTACGCGAACCGGGTGAGCTATCCACCGCGCTGCGCACCGCGCTGCACCACGCCGGTCCGGCGCTGGTCGACGTGGACGTCGATCCGCACGAGCCGCCGCTGCCCGGCAAGGTCAGCTACGAGCAGGCGAAGGGCTTCGCACAGTCCTGGTTGCGCGGCCAGCCGCGCAAAGCGGCCATCGCCAGCACGATGTTCAAAGACCGCATCTCCCAGCTGCGCTCGTAAAGCGAGCACATGGCTGAGCGCGGATTCCGCAGCACCACCATCTGACTGGAGCTGTGCCAGGCTCGAGGATGTGACCGATGCTGCGGCTCGCTCCCGGGTGAGCGCCTGGCGTTACGCCCTGAGCACTACTAACCCGCCTGACGGCCCGATCGACGCGGTGACTCGCTGGATTGTGGTCTCCCGCGCCGCCGTGTTGCCGATGACGCTGGTCGCCGGGTTAGTGGCCGGACTGCTGGCCGCTCGCGCGCCCAGCGTCGACTGGCGCTGGCTTGTCCTCGCCGTCATCGGGATTGTCTTGGCGCACCTGGCCAATAACCTCATGAATGACCTTTACGACACCCGCGCCGGTTCGGACACCGCAAGCTACCCGCGGGCGCTGTATGCCCCGCACCCGATCCTGTCCGGGCTGGTCACCCGCCGGGCACTGATCATGTCCGTGCTGGTTGTCAACGCTGCCGACTTGGCCATCCTCGTAGTGCTCGCGCTGGCGCGGGGCTGGCCCGTGGTGGCGTTTGCGCTAACCGGGTTCATGCTCTCGGTGGCCTATGCTGCGCCGCCGCTGCGGTTGAAGAAGCGCGGCCTGGGGGAGCCGGACGTGCTCGTGGTGTGGGGGCCGCTGATGGTCGGCGGCACGTACTACGCGGCGGTCGGGTCGATCACCTGGCAGGTGCTGCTTGCGTCGCTGCCCTACGCCCTGCTGTGCACGTCAGTGCTCATGGGCAAGCACATCGACAAGATCCCCTACGACGCACCGCTGGGAATCCGCACGCTGCCGGTGCTGCTCGGCGAGCAGCGGGCCAGGACCGCCACGCTGGCCATGATGGTGGGGTTCTACCTACTCCTTGTGACCTGCGTGATCGTCGGCGCGCTGCCGTGGCCGGCGCTGATCGCACTGGGCGGGCTGTACCGGCTGGTCACGGTGTGGCCGTGGTTCCGCCAACCCCGACCGGAGCAGCCGCCGCGTCCGGTACCGGTATGGCCGCTGTGGTTCGCCGCGCTGGCGTTTGTGCACCTGCGGGTCACCGGCCCGCTGCTTGTTCTCGGCTTAGCCGTCGCCGCCATCGCGGGAATCTGAACAGTTCTGCTGATGAACTGAACAGGACCGTTGCCCGCCATGTACGAGCAGCCTGCTGCACAGCTCTGTACTAGACGAACAAACCAAGGGCGGGCGGCATGATGAATCGGCGCAGGCGGTGGCTGAACGAACTGACAGATGGGGTGAGCAGCGATACCGGCGTGCTGCCCCGCAGCGTGCGCCGGGACCTGGTCAGGGGAAAGAGCATCGCAGGCGACCTCGGCGAGCTGGCCGAACTGGTCGCTGATGGCGGTCTGGGGGTGACCGACGAGCACATCCGGCGTCTGCTGGCCTCCGGATATAGCGAGGACGCGGTGTTCGAGTGCGTCGTGGCGGCGGCAGTCGGGGCGGGGTTGCAGCGGCTGCGTGCCGTCGAGCGGCTCCTGCAGGATGGCCCGTCGTGATCCGCCTTTCGGTGATTGAGCGCAACCGGGGACCGCGCTCGATGGCATTGCGACCGGTACTGAGTCTGTTGTTCGGCCGGCCAACTCCGGGCTTTGTCAAGGTGTTGCTCTACCGGCGCAGGTTCTTCGGCAAGCCCATAGGGCGATACGGCCAGGCAGTGCTGCGCGGTCCGAGCCGGTGGTCGGTGGGAGAACGCGAGCTGTTTGGCGGGCTGGTATCGGTTGGGAACCGGTGCGGCTACTGCGCCGGGGTGCACTGTGCAATCGCAGGACTCGCCCTGGGCGCCTCCGTGGTCGATGACGTTGTTCATGACCGCGACCCGGATCGTGCTGGGCCGCGGGTGGCCGTGATGGTCCCTTTCCTGCGCCGCCTGTCCAAGAGACCCGACCAACTCGCCGTCGGCAACGTCCTGGTGCTGCGCTCTGCTGGCCTGGACAACGAGGAGATTCTGGAAGCGGTCCACGCAGCGGTGCTTCTGGAGATCTGCAGCCGGGTGGTCAATGCCCTTGGGGTCGAGCCGATGAGCTGCGCCCAGAACCGGCGCGCTGCTTCCTTCCTGCTGCATCACGGCTATGACTTCTGACGCTGGGGCGTCCGCTAGAGGGTAACTCGCGGCGGGGCCGCAGCGATGAGTTTTCGTGCGCCGCGGTGTCATAAGGGCAACGGTTGAGCGATGACGAGCGCCGGCTCGTTGGCGCGGAGAGGAGACACCATGGGACGGCCAGTAGTGCACTTTGAGGTTGTGGGTAAGGACGGCCCTGGGCTGCGGTCGTTTTACTCCGACCTCTTCGGGTGGAAGATCGACTTCGATAACGCGCTGAACTACGGGATCGTGCAGCGCGAGGGGAACACCTCCGCCGACGGCACCGGAATCGGCGGCGGTATCGGAGTAGCGCCGGAGGGTTATCCCGGTCACGTGACCTTCTACGTCGGGGTGCCCGACGTCGAGGCCGCGCTGACCAAGGCGGAGAGCCTCGGCGGGTCGCGGATGATGGGCCCGGAGAAGGTCATGGAGCAGGTCGAGATCGGTCTGTTCAACGACCCGGAGGGGCATCTGATCGGCGTCGTCAAGACCATGTAGCAGGGCTAAGCGCACGAATACTCGCTGCTCGTCCTCGGCTTCCCCGGCGTCGTGACGTACGGTCCGGGCAAGCTCGAGGGATGACACGGTGGGTACGGGCGATCAGACACGGCTGGCTGGTTACAGACGGCGTTCCGGGACCCGACGTCGATGAGTTCGCCGAAGCCAGCGAGGTAGTGACGGCGCTGGCCGGGCCCGACGGCGACAGTGACACGTTGCTGGCCGTGCAGCACCCGCATCGCACACCGCGGGCGTTGGCCGAGGGACTTTCGCTCGTTGATGCGCTGCCAGCGGCTCGGCAAACCCTGGACCGGTTGCGTGCCCGCGCCTACCGCCAGGTGTCCAACGTGGTGGCGCCCTATCGGGTGGATGGCCCGGACGGGGTGGCGGTCGGCATGTTATGTCTGGTCGATTCGGCCGCTGTGGATACGCACGGGATGTCCTGGGTGCGGCAGGGCGAGCAGATTTATCCCCAGGTGGTGGCCGAACGCGCCGCAGTACTCGCAGGGCTTGGCTGTGCGACCAGCGCGGCGATGCTTGTGCCCGTCGCCGACGGTGAACAGCTCACCGCGGCCGTACTGAGCTGCATTGATGCCCTGGGAGGGCCAGCGGTGTCGATCACCGATTCAGGTGGTCGCACCCACCGGTTGTGGTTGCTGGGCTCCGGAGCTAGGCAGGACGCTGTGCTCGCTGCGGTGGCGCGGGGTCCGCTGTTAGTCGCCGACGGCAATCACCGGGTGGCCGCCGCGGCGGCCAGTGATCGGTCCAGGCTGCTCGCGTTGATCACGGGCGGACCGGCGCTGCGCATTGGCGCGATCCACCGCGCACTGGTCGGTACCGGACTGACCGCACAGGATCTGGCCGATGCGTGGCGTCGGAAGGGCTTGGCGGTGCGGGAAGTCAGGGAGCTGGACCCACCGGTCCGCCCCGGTAGCGTGGTGGTACGGGCAGCCGACACCGGCGTGCTTGTCGCATTGCCCGAGCCTGAACCGGGCGAACCGGTGCCCAGAATTGATCATGGGCTGGTCGAGCGGTTACTCATCGTCGACGCGCTGGGCATCGACCCCGAAGGTCCGCAGGTGCGTGCCCTCCCCGTGGGGCATTCCGCGGGTCCGAACGTCGACGCCGTGCTGCAGCTGGCTCCGGTGCCTTTCGCGGACGTGCTCGCGGTGCACAACCAAGGCCGGCAGATGCCGCGCAAGAGCACCTATTTCACCCCGAAACCACGCAGCGGGCTGCTGCTGGCCGATCTCACGGGTTAGGGACGGTGCAGCTGCACCTGATCGAGTTGCCCGTTATTGATCTCGGCGGTCATCCAGCTGCAGGTCGGCTGGCGGCGCCGGTCGGTCGGGGAACCCGGATTCAGTAGTCGCAAGCCGGTAGAAGCTACCGTGTCCCACGGGATGTGGCTATGCCCGAAGACCAATACATCAGTGCCAGGGAAACGGGCGGCGCACCGCTCCTCCCGGCCGCGCGCTGATCCAGTCTCATGCACGACCGCCAGCCGCACGCCCTCCAGCTCGGCGGTCGCGACCTCCGGCAATCGTGCAGACAACGAGGGCCCGTCGTTGTTACCAACCACGCCGATCAGCCGGTCCGCTCGAACCAGCAATGCATCCAGCAGCTCGACGCATACCCAGTCCCCGGCGTGCACCACGACGTCGGCCTCGTCTACGGCCCGCCACAGCTGCTCGGGCAAGTCCCGGGCACGATGGGGCACGTGCGTATCGGCCATCAATAGCAACTTCACGCATCCATCGTGCCCCGTCACTGCGGCACCGAAGCGCCATGCCGATAACGCCCTAGAACCTGCGCAGCCTGGTCGCCCGCCTTGGCCGTGCGAGGGGGCCGCGGGTGCGGCGGCGCAGCCAGTCTCGGCCCTTCTTCAGCGCTCGGCTGGTGGTCGTCGGACCGGAGCGGGCCTCGAGTCGATCACCGATGGCACCCAACAGCCAGCTCAGGGCAGGTGCACCGACGGCGAGCAGCAGCCAGAGCCGCAGCCGGGCGGACAGGAACGCCCACATGTTGTGGCCTCCTCGCAGATCAGATCGTCCGTCGCCGGCGAGCCGGGCGTAGTTCGACGATAGGCGAAGACACGCACCGCCGCCCCATGATCGTGGTCGGGTGCCGGCAGGTGGTGTCCGGGTCGTAGGTGATGATCTTTCACGCCAACGGGGATGCGATCAGGACTGCAGCCTGCCCGTCCGTAAAGGCGAGAGGCAACCCTTACGGATGGAAGGAGCCGATGATGGCTGCTGAGCCCCTCGCCGGCCGTTCTCGTGGTCACATCGCCGCGCCCCTTCCCCGCGCACACGGCGCCTACGAGATCAACCCCCCGCCCAGCTGGATCGCCGACATCGACGGCACCACCATGCTCTGCGTCGACCAACCGGGCCTCTCCAGGCTCGCCGTTGCTGCCAACAGCGGCGACGCACTCGCCGCAGGACAGGCCCTTGGCCTCACCCGAAGCTAGAGAGTCGGCCCCCGTGGGTTCGACGAGGCGGGCGAGCGCGCGCTACGCGGACGAACGCGACTTTATGCCCGGGTTGCTGAGCCAGTGCGGCTCGATCCGGAATGCTGGAGTACGTGGACAAGAGCAGCTCGATCTGGCGCTGGGCCACCTTGGTGCGCCAGCGCGCCGGCCGGCGGCCCGACCACCTGGTGTCCGTTGATTCTCACCGTCCCGGAACCGTCACCCGCATCAACGCCAGACCGCGTGCCGGCGCGAGCGGCACCATCGCTGCCCGCGGCAACGTCGCCACCCGGGGAAGTATGGCCGTGGCCGGTAGCGTCGCCACCGCGGGCAGCATCATCGTCGGCTACGCGCTCGTCGCCGCGTTGTTTCCGCCGCTGACGGCCCAAGCCGCCGTGGCGGTCCTGGTCCCCGGGGTGTTGCTG
>JALZHU010000182.1 GCA_030860695.1 Actinomycetota bacterium
GGCCAGCAGCGTGCGCAGCCAGCGCGGGCGCCGCGAGGCCAAGCTGGCAGCGTGCGCACGGGACGCCGTGAGGATCATCGTCTTCTGCCTAGCTCAGGCGCTACCACACGGGACGCCACAACGACCGTGGCCGGGACCGGCGCGCGTGACATATCCGCGACCAGGTATGGGTATGAAGTCGTGGGCGCCATGCAGTGACCCTGCGCCCGCCTTGATGAGAGTCCCATGAGAGCGGTCACCTCGGCGCCATTCGCCGGGAACTGTGCTGAGCCTGCCGCTTACTTGGCGCCACCACGACAGCTCTCACCCGGATAGCGGTCGCTCTCGTCGTCCCAACTGGTTCGGAGAATCAACTTGAGCTCGGCGGCACACTGCACAGCGGTGAGGACAGATGGGACAGCTTGCGGGGTCCGAGGAGGAAATGACCATGTCGGAGTCTTCGCACCTGCAGCTTCCGGCGTGGATGCGAGGGACCCGAGGCGAGCACCGGTGGCCCGCGGCGCTAGCGGTGATCGTCGCCATCGGGCTGCAGCTGGTGTTACCCGACCGGATGGTGCCACAGGTCCGATACCTGCTACCGACGCTGGAGTTCGCGCTGCTGGCGCATTGGTCGTGGCAAACCCGTTCCGGATGAACCGCGAGTCCGCGGTGCTGCGCGCCGCGGGGCTGGCGTTGACCGGGCTTGTCGGGTTGTCCAATGGCTGGTCTGCGGTGCTGCTCGTGGTCGACTTCGCCACAGGGCACCCGATTGGCCCAGGCGAGCTGCTGCTTGCCGGCGCTGGGGTCTGGCTGACCAACGTGATCGCTTTCGCGCTGGTGTACTGGGAGCTCGACCGGGGCGGCCCGGCCGCCCGCACCGCGGCGGTGCGCACCCACCCCGACTTCCTGTTCGCGCAGATGCAGAACCCGGAACTGGCCGACCCAGAGTGGGAGCCGCAGTTTGTCGACTACCTGTACCTGTCGTTTACCAATGCCACCGCGTTTAGCCCGACCGACGTGCTGCCACTGTCGCGCTGGGCGAAGCTGACCATGATGGTGCAGTCCGCGGTCGCGCTCGTGGTCGTCGCACTCGTCGTAGCCCGGGCGGTCAACGTGCTCGGTTAACCCCCCGGCGCTGGCGCCGCAGCAACCAGTACTCCCGTACGATCACCACGATGATCACAATGTCCACCACGGCCAGGACCGGCAACAGGATCGAGCCCGTGCGCGTGGCCCGATACAGCTCATAAACCACGAACACGCCCAGCACACCGATCGCCACGGGATAGGCCGGCAGCCACTTGCGCAGCAAGGCCCCGACCAGAGCGAGCTTCACCACTCCGTGCAGACCAAGGTAGACGACCGCGAACGTGCGGTTGCCCGCTGCGAACTGGTCGGTGACCGTGACGAAATGCCGGGCCAGCCAGCCGTCTGCGGAACCGAGCAAGTCGCGGGCGAGCACGTCAGCCACCAACCCGTGCACCTTAGCTCCAGGCACCAGCATCAAGGCCACGGCGGCGATCAGCTCCGCCGCCCCATCGACCCCCTTGACCAGTAGTGCGACCTTAAACAGCCGCTCGACTCGCCGTGCACTCGACTCGTCCATCAACCCACCCCAGCCCCAGCTGTCCGGTCCTGGCCGGGCAGGGTGTCCCCCGCCGCACCGTGTGCGCTCGTCCGTCTGCCAACGCGGCATCACAGCTTCATCACAGCGTTGAGCCCTTGCCTCATCATAAGGGAACTCGTCACGACGTATGAACTACCTAACATGGCAAAAGCGAGACAGAAAGCCGTGCGCTCAGCCCGACCGGTTTATGCGTCCTGTAAGAATGCTAGTGTTCGACTGAGCACTCGTGAGACGTGCATTTGCGAGATGCCGACCTGTTCAGCGATTTGGGTCTGAGGAGCACAAGGCGAGTGTGTCGACCTGATAACGCCCGGAGGTGCAGGATCCACGCCGCGATCTCGGACGGTTCGCCGCGTCGGCCAAGAAGGATGCGGTCGACCTCGTCTTTTTGATCGTGGTGACCACGGCTTCGAGGAGGCCCGCCGCGGCCAGAGCTTCGCTGTCTGTGGGGCCTGGGGCGATCGCGTTGACCCTGACACGATCGAATGCGAGCTCAAAAGCCCAGCTGTGCGTGAGTTGTTCGAGGGCGGCCTTGGTCCACTTCGTCGACCGACGAGGTCGGCACAGTCGACCCAACCTGACCGACCAGCACCGCCATTCCGGGCAACGTTGTCGCCCAGACAATGATCGCCAAATGCACCATGTACACGTCGCGCAGGATCCTCGCAGTCGGATGGGAACCCAGCGAATACCCGCTCAAGTAGCCGACGACAGGATGCGTGTGCCGGAGAGTGCACCGTCGTCGCCGGCGTTCCCTCGGAGCCTTTCACTCGTACAAGGCTGACCACTTTGGGAAACGATCATCGAGGTCTTCAGTCCGAGTCGCGAATCCGACGAGGTACTCGCTCTGAACGATTCGTCCCTCGTCGGCGACGGCGGGGCTTCGCCGCTCGCCGACGTACACGCCTACGACCGACCACTGCATGTTGGGCGAGCGGAGCGTGACAGGGCCGCCGGAGCAGCCGTTGCCCGCGATGGCGCTCAGCTCATAGAACCTCGCGCCCAGGGGGCCGTTGACGAGGGGAATGTCGGTAAGTCGTCTCCGGATGTGTCCTTCTGAATAAGCGAGGTCCGGCCGGGGCAACGTCATGCTGTTGCGTCCGGGTGGCAACTCCCGAAGGATGGCGTCCGGGTAGCCCCACACCATGTACTGCGACGAGGCGTGAGCGTGGAAGCGGCTGAGCTTGAACGGCGAGGGGTAGTCGCCGGGCTCCAGTCGTATCAGCGCCACGTCCTCGACTGGGTGCATCTCCACCCCCTGTACGCCAGCTAGTTCCCACTTGCCGTTCCGGTTGAACATGACTGCGGTCTCGCCGATCACGATCTCCTTGGCGACGTGCCGGGCTGTCATCGCAAGCCCGCCGGGATCGGCAAGCAGGAAACACGTACCCAGGAGTGCGACGAACTCCAGCGTGTCGTGCTCCTTGCTCGGCCGCACTTTTACGATCGGCAGGACGAAGCTAGTGACGGGTTCGTTCGGCGGGATTTCGCTGGTCACGTGGTAGTCATATCACTGGCTGCGCGCCAGCGGACGCCATCGGCCCCGTGAGGGTTCGACACCGAGGTGACCTCAGGCTCGGCATGGCGCAGTATGTGCAGCGCGGCTGTGACCGTAATGACCAGCGTCACGACTTGCCGCGACCACGTTGTTCACGGCCGTGGCCTGTTCAACCTTGAGCACCCCGAAAGTCACTGCGGGCGGCGATGACACGCCCGATGCTGAAGTCACACGATCTGCTATAGCCGCCAGTCTTAAGTAGCCGATGAGTGTGCGGCCGGACTTGCGCGGTGCCCGGTCGGTGAACCTAGCTTCAGTCCATAGCTGGCACTATGGTCGCGGACCACGCGGCCACGCGTTTACGGCTTCCTCAGGTCGATGCCGCTGTAGCCATTTGCGCGCGGCCTCCTTGCCGAAGCCGCGTGACTGGAGGACGTCAAGGGCGTCTGCTCGAACGGCCCGCTCGTGGTCTACGCGGTCCAGGTAAGCCTTTATGCGCGCCACCACATCGTCGTGGTCGAGGACGTAGCGGCCGTTGACCTTCTGCGCAAAACGCGGCAGAAGCTTGTAGTAGCGGCGTTCGCTGATCCCGACCTGCGTCCAGGGGTAACGGTCCGGTGCCTCGCTCTTTCTGTACTGCATTACCGCAATGCTCGCCTTACGGCGCACGTACCGACGGGTTGCCTCCGCGCCTTGAGCCGGGTCGAATCCGGGGCGGATCAGTTGTTCGAGCAGCGTCGCGGCTGCAGACGCACTGTTCGGAGCACGGGTCGCACGCTGAATGCGCTCGACCTGCCGCGGGTACGCCATCGAGACGGCGTTCGCCAGTGCTGGCCCGTCGCTCCCGATGTAGCCGTGCCAGTAACCCTTCAAGAGCACCTGGCACGCGATCTCGTAGGGAGTCGAGAGGGGGTCAAGGGTGATGGACGGCATACCGTGGCCGTGGATGGCCTTCGCCATCTTGCTCCATGGCCGATCGGTGGGGCGCCGAACCCCCTCGGGCCAGATACGCGCGGTGAATGCCCAGTCTGCGGGTTGTCGTGTCATCGGAGCTGCGATCAGGATGGGCTCGACGGCCGCGAGCGGTAAGACCTCGCCGCCGGTCATAGTCTTGTCCAACAGGAGTTCGAGAAGCCGTCCTTCGTCCTCGGTCTCGCTCGTCACCCAGATGAGACGGCGGGCGATTTGGATCCACCATCCGCCGACAGGGACCGCGAGGATCGGGACGCTAAGTCGAACGGCAGGGTCCATGACCCGGCGCATGAGTTCCATTCGCTGCTCGTGGTCCACACCGCCGAGCCAGTGGAGGACGTAGTCCCTCGACAGGAGTCCTGTTCACGACGCCTCGGCGAGGAGCTGGCCAGCAATCCAGAGTCCATCAGCGAGGGGTGCGGCCTTCGGGGCTGGGTCAGCGAAGCACGAGACCTGCAGGGCAGCCGCCGTCTGGGGGTTGACCGGGTCGGGGACCGCCCATGCTCCCGCCACAGGTTCCATCGAGCCGACCTGCATGTCCGGGATGTCCACGAAGGGCAAGCCGTTGGGCTCGATGACCGAGGTCGTTCGGCGCGGCGGACGGAAGCTACGGCCAGACAGAATGTCCAGCTCGCGGCCGGCCTGGGCGAGGAGGTCCTTCAGCACGTGGCGGTCCGGGTTGCCGCCGATCTGCTGAGCGGCCTCGTCGACGAGGCTCTCGGACCAATGTCCCATCTGGGCAGTATACGAGGTGTGGAGAACCTTCCCGCAGGTTGGGTGAGGCGGCGCTCGGGCATTGTCGTTCCGGGCGGGCCTTGGCGTGACGGGCGCCGATCAGTTCGCCCGGGGCCCTCAGGTTCCCCAGCAACGCGGTCTGGTGCCTGCTCAGTTGCGGAGGACCGAGAGCCGTGGCTGAGGATCCACAACCTGCGCCGTTCGATAGTGCCATCGCGACGCGGGGACGCGGAGGCTCGCGAGCGGCTGGCGATCGTGAAGCGGGGGCAGATTCTCGGGTTCGGCGCGCTGGTGCTGACGCTCGCAACAATCGTGACGCTCGCCGCGATCGGGCAACCCTGGGTGGCCGGCATAGTGGCCACCACTGGGTTGGCAGTCATCGTGGCGATCTTCGTGACCGGTCATTACCAACCTGCTCCGGTCCACATCCCTGAAGTCGCGCCGCGCCAACCCGTTCGGCTACCTCAACAAGAGTTGCCCGGCGCGCCCCCGCCTCCCCATGCCGCAAATCGAGTAGTCGAGGTCCGCGCCGAACCCCTCTATCCCCGCGCTGGTGTTCGTTGATAGAACCGAAGAGCAACAGCGCTCATCTGCCGCTGTGAGTGCGCTTTGCGGCTTGAGCTGGGTTGATCCGCTGCTCGTGCTGTGTGATGCCGTGGGGTCACAGCGACTGAGCAGAGTTCGGGTTGTGCCACATAACCGGTGGTCCGATCGGTAGCCCCCTTGACTCTTATATCCGCAGGTCAACGGCGGTGTAGAGGCTACCGATGCTTCGGCGTGGTGGACCTAACGTGGCACAACCCGAACTTTTCAGTGTTAGTCGAAGGCCCTGAGATCAGCATCCGACCGGTGGGCATCCGCCGCCTTCCGGCAGGTAAAGCATGATTGAGTCCCGCGCATGCGGCCCGCCTTCGTCCACTCTGTGGACCGACGAGGTCGCCACACTCCAAACGACCTGCCCGCCCGCACCGCCACTCTGGCTAAGTTGCTGTCCGGATCACCACCTAACAGTCGACCAGTACACGTCCGGTAGAATCGCTCGCGGCCTGATTTGACTCCAGCCCATATTCGGTCATACCGATGTGAGCGCCTCGCACGCCCAAGAGGCGCGTGATAATGATGTGTTGTCAGGGGATACGGTTGGCGATAACCCGGTACCATACATAGCCAATTAGTGCGCCGGCCAAGATTGACGAGAAGAAGAGCCCGGGCCCGTAGACTTGCCAGTACCGAATAACTAACTGGCCGAGCACCAACTTGTGGGCGATTCCCGATACGGGAGGGTCAACTTCCAATGCGCTGCGAACTTGCTCCCCACTGTGCAAACCAAGAATAACCGTTATAGCCGCCGCAAGTGCAAAAATGAACGGGATGAAAAATAGAGAAGACCAGAAACTTCTCGTTTTCCACTATTCTCGCTAGCAGCTGGATGCATGTGACTGCCGCGACGGCCAACGTCATGGGGGCGGTGAGTACGAGCACGTTCCAGATCGTTGGAAGACCAGTATTGTCGAGCGCCTTGGCCAACCCGGCGTTGATCCCTTGCGCCAGGAAGGTGATGCCCAACGCCGCTGCTGAGCTGAATCTCAAGAAAATGCTGAGCTCACTGATACTGCGCAGCTTGGCCCTCTTACCCTCCTGCGGATTGGGATCCGCTGACATCGCCTCGCCCTCGCTCTGATCGCTAGGCCTCTACGGTCACTGATCGGCGCAATAAATACCGACGTGACAGGGGTGCAGCGCACTCTACCGCTGGAGTGGCTGTCGCGGCTTGAGCTCGTTGGTCTGCTGTTCGTGTGGGGCGATGCCGTCCTCAGCTGGCCCACTAGCATTGCACATGTGGGTGGCCGCGCTGAGGCTTTGGTGGACGAGACACTTCCCGAATGGGCTGGCCGGTCCTCCGACGCTCCGCTCACCCTGCTGAGGCGGCTGGCGGAGTTGGACGACGACAGGGCCGAGGCCCTCACCTTCGCGCACCCTCGATTACTCAGACCTGACACGCTTTCTCTGTTGCGCGCTGCGGCGACGTCAGAGCCTGAACGCGCCGCGCTGGCCGGCTTGGAGCGCTTCCGTCGGGCCATCGAAGCGGACCACAGGGCGTATCTGTTCGGCGTCGGGCCGATCGAACGGCTGTGGAAACACATCTATGTCGGCGCCATCCGTGTTGCCGACGCCGAACAGCTGGCCATGGATCCGTGTATCGCGGGCCAGCTCTTCAATATCTACGTATCGGTACTCGGGTGGTGGAGCGTCGGCAACGCGAACGAGCGAAATAGCTGGAAGGTGTCGCTGAGCGAGGCCAGAGTGTTGTACGCGGCTGCCCAGACGAGCCCCGTGGAAGACCGGGCCGAATGTCTGTCGCTGGCCGGGGACATCTACGTGGAGTGCGCGAGGGTTGCACTCTGTAATGAGCCCGACGGTCGGCTGTACCGCCGAGCGGTCGACGTCGCGCAGGTGGCGGTCGAGGAAGGGCGGAGCCGAAGCAAGGAGGCACTCGCCCGCGGCCTTTCCTTGCTCGGCCGGCTGAAGCTCGATCCGTATACGGCCAACATGTCACCGGCTGGGTACTGGGACCAGTACGAGCTGCGGTTTGGCCGCGCCCAGTATCGGCCGACGGTAGATGCGCCATCCACCGAGAACGGGCTCGACATGCCCGGACCCGCCGATGCCCTGCGTGAGGCGAGTGAGCATCTGCGGGCCGCGGTCGAGATCGGCGCCGGCCCGGACCAAGCCATGACGTCCAAAGCTCTGGTTCAGGCGCTCTGGTACCGCCACGAGGTGGTCGGAGACGTCGACAGAGCCGATGTCAAGGTCGCGGCGCTGCAGGCACTCGAAGTGATCTCGCCCGACAAGGACCCCGCTCGCCGGTCGTTCGTCGAGTACGTGCTGCGCGACGGTACGCGCCAGAGCTCCAGTGACGGAGGACTACCCGCCCCCATCGACGAGCTCGTCAACCGCTACGGAAGGTCGAGCACGCTTGTGATGGCAATCAATGCGATCGCCGCGATGAAGGATCCGGCCGAGGCCCTGGCGATCGCCGAGTCGGTACGCCATGTAGCGATCGACCACGGCGACCCCGAGTTGTACGAACGGCTGCTCTCGGCCGAGTTCCACGCCATCGGCGTGGGGCTAGCGCCGGACATCACGGAAGCCAAGGGCTCATTCGAGCGTCGACTGCGGCGTTTGCACAGGCGTGCCCGCAAGGAGAGGTGGCCAGAGGACCGGCTGCATGCGGCTCTCGTCCGCCTCGCCTGCCGGACGCAGTACGAGGACCTGGAGGGGCGGGGACTGCAAGTGCTGGCCGAGGTTCAGCAGTCCTCCTCGACAATCGCGCACGAACGCGAGGAGGCCCTCGCCTGTCTCGGCGCGAGCCTCACCTTCCGGGAGGCCTGCAATCTCGGCGCGGCCGGAAAGCTGAAGCCGGCCATCGAGTGGTACGCCGATGCGATGGGCCGCTACATCGACGGCGGTCTGCAGGGCAAGGCCTTGCTGTGTCTCCAGCGAATGGCCGGAACCGCTGAGGGTGACAGCGAGCTGTCCCAATATGTGCTGGTTCACCTCCGAGCACACGCCCTGCCTCTCGAAGCCGCCTTTGGCGCGGCGGCAACGACGGCTCTCCAAGAATTCTACTGTCAGGCTTCGGCTGATTTCGTCGATCGACGTGTGCATCCGTTGACCATGATCATGCTCCACCAGCTGGCCAAAGGGTTGAGGTTCGCCACGGCGGTCGCGAAACCAGGGCCGCTTGATTTGTCCGCGGAAGACCAGTTGCTCGGCTATGTTCGCGACGCGGAAGAGGGCACGGGTGATGCGAGCTCGGCCACTGAAGAGCCGTTCCTGGACGAGGAACAACTGCTTACCGCCTACATCCAGGAGCAAGAGACGAGCGAGGACAGCGGACCGCAGAGCCGCCTCGCCAACCTTCAGCGAAGTTTCGACAGGCGACTTACCTGGCAGCTCCACGACCAGCGAGCGGACAACCCGGGTGTTTTCCTCGCCGAAGCAGCGCTCCGGAGCGTGCTAGACGAGCGGACCGTGTTCGTCAGCCTGTATCTCGGAGACTCACCACGGGGTCCGGCCGTGCACGCATTCGCGACCACCAGACAGCAGACCCAGGGCACGACCATTCCCTTAAATACCCCGATCCGTGCCGTGCTGATCGGCGATGAGAACGATCCGCAGTTCCACCTGAACTCGATGGCATTCGTCGTTGCCGCCGTACGCCGGAACGTCACCCAGAAACCCGACTTCCGGCTCCTGGACCGGTCGGCGGAAAAGTACCTTTCCACACAGCTCCCGCAGTTCTTCGGCCACTTCACCAAACAGCTCGCGCATTGGCGCGCACAGGGCAAAGACCACCTGTGCATATGGCCACATGGTCCGCTCCACTTCCTGCCGTTCCACCTCTTCCATGCCGCCGACCGTCCGCTCGCCGAGGACTGGGTCGTCACGACCCTGCCTGCCCTGACGCTGCTCAATCACGTCAAGCTGGTCGGTCGCGAGGGAAAACCGCGATTGCTATCCGTCGGATGCGCGGACACCGGGCTGGCACACGGGCTCCCGTCCGTTCCGGAGATGCCAGCGCAAGCAGCCGAGGTGATCGAGGTCCTCGGCGGCACCTTGCTCACCGAGGACGACGCCACACCGGAGCGGTTCTTCGCCGAGCTATCCAAGGTGACCCACGTGCACATTGCCACCCATGGCGCCCACAATGTGAACGCTGCAGCGTTCCAGTGCCTCTACCTGCACGCGGCGAACGGACGCGACGGCCGGATCTTCGCCCACGACCTGCTCCGCCACGACCTGTCGAATATCGAGCTCGTAACCTTGAGCGCGTGTCAGACCGCGCTCGGCCGGTTCGATGTCGGCGACAACCTGCGCGGCTTGCCCGCCGCGCTGCTGCTGGCCGGGTGCCAGACGATCATCGCGACGCTCTGGCCGGTCGAGCCCGAGCCAGCCTCGACCTTCTTCACTATCCTGTATGAACGCATCGGAGCAGGCCAGGATAAGCTTGCCGCGTTTCAAGCCGCGCAGTCTCATACCCGTGCACGGCATCCGCACTACTGCGACTGGGGCGCCTTCACGTTCATCGGCGACTGGCGGGACCTCGACCTGCTGTCGGCCGTCTCCCAGATCGGCACCGAGTGGCTCTCATATGGAGTAAGGGTAAAGGCACAGTGACATCAATCATCACGCTACCCGAACTGGTCGAGCATGATGTTGACCTTGAGCAACGCCGAACGCTCGGCGGACCGCAAGGCACACAACGCATTCCCCACCGAGTCACCATCGGCAGGTCGGAGGCACAGCCACTGCTCCAGAACCATCCAGATGTCGACGCCGACCTGGCGGCCCTGTTCTCGGGCCCCACGTCGAGGCACGGTTTCTATGTCATCCATCTGAGTTGTAGTTTCCGTCCCGGCAACGATCCACTAGTCAGCGCGGTGTTCTCCGTTGCGCTGGATCGGACCGACGGCGCGACCGAGCCAGCGCCCGAGGTGTGGTCCATGGATCCCTTGAAGCTGACGACGCCGATTAAGTACGTCCGGACCAGATCATTAACTCCCAAGTTGAAGATCGTCCCGCAGGTCATCGATGTCGATGCAGCACAGGGAAGCCAGGTGGAATATTCCGCCGAGCACTACTATGTCGTCGCATCTGGCGAGGGCGAGCCCACCGCGGAATGGTATTTCCGGGCGACACCCGCGGTCGAGCTGGTCGGTATCCATCACCTATCTCTCATCGTCCGCACGCCCGGTTCGATCGGGACGAAAGCGCGGATTGCGCTGCAGGCCAAGATCCGTCGCCGGTTAGGCGGCCTCATCCAGTACAACGCGAAGCTCCCACCCGGACACCGCGAGATCCTCATTCCCGCACGCGAGGCTCAACACACGCCACCGGCTCCCGCGCCAGACACGTGACAAATTAAGGCCTGCGCGTTGTCCCCACCGAGCAGTAACCGCTCATCCCGGTCCTCGGCAGGGTCACCAACGTCCGCTAGTGCCGCTGTGACTACGCTTGTGCGGATTGAGCAGATTGATCCGCTGTTCGTGCAGCGCGATGCCGTGGGCTCACAGCGACTAAGCAGAGTTCGGGTTGTGCCACATAACCGCTGGTCCGATCGGTAGCCCCCTTGACTGCCATACCCACAGGTCAAAAGTGGTGTAGGGGCTACCGATGCTTCGTTGGAGTGGAGCTGACGGGACTCGAACCCTGACCTTCTCATCGCTCGATCAGCGCGCACAGCGCGATGACCGCTTCGTTGACCTCACATTGGTGTGCAGCTCTGTCGCGGTGAGCACGGCGATGCCCACCAAGGTCGCGTCAGCGTCATCGTCTATGCGGCCTTGCCTCATGACAGGAGTCGGACTTGGGCAGAGGCTTAGCTGGCACGTCCACCACAGCGACGCCATCGTGTGAAAGCGGGTGGCCAGCGGGGCGCCCAGCCCACTCGCACCCTCGATCGCCAGCTGCCCCCGGCCAGCGGCCAG
>JALZHU010000183.1 GCA_030860695.1 Actinomycetota bacterium
AGAAGCTGGGCCAAGGATGCCAACCATGTGGTCCCTGGCCAACCCCAAAATCGGGGAACGCGAGGTGGTGGCCGCCCTCCCGGAGCACAATCACCACCTCATCCGGACGGACCAGATCCTGCAGGCCTACAAGGGCTTCGCCGGCCAAGGGCTCAAACGACACCCCGACGCGATTGCACTGCGCCAGCCGGTAAGACCCAACACCGCCGAAAACACGCCTACCTCTACCGTTAGCCATCCTTTGTGAGGTTTGTCGCGGTCCCCTGTTCGCCTGCTGGACTTCTCCCGTTTACCTTCGGGGCGCAGCGTTCCCTGTGTTACCCCAGACCTCGGTGACGTGATGCGACCGCGATCAGCGCGACGCAGACGACGAGCCGAGGTCTTTCGCGTGGATGACTGAATCAAACGCAGACAGCCCCGACAGCGGGGCGTGCGCCCCATCTGCGCTATCTCCTCCCCTGGCGCGCCGCGCCGTGCGGGGACCTCACCTACTGTGTTCCAAGAAAAGAAGGCGTTATGCGACGCACGCGTACCATCGTCCGGGCCCTGATCGGGGCCACCGTTGTGGCGGGGGCATGGCCGCCCTCACCCCCGCGGCGCAAGCTATCACCATCCCCGTGGCGTGCAGCGAGGACGCTCTTGTCGCGGCAGTCAACCAGGCCAACTCCACCCCGACCGCGGACACCCTCGTGCTGGCGGGAGGCTGTACCTACCGCCTGACCTCCCCCCACGGCGGTCTCACCAATGGGCTGCCGGTCATTACCACCCCGATGGAAATGATCGGCCCCGCGACGATCACTCGCAGTTCGCTGCTGCTCTTCCGGATCGCCGAGGTTAGTTCCACCGGCAGCCTTACCCTCACCACATCGGTCGTGCTCACCAACGGCAGCGCCGTCGGTGACGGTGGCGGCATCCTCAACCGCGGTGCGGTGACGCTCACCAACAGCAGTCTGAGTGGCAACTTCGCCACCCTCAACGGCGGTGGTCTGGCCAACGCCGATACCCCCTCGGGCACCGCGCCCGCCGCAACCTTCACCCGCAGTCCGGTATCTGGCAACACCGCACTGCTCAGGGGCGGCGGCGTCTACAACGGCCTCAGAGGCACGTTGACGACCACCGGCGTCTCCGGTAGCCCGCTGAGAATCACCGGCAACACCGGCTCACAAGGTGGCGGTATCGCCGCGGTCAACTCTACCGCGACCACCCTGACCCAAACCGCCGTGACCACCAACCGCGCACTCCTGACCGCCGGCGGTGTCTACCGCGAAGGTGGCACCATGACCACCACCAACTCACCGATTACCGGCAATACTCCGAACAACTGTGTCGGCAGCGTCCCGGCGGTCCCTAACTGCACCGGCTAACAGTTCTCAGCGCCCGCTGAGAACCACGCAGTGACGACGAACGACCCGGCCCCCTGGTGAAGATGGGCCGGGCCGTTCGTCGTCTCATCAAGCGGTTGCCCGACGCACGCCTCGCACGGTCGCCCGCTGGGCTGGTCCTACAAGCTGGCGACGATCATCAGTCGGTGGCCGCATTGCGCGGACCGTCGCGCTGAGTGGAACAATCGCCACGGTTCCGGTGTCGCCTCCAGCTGGGGAGGAGATACGGGCGACAGCGGGAGGACGGAATGAAACGGGCCGACTTCGCCGCCGAGCTGGCCCGCCGACGTCTCGATGCCGAGCTGTCTCTGGCTGGCCTGGCCGCCGCGGCGCATGTGCACCGGGGTTACCTGCACCGCATGGAACGGGGCGAGCGGTGGCCGTCGTGCACCGTGGTCCGGGCCCGTGGACCTACTTCGACACACGGGCATTGCCTAGTGACTGACAAACCCCGCCGCAAGCGCAGCACCAGAGCTGAAGCCCAGGCCAGAGCAGCAGAAGCGTTCGCACTGCACGTCACCGGCCTGAGCTACGGTGACATCGCCCGCCGTCTTGGACCCGACGAACCAGACGATGACGACGAGGCCCCTTTTTCGTAGCAGCGCGAGAATAGGGGCGCTTCCGGAGTAGGCGCGTCGGCCGGCAGTATCGAAAAAGATCAGGTCGAGGTCGGGCAGGCTAGTGTGCAGATCTTGGTGTCCGGTGATGTTCCGAATCGGCGTCCAGGCTGAAAAAGGTGCGTCCGGTCACACTGAAGTCGCCAGAGCACTCGGCGCCGGAAATTAAGCGGATTTCCAGCAAACTGCGCAGGATCTCGGCGTTCGGGTGGCGCTCAAAAACCGGCGTCCCAGGGTCTGCCAGTTTTTGATCGCATCTCGTGTGGTAGGCTCTACGTTGTGAGACAATTTTAGTTATTTTGCTCTTGCGGTCGTGGGACTATCACCGCCGCAACCGTTGGACTTACGGCGTAGTGGCCGGCTGGTCCCTGAGCGGGCGCTGATCGGCCCGTCCGGCCGAGCGCAGATGAATTTAGAGACTTCGACAGTTCAAACGACTACAGTACTTCGATGAAAGAGGCATGTCGTCGTCTAGAGCGATAAGCCCGCCCGAGTTCGGGTACGAGCGCGAGCTCAGGTGGGCCATACTGGGCACACGCCAGCTCAGAACGCGGCGCCCAACAGCCGCTTGACTAGCGACGACAAGCTCCGCCGCTGGTCAAGCGGCTTTCCGGCCTTCTGGTCGGAGGGATAGCACCAACGTGGCCGGCTTACAGGCCAGCAGGTCCGCCTCGCTCTTCGGCACCCCTGAGCCTGGTGGGGTTGGGAGTTGGGGTGCTGACGCCATCTGAGCGGTACGCGCCGGAGCGTCGTGGCCTCTCCGCGGACTGACCCTGTGGTGACTGTGGGCCGGTTGTCGCTTCGTTCCGGCTCCCAACCCAACCGTCTTCGGGAAGGACGAGTAATGCATGCGATGACGCTGCACGCGCAAGCCGATCTGTGGCAGCACGGAGGGGGAGTCACGTTCGCGGCGCTGTTCATGGAGGGCGAAATGTGCTCGCCCGACAACGAGATCCCTCGCACCAACGTGCTGCTCTCCGCAGTCATGAACCGCGGATTGCACTTAGCCACCGACCTGCCCCGGCTGGCATTGAGCCCGCGTCCCGGCTGGGCGCTACACCTCAATCCAGCCAAAGCACTAACCCTCACCTGGCCACACGTACAGCCGTTGCTCCTCGATGCGCCGCTGAACCTCCCCACCGGCTGGCGCGAGGCAGCAGCACAACATGGTCTGGTGCTGCTCTTCGTCGGCGACAGCCTCGGCCTGCGCGAACACACCCAGGGCCACCAGACCAATCCCGGGCAACGCTCAGCACATGCCGCCCAGCGCGGGGAGCTCGCCGCCGCAGCGATCGCCTACTCGGACCAGCAGCAACAACCCCGCCCAGCAGTAGACCGAGCAGCCGAAGATCACCGCCGACGACCCGCCATCCTTGCGAGGTCAACCACGCCCGAGCTCACAACCCGGCGGATAGGCCCGAGACTTGCGAGGAGTTCTGGATGATTGGCACAGCGCCTTCCAGACTGGCCAGGCGGCCGGTGCTGCTCGCGATCGCTGGCGACAGCGCGGCCGGCAAGACCACCCTAAGCAATGGTCTGGTGCAGGCACTTGGCCAAGACAGGTGCGTATCGATCTGTGTTGACGACTACCACCGCTACGACCGTCAAGAGCGCAAGGCCCTGCCGTTCACCGCGCTGCACCCGGACTGCAACTACGTCGAAATCATGGAACAGCACCTGCAGCTGCTGGCCACTGGATGCCCGATCCTCAAACCGGTCTATGACCACGCCACCGGCCTGCTGGCTCGCCCGGAGCTCATCGAGCCCGCCGAGTTCATCATCGTCGAGGGACTGCTGCCATTGCACAGCAAGCTGGCCCGGACCTGCTTTGACGTCACCGTTTACCTCGACCCCCCGGACAACGTACGCCGGATCTGGAAGATCAACCGAGACACCGGCAAGCGTGGCTACACCGTCGAGCAAGTCACCGCCGAGATGGAACGACGCCGCCCGGAAAGCGAAGAGTTCATTCTCCCGCAACGCAGCCACGCTGACATTGTTGTGCGGTTCAGCCCGGCCACTGGCCGCGACGAGCCGCCGGACACGGCGCTGTCAGTGGAGCTGCTGCTACGGCCCACCATCCACCACCCTAACCTCACCACAGTGCTCGCGCCGGGGATGCAGCAGACCATCCACCTCATCCTCCAGCGCGACGAGCACGGCCGGCCGGTGGACGCCCTGTACGTGCACGGCGACGCGCCGCGGGAGGAAAGCCACAGCGTCGAAAACGCGATCTGGTCCTCGCTTGTCGGCGAGCAAGGCGCTGCGCCCAGCACCCTCGGCACCATCGGGGAGGACCGCCGCAGCGAACCGCTGGCGATCACCCAACTCATGCTGCTTTACCACCTATTCGACACGGCGCGCTGAGCCTGCCTCTGCGGTGTCGTCCGCGGGCTATGCGGTAATGCGCCTGCACCCCGACCCGGGAGCATCCCTAGCTCCTCTGTCAAGAGGTGATGGTGTTGATCGTTTCGTGCCCGTCTTTGTGTAACGCTCTGTAAACGGTCGCAGAGTCGGCGTTTGAGGATTCGGACGGCTTCTAGGCCGCTGTCGCCGCATGCCTTTTGTCGGCTGATGTTTTTTGCGTCGGGGTACCATTGGGCTTGGGTCAGTGCGATGCGGTGCAGGGCGGCGTTGAGTTGTCGGTTGCCGGTATGTGAGAGTCGGTGGCGGGCACGGTTGGCCGACCAGACCGGTAAGGGCGCGGTGCCGTGTGACGGGCGTAGGCGTCTTTGGACTGGAGCTGCTCAACGCCGGCGGTCTCACCGAGGATCTTGACGCGGGTGCGCGGTGGAGCAATTCCAGGAGTCCTGCCGGCGCATCGCGCGCCTCAATGACGCGGCCGTTCCCCGGCACTGGCTCCCAGCAGCCTTCAGCGAACTCGCCCGCGCCATCTGATCGAGCACAGCTGATAATCTCGACTGCTTCCCCGACTACGCAACAGAGCCGGCTGATTACGCTGAATCCGGGTCTGAGGACACCGCTGAGCGGGCCTTTCGGTAAGCGCCTGCGGTTGGGGTTGCGTAGTCATCGGTGGCGCGCCCGTCGTGTCTGTAACGACGCCACGACCAGAACCACCGCGACCAGACCGGGCGCGGCCACTGGAGCCAGCGGACGAGCGACGTAAAATAGCATCGCTGCTCCTGCGGCACCGCCGGCTAGGCTGGCGATCACGGCCAGGCTTCTCGCCTTTCCGATACGTTCATCCGTCGAGGACGGGACACTGCGGACAAGGTCGACCAGAGTTCCGGTCATGAAGGTTGTGGACATCCCCGAGGGCGCGAGCGTCCTGACCGCAGCGCTCTGGGTTCCCATCGCCAGGCCCAGCACCACCGTCAAGGCCAGCTCCAGCACCCGGCCTGGCTGCCCCTCGGTGATCACCCAGGTGACGCAGAATCCCGCTTCGAGCACGAGCACGGCCGCCAGTGCGAACCGAACTGCGAGGGGCCACACCCCCGTGCCGGGCTTCCGGGTGGCCCGCCCGGCGGCAAAGACGCCTACCAGAAAGCTGCCCAACGCAACGACCAAGCCACCGATGTGGTCGCTGGAGCCTTGACCAGCGGAAATACCCAGCAATACGAGATTGCCGGTCATGTTCGCGATGAAAACCTGCCCCAGACCCAGAAAGCTCACTGTCTCGACCACGCCAGCGGCCACAGTCAATGCGATCAGCAGCACATCTCGTACGAACAGCCCTCTGCTCATTGCCGGGTGTGTGTCATGTCCCCTGGTTGCTTCAACCTCTGCACCGCTCATGGACACAGGTTCACAGACCCGGGAGAAGCTGTCGCGCCCGTTGCGTCGCGCTGAACGGGCGCCGCCCACCCCCAACACCCCAGTCTCTGCCATGCTTCGGCTACTACGTGCAACAACGAACGAGAGCGTCTCTAGTGGTATGACGCGTGTCCTGCACCTCTCAGCTCCAGGGGAAGCGCAACGGACACGACCCTGCTTGTCGCTGCGCGGCGGCCGGACCGTTCCCGACGCTTCTATTTGCGTCAAGATCCTTTAAGGCAGTTCCGCCTGTTGTGTAGTGAGTACGCGTGTGTGTCAGGTGCTGGCCGCGGTGTTCGGGTTCATCGCTGCGGTGAGGGCGTGAAATAGCTGGCGAGGATCTGGGCCAGGTTGATCTGGCCGATCCCGGGTAGCTGCTGAAGAAGGCGAGCCCGGGGGTGGCTGGTGACGATGCGCTTGATCTGTGTCTCGAGCTGGGCGATGGTGTCCAGCAAAGTGCGCAGGAGCTGGATTTGGGCGCCGATGAGTTGGGCCAGTACCTGAGGTGGCAGTCCGGTGGGCGGGGTGGGTGCCGAGCGAAGGCGGGTCAGTAGTTCGGTGGGGGTCTTGCCGCCGCGGTAGGCGTGGCGGCGCAGGAAGGCGGCCATGCGGGTCTCACCGAGTCGGCTGGCCGATTCGGGGGTGGGGTAGTCGGTGAGGAAGGCCAGCGCAATTTCGGAGCCCAGCCGGTAAAACAGGGCCTTGGGCCCGGGCCAGTGCGCATCCAACAACGCGCCGAGTTGATTGCTGGCTGCGGTTTTGGCGGCGATGTGGTCATCGCGTAGTCGCACCAGGCTTTGCAGCTGGCGTAATCCGGCATCGACGGGCTCCAGGCGGCGCAGTCGGTGGCCGTCGGTGCGCAGGTAGTCGGCAAGTTTGTAACTGTCCCCCGGGTCGGACTTCGCGCTGGAGGCGCCCCAGCGGGGTCGAGCAGCGTGGAAGGCCGTGGGGTGCACCGGCACCACGGGATGACCGGCCGCGAGCAACCGGTCGATGACCAACCCGCTGGTTCGTTCAATGATCACGGGCAGGGTGCCGGGCTGACCGTGCTGGCGCAGACGGTGCAGCGCCTGAGCCAAGCCCGCTTCGGTGTGCTCACAGGCCCACCGCTCAAGAATGCAGCCGGCCTGGTCAAGGACGGTGATGTCGTGTGTCGTGCTGGCCCAGTCCCACCCGACAAACTTCACGATCTGGTCTCTCCTTGGAGTGCGTGGTGGACTCCACGGGTGTCGAGGCCCTGCTGCCGGTTCCTCATTGTTCGGCCCTCATCGGGGCATGTCTCTCAAGCCGATCGTCAGGGCCTCGGAGTACCAGGGGTGGCCGTACTCAAACTGGCCATCGAAGTGGCGCGACAACGAGGCCATCCCCTGGCACCACCGAGGGAATCACGACTCGATCTTCGAGCCGCAGTGCTAGATAGTTCCTCAATGAGGCAGCGGCGGATCTCGCGGAGGAATAGTCAAGACCTGTGGATCGACGTGTCACGCGGCTTTTGATCAACTCCTTGGTCGGCGGGTCGTTCGACGAGTTTGCCCTTCTCGAACCGGGCGCCAGCACGGACGAGGGCGACCAGGTGTGGGGCGTTGACCGCACGCCAGCGTTGCTGGGCTGACTCGATGAGCTTGAAGGCCATGGCGACGCCCGCGACTCGGGAGCCGGGTCCCTTGGTCACACGCTGGCGCAGCCGAACCGTGGCGAAGGTCGACTCGATGGGATTCGTGGTCCGCAGATGCACCCAGTGTTCGGCGGGGTAGTTGTAGAACTCCAGCAGGACCTCGACGTTGTCAGTGATCTTCGCGACGGCCTTGGGCCATTTGGCGCCGTAATCTGCGGCGAATACCTTGACCGCGGCGAGGGCGTGCTCGCGGTCCTCGGCGTTGTAGATCTCGGCGAGCGCGGCCTTGGCGCCGGGCTGGGCCGACTTGGGCAGCGCGGCCAGGACGTTGGCCTGGACGTGGAACCAGCAGCGCTGCTCGTGGGTCTCGGGGAACACCTCGCGTATCGCGGCCCAGAACCCCAGCGCCCCGTCGCCGACCGCGAGGACCGGCGCCCTCATCCCGCGGCGCTTGCACGAGCGCAGCAGGTCAGCCCAGGACTCGGTGGACTCGCGGAACCCGTCGGACAGCGCGATCAGCTCCTTGTGGCCATCGGCGCGCACTCCGATCATCACCAGCAGGAGCACTGTTGCATTGAGTCATCGGCTCACCCGACCTGGTCCATCTGCTCGCGCAGAAGCCACGCAGCGGTCCTTCGGATGTCCGGTTTGTTACGGTTCTTTAAAGGGCCTGAGGGGGCCAGCCCGGGCCAGCCTCCCTACTGGTGCATGGCGAGGACGCCCTTCGCCTTAATGCAACAGTGCCCCCCGACCTGCTGCCCGCAGCCGGACCACGGATCCGGGTGGATGCCATGTCCCAAGACCAGGCCCGCGCGCTCGTTACCGACGGGGTGGCCGGGTTACCGGTGGCGATGGCCGAGCAGCTGGCCGCGGTCACGGGACGGTGGCCGGTGCTGCTGAGCCTGGTCAACGGCCTGCTACGGCGGCGGACGGACAACGGGCAGCCACCCAGCGAGGCCGCCGGCGAGATTGTGCGCAGGCTGACCATCGAGGGACCGGCGGCGTTGGACCCGGCACGGCCGGTGGACCGGACCCGGGCGGTCGCGGCCACCGTCGAGGCGAGCTTGACCCTACTCGACCCCGCCGATCAGGACCGCTACCTGGACCTGGCGATCTTCCCCGAAGACGTCGACATTCCCCTAGATGTGCTTGAGCTGCTCTGGCCCGACACCGGTGTCGAACGACTGTGCGACGAGTTGACCGGGCTGGGACTGGTCGCCGACTACCGGCTGGACGTGCCCAAACCGCGGCTGGTGCTCCACGACGTGATCCGCGCCTACCTGCGCTGCCGCCGCAGCTGCGAGGAACGGTCCGACGCGCATCAGCGGTTGACCACGGCCGCTTCCGCGCTGCTTGCCCCCCACGACGACAAGGACGGCAGGCCAAGGCCATGGTGGACACTGTCGCCCGACGCCAGCTACCTGTGGCGCCACCTGCCGCAACACCTGGCCGAGGCCGATGAGCACGAGGAGCTGGCGCCTTGGTGTGTGATCTGCGGTGGGTGGAGGCCAAGACCCGGCGGCTGGGTTCGGTCGTCGGCGCCGTTGCCGACCTCGCGCTCGTGCACACGCCGACCGCCGACAAGCTGCGGTGGGTGCTCGAGCAGGACGCACCACTGCTGAGCCCGATTGATCCACCCGAAGCGCTCGGGGCGACCCTGGCCAGCCGACTACACAACGTACCCGAACTGGACGCAGTACTTCATCGCTACAGCCCCGCGCTGCCGCGGCCCCGGCTGGAACCCGCCTGGCCGCTGCCCGACCGGCCCGACCCAGCCACGCCCTGCCGAGCACAGCGGCGCGATAACCAGCTGCGCATTCTCTCCGGACGGTGCCTTGCTGGCCACCAGTAGCGACGACGGTACCGCGAGATTGTGGCGGGTCGCCGAGGGCACCGAACGGGCGGTGCTCACCGGCCACGCTGGCGGAGTCTGGGACTGCGCATTCTCTCCGGACGGGAGCCTGCTGGTCACCACCAGCGACGATCGCACCGCACGGCTATGGAACGTCTCCGACGGCACCCTGCACACGGTGCTGAGCGGTCACACCGACTGGGTCCAGAGGTGCGCATTCTCCCCCGACGGTGCTTTGCTCGCCACGGCCAGCAGCGATCGAACGGCTCGGCTGTGGCGGATCGCCGATGGCGGGGAACATGCCGTGCTCGTCGGCCACACCAGTGACGTAACCGGTTGCTCATTCTCTCCCGATGGCACCCTGCTCGCCACCAGCAGTGAGGACGACACAGCCCGGCTATGGCATGTCACCGATGGCACACAGCGCGAGGTCATTGCCGCCCACTCCCGCGGGATGCGGGGCTGTGCGTTCTCCCCGGACGGCGCCCTGCTAGCCACCGCCGGCGATGACGGCGCGACCCGGCTATGGCAGGTGCCGGGGGGTGCTGAGCGGATGGTGCTCACCAGCCACACCGGTGGAGTGTGGGCCTGTATGTTCTCCCCGGACGGCACCCTGCTCGCCACAACAGGCATCGAGGGGACAGTGCGCTTCTGGCGCGTAGGGTCCGGGACCTTGCAGGCAGTCCTCACTGGTCACTGGGCATGGGTACGAGGCTGCACGTTTTCTCCCGACGGCACCCTGCTCGCCACCGCTTGTCACGACCAAACACTGCGGCTCTGGCAGGTTCACGACGGCACCGTGCAAACGGTGTTGATAGACCAGGCCCATGGGTGAACGGCTGTACGTTCTCCCCGGACGGCACCCTGCTCGCCACCACTGGCAGAGATCAAACGGTACGCCTCTGGAACGTTCCCAACGGCACCCCACAGGCCGTCCTGACCGGCCACACCAGCTGGACCAACAGATGCGCGTTCTCCCCCGATGGCACCCTGCTCGCTACTACCAGCAGAGACCAGACAGTACGCCTCTGGAACGTTCCCGACGGCACCCACATGCCGTGCTGACCGGCCACACCAGCGGAGTGAAGAACTGTGCTTTCTCCCCCGATGGCACTCTGCTCGCCACCACCAGCCGTGACCACACAGCGCGACTCTGGCGAATATCCGACCGCACAACGCACGCTGTGCTCACCGGCCACACCGGCGACTTGGGCGACTGCGCGTTCTCTCCCGACGGCACCCTGTTCGCCACGACTAGCCAGGACCAGACGACACGATTGTGGCAAGTAGCAGACGGTGTTGAACGAACCCTGCTGGTCGGCCACACCAAGGCCATGACTGGTTGTGCGTTCTCCTCGGACGGCAGGCTCCTGGTCACTGTCAGCGACGACCGAACAATACGACTGTGGCACGTACACGACGGTGCCCTGCAAGCGACACTTTACGGCCACGCCAGCTGGATCGAGACCTGCGCGTTTCCCCAGACGGTGCCCTACTCGCCACCGCTGGCCGTGACCGCATGGTACGACTCTGGCAGGTGGCCACCGGCCGCTGCCACTGCGCTCTGCGCGTCGCCAGCGCCCACACCAGCATCGCCTGGCACCCCAGCGGCAGGCTGCTCTGCGCGGTCGGGGGAGCCGGCATCTACCTTCTCGCGTACATGCCGTAGACGCCGGGGCACCCCGGCTCACGAAGCTTTTGGAGCCGATAGGTAGCAGTTCCTCAAGCCGATGAATTTCGCGGATCATTCGCGAAGATCGTGAAGAAGCCGTTGCGCACCTTCTCGCCCCCGCGAATGACCCACACGCCGCTGCGCGCTTGTTGGCGACTCACCCAGCGGACGCACCGCGACGAGCTCTGCACTGGTTCGCGCCGGGCTCCCTTCGGGTTCCTCAGTTTCGTGCGAACCCGGCACTGCCCGGCGCTAGTGTAGTGTCTCATTATTGACTTTCCACTTGCTGGAGGACGACCCGTCCGCGGGCGACCTTGGCGAGGATTTGCTCGGCGGTGGCGGTCCAGATGAATGGTTTCGGGTTGTCGTTGTTGGCTT
>JALZHU010000184.1 GCA_030860695.1 Actinomycetota bacterium
ACTCTGCGCCCTGGCCAGGGTTTCCAGGACTTCTCGTTGCCCATCTGATATCGCCAACGGCGCCGCTGCTCGACTCATGTTTACAGCATAATCCACTGTAAAATCAATTTCAAGACACTACACTAGCGTGCGCAGCGCCTCAATATCGACTTTCGCGTAGGCCGCCGTGGTAAGCGGCCGCCGGTGCCGCAGCACCTGGCCGATCTCCGCTAAGCAGCCGCCTGCGGCAAGCATGGACGTGGCGGCGCTGTGCCGCAGCCGATGCGCATAGATCACACCCAGCCCAGCCCGGCGGGCCGCAGCGGCCACCGCCTGAGTCACCCCGACCGGAGTCAGGCCCTGGTGTGGTGCCCTGATCCGGGTAAACACACGACGATCCAGCGCCGTAGCCGGCCGGCCCTCCCGCAGATAGCTCGCGATGGCCTCGCCGACATCCGCGGGCAGCGGCAGCGCATCGAGGCGGTTCCTCTTTCCCCGGATCGTGATCTCGCCGCGCCGCCAGTTGATGTCGTCCAAACCCAGCCCGGCAACCTCGCCCGCCCGCAGACCCGTCCTCGCGAGCAACATCAAAATCGCCAGGTCCCGGCGCCCAGCAGCAGTATGGCGATCACAGGAGGCCAGCAACGCCCGTACTTGGCCTGGTTCCAACGGCCGGACAAGCCCAGGCCGTCGGTTCGCGACCTTGGGCACCACCTGATCCAGCGGTCCGCCGATCAGGCCCTGCACATGCCACAACCGCAGCAACGACCGCAGTGCACTCGCCAGCCGCTGCACGGTCTTGGGCGCCAACCACCGCGACTGAGCAACCATGAACGCCGTGACATCACCGGCGCTCAGCTCCGCCAGCCCGGCTTCCCCGCCGACCGCATAAGCGGCGACGAACGGGCCGACCGCCGCGACATAACCACCGGCGACCTTGACCCCAAGGCCACGCTCGGCCAGCAGCCAGCAGCGGTAGCCCTCCAACAGCACCGCCGCCACGCTCTGCGGTGCCCGGCCCTCCGGCTGCGGGGTCACGCCCAGTCCGCGTAGGTACCCCAGCAGCGGCACCAGCGTCTTCGCCGTCAAAAACTCCCGGTATCCGGCTGCTCAGCGCCCCGCCAGGAAAGCATCCACCACCGGGATGGCTAGATCAGCCACTCCCAGGTCCGCCTCACCTAACCACCTGCTCAGATGCGCGGCAAGCCCCAGCTGCTTCTGCGCGGAAAGCCTTGTGAAGCCCAGCCGGGCCAGCTCCGCGGCGAACCCCCCGCGCATACGGCCCGAGCGGACCCACCACACCAACGGCATGCAGATCATCCATATTCACTGTCCTCTCCGAAGTCGGAGAGGACAGCCTCACGCCACCAGCAGCCCCGTTATGCCGACATCACCCGCCCGATCACCCCCACCCATCAGCACTCCCCAACCCGTTATCGGCATAACTGCGATATCGGGGTAATGGACCACGCAGGTCTGCACGATGGTTTGGGGCCAGATGGTCGCGATCGCCTCGGGTAAGCCCTTCAACCCGTCGCAGACCATGATCAGGCAGTCCTGCGTGCCCCGATTCTTGATCTCCGAGAGCACCCGCATCCAGTACTTCGCGCCCTGCCCATCGCCGTGCTCCCCGGCCCAGAGCCCCAGGATGTCGCGGTGCCCGTCGACTGTCACCGCCAACGCGACATAGATCGGCCGGTTCGCCACGTTCCCGTCCCGGATCTTGACGTTCACACAGTCGATGAAAATCACCGGATACACCGGATCCAGGGGCCGGTTCTCCCCAGGCGGCCATCCCCTCCATCACCCGGTCGTTCATGGTGGAGATGGTCTGCTTCGACACCTAAGCGCCGTAGACCTCAGCCAGGTGAGCGGAAATCTCCCCATGGGTCAGCCCCTTGGCTGACAGCGAGATGACCAGATCATCGATTCCGGACAGCCGCCGCTGCCGCTTTCCCACGATCACCGGCTCAAACGTCGACTCCCGATCCCGTGGCACCTCAATTGCCACCGGCCCGGCCTGGAGTCACCAGCGTCTTCGACCGCGCACCATTCCGCGAATTCCCACCATTGCGCCCGGCGGGATCATGCTTGCCGTAACCGAGATGATCGTCCATCTCGCCCTCCAAGGCGGACTCGACCACCACCTTGGTCAACCGGCCCAGCAGCCCATCCTCCCCCGTCAGCTTCAGACCCTCCGCCCGGGCCCGATCGACCAGCTGCCAGACCAGCTGCTCATCCGAGCTCTCCGCCGGCTCGCCCGACACGTCCATCGTCACAATTGTCACAGGTGTCTCCTCCGTCTCAGGAGTTACACCGTTGAGATTACAGTCCCCGCCCCCACCGGGGACATGAGGACTGATCAGAGATGTGTGGGTGGATCACAAGCACGGCGCAGAGGGCTGGCGAGGTTCTCTCCGGCGGGTAGTGCCGCTCCTGCGGCTTCCGGGGTCGTGGAGCAGACCCCGGAGATCATCTTCCGGAGGGAGGGTCGGCGCCGCAGCCCTTGACTGAAGCGGTCTTGGGTGGGGGAGCCCATGCATTCCTCCCAGCTGCGCTCACATCGCTGTCCGGACTCGGCTGGCTACGTCATCAAGATATGCCCGGGATGCCCGGCGCTGCCCGGAGTTGAGCCGGAACCGATCACCGGCGTAGCGAGGGAAGACGTGCAGGTGGACATGAAAGACCTCTTGACCCGCAGCCTCACCGTCGGCCAGAAACAGGTTGACGCCTTCGCAGCGCAGATCGGTCGAACGTAGGGCTGCCGCGAGGCGTTGGGCCACGACAAACATCCGCTCACCGTCTTCCTCGGCGAGGTCCGCCAGGCCAGCACCGTGGATCTTGGGTATGACCAGTAGGTGGCCGGGGTTGATCGGGTTGAGGTCGCAGAAGGCGAGAACGTTGTCGTCCTCGTAAACGATGCTCGCGGGTGCCTTCCGGCTGATGATTTGACAGAACGTGCACTCCATGACTGGAGCGTCCCGGATCACCGGACGTGATGGCATCAGCCGAGCGGGGGCGGCATAGCCACCTGGTGGAACTCGACTAGCCCCCCGGGGCGCGCGGCGATCAAGGGGCCGGCATGGTGCTGGAGCTCGGACGCCCTTTCGAGGTCTGCGGCCGCTCGTTGCACCAGTAGCGGGTCGGAGTTGACGTGGGCACTCCGTGGAGCAACCCGGCATCAAGCGGGGCCGTTCCCCGATCGGTCCAGTATCCGCGACGTTCACGAGGGTAGAAGGGCGACGATGACCGTATGAACAGTTGGTTTGTCAGTTCTCTCGTGATGTTGCTGTTCATCCTGATCGGCGGCTACTTCGCAGCGTCGGAAATCGCTTTGGTCTCGCTGCGGGAGGGACAGGTTCGCCGGCTCACCGAGGACGGCAAGCGTGGACGAGCAGTGGCGCGCCTACGGGAGGACCCGAGCCGATTCTTGTCCGCAGTGCAGATCGGCGTGACGTTCGCTGGATTCTTCGCTGCCAGCTACGGCGGTGCGACGCTGGCGGTCGGGCTGCAACGGGTGTTGATCGGGTGGGGGTTATCGGATGGCCTCGCCGGGACATTGGCGCTGGTCGTGGTCACGGTGATCGTGTCGTATGTCTCGCTCGTGCTGGGTGAACTCGTGCCGAAGCGGTTGGCGCTGCAACGGCCTGAGGCGATCGCCCTGTTCGTGTCCCCCATGCTGGACTGGATCGCAAGGGTCTCTCGTCCGGTCATCTGGTTCCTGTCGGTGTCCACCAATGCTGTGGTCCGTTTGCTCGGTATTGACCCGCATGTCAAGGCCGAAGAGGTCAGTGAAGAGGAGTTGCGGGATTTGGTCGGCAGCCACGAGGAGCTGACGCCTGAGGAGCGGCGAGTGCTGACGGACGTGTTCACTGCAACCGATCGGGTGCTTCGTGAGGTGATGGTGCCCCGGACCGAGGTCGATTTTCTGTCCGGATCGGTCGGGATCGAGGAGGCGGCCGCGTATGTAGCGGATCGACCACACTCCCGCTACCCGGTTACCGGGGACTCACCCGACGATGTCCTCGGCGTCGTCCACGTCCGGGACCTGCTGACCGCTGCGCACCGCCGTGATCACGGCCAGGACAGCGCGGAGACTGTTGGCGAACTCGCCCGGGAGGCGCCCGCGTTACCCGGCAGCCTTCCGCTGGTCCAGGCCCTGTCGCAGATGCGCCGGCGCGGCCACCTGGCGATTGTCTTCGACGAGTACGGGGGCACCGACGGAATCGTGACCCTGGAAGATCTCATCGAGGAGCTGGTTGGCGATATCGAGGATGAGTACGACCCTCGAGGTCGCCCCAGCCGCCAGCTTGGGGACGGCAGCGTGGAGCTGGATGGGCTGCTGCACCGCGACGACATCAAGGAGCTCACCGGCATCGAGCTGCCAGAAGGCCACTTCACCACCCTCGCCGGTTTCGTCATCAGCCAACTCGGTCGGTTCCCTGAGGTCGGGGACCGCGTGGAGGCGCTGGACCATCGCTTCACCACGACCGAGATGGATGGGCGGCGGGTGGCCCGCGTGCGCATCACACCGATTGACGACCAGGTCGACGCCGGCGTCGAGCCTGCGACCTGAACACCGCCGGAGATCGTTGGCACGGTGGTTTACCAGGCGGGCTGTCTAAGGTCACTCTCAGGCAGAGGGTTCACACTGGTTGCATGCGCATCCTTGTGGTCGACGATGACCGGGCGGTCCGGGAGTCGCTGCGCCGGTCGTTGCAGTTCAACGGGTATACCGTGCAGCTCGCCGGGGACGGCCAGCAAGCCATGGAAGTGCTCGCCACGCAGCGACCCGATGCGATGGTGCTCGACGTGATGATGCCGAAGGTAGACGGCCTGGAGGTGTGCCGGCGCCTCCGCGGCACCGGCGATGACTTGCCGATCCTGGTGCTTACAGCCCGGGATGCGGTCTCTGACCGGGTAGCCGGGCTGGATGCCGGCGCAGACGATTACCTGCCCAAACCATTCGCCCTGGAGGAGCTGCTCGCTCGGTTGCGGGCCCTGCTGCGACGCTCCCCGCCTGACGGCGCCGGGACCGCTGAGGCCGCCGGGGCTGCGCTCCAGTTTGCCGATCTCGTCCTCGATCAGGGCACTCGCGAGGTCACCCGGGGCGCCCGCTTGATCAGTCTGACCCGCACCGAGTTCAGCTTGCTGGAGCTGTTTATGCGACACCCCCGGCAGGTGCTCACCCGCAGCCGCATCCTGGAGGACGTCTGGGGCTACGACTTTCCCACCTCCGGCAATGCGCTGGAGGTCTACGTCGGATATCTGCGGCGCAAGACTGAGGCGGGCGGCGAGCCGAGACTGATCCACACCGTGCGAGGCGTGGGCTACGCGTTGCGAGAGACGCCTCCGTGACCCAGGGAGTCGACCCGAATTTCGGGAATCGGCGGATGTCGCTGCGCACCAGGGTCACCGCGCTGGCCGCAATGTGCGTTGGAAGCGCCGTCGCGCTGGTGTCCCTCGCCGGCTTCTTCACGGTCCGTACCAGCCTCTTCGACCAACTTGACACGACGCTGCTGCAGCGCGCCGATTCGTTACGCACCACCTTGGCCAGCGCCGAGCAGCTCGGTGGCATTCCCAACAGTTTCTTCAGCGCGGCCGACATCAGGGTCGGCCTGCTCGACGACACCGGTCGCTATGTGGTCGGCGGCGACCTGGCGCTAGGCCCCCACGAGCTCGCTGTGGCGCGAGGGCTGCAGCCACAGTCACTGCGTACCGATCAGGAGCGTGACTTGCGCCTTGCCGCCGTGCCAGCGGGGCCGGGTGCTGCGCTGGTGGTGGCCCGGGGACTGGATGACACCCGGGCCACACTGTCCCGGCTTGGTCTGGTGTTTGCCTTGGTCGGGGGAGCTGGCGTGCTGCTGGCCGCGGCCGCCGGCACCGCGGTCGCTCAGGCGGGGCTGCGCCCGGTGCAACGGCTGACGGAAGCCACCGAGCGGGTCGCTCGCACCGGCGATCTGCAACCCATCGCCATCTCCGGCGACGATGAGCTCGCCCGGCTCACCGGGAGCTTCAACAGCATGCTCGGCGCGCTGGCGGAGTCCCGGGAGCGCCAGCGCAGGTTGGTCGCCGATGCCGGGCATGAGCTGCGCACTCCGCTGACCTCGTTGCGCACTAACCTGGAGCTGCTGGCTGCGTCGGACCGCCCGGACGCTCCTTCGCTGTCCGACCAGGACCGTAAGGAGATTTTCGACGACGTGCGCGCCCAGGTGGAGGAGTTATCCGCACTAGTCGGTGACCTCGTCGAGCTGGCCCGCGAGGACGCCCCACAGGTGGTGCACGAACCAGTGGAGCTGCAGGAGGTGGTGGAGCGGGCGCTGGCCAGAGCGGGTCGCCGAGCGCCGGGGATCCGCTTCGAGGTCGACCTCGCGCCGTGGAGCCTGCTCGGTGACGCCAACGCCCTGGAGCGCGCTGTGCTCAACCTGCTCGACAACGCCGCCAAGTGGAGCCCCGCAGCGGCGACGGTCACCGTGCGGCTAGCACCGACCGGCCATGGGACGGCGGTGGTGGACGTGGCAGACGCCGGACCGGGAATCGCCGAAACCGACCTGCCCTACATCTTCGAGCGGTTTTACCGTTCGCCAGATGCCCGCACCCTGCCCGGATCAGGGCTGGGATTAGCCATCGTGGCGCAAGTCGCCACCCGTCACGGCGGTACGGTGCGGGCCAGCCGAAGTCCCGCTGGCGGGACGCTCATGACCCTTGAGCTACCCGGCCGACCATCCACATGACACCCCAAGGTGCTTCACATGCACATCTCAGGAATTCAGGACACCCTAGAGACATGACCGACGACACGCCGCGGCCGCAGCAGAACCCCGATCCGTCCCGCGCGACGCCCGGTCAACCCGAGTCGTCCCAGCCGCCGGGGCAGCACCCAGCATCAGCTTGGAACCAGCCCTATGGTGCCTCGCCGCCCCCCGACAGCGCTCCCACCGACGCCTGGCCAGCGCCGGCCGGGGGGGCCTCACCACCCACCGCGCCGATTGGCATGCCGCCGCTAGGCGCTCCCGGACCGCGTCGCGACAGTCGCATCAGGGGAGCCGTCGTGCTGTCGCTGCTGGTAGGCCTGGTCGCAGGAGGCGTGGGAGGTGCCGTCGGCTATCAGTTCGCGAGCACCGGACCTAGCGTTATCAATGCGCTGGACCAGCCTGCGTCGGGGGCCTTGCCGATCGCCAACCTACCGAACGGCTCAGTCGAGCAGGTGGCGCAAAAGGTGACACCCAGCGTGGTCCAACTCCGGATACGCGGCGCCCGGGTGGCGGCCGAGGGCAGCGGGATCGTGCTCAGCTCCGATGGATTAATCCTCACCAACAATCATGTCGTGCAGGCGGCTGCGAGCGATGTCGTGCCCGCGTTCGCGGACGACGCCGAACTCGTCGCCGTGATGCAGGACGGCCGCTCGGTACCGGCCGAGATCGTCGGTAGGGCGCCCTCCTTCGACCTTGCGGTGGTGCGTGCCCAAGACGTCAACAATCTGATCCCCGCTCAGCTGGGAAGTTCCAGCGACGTCCGGGTCGGGCAGGAGGTGGTGGCGATCGGCTCGCCACTGGGCCTGTCCGGCACCGTGACCACCGGCATCGTCAGCGCTCTGAACCGTCCAGTGCGGGCCGGCGGTGAGGGCAGCAGTCAGGAGACCGTGCTTGACGCGATCCAGACCGACGCCGCCATCAACCCCGGCAACTCCGGTGGCCCACTGACCGACATGCAGGGACGGGTGATCGGCATCAACACCGCCATCGCCTCGCTCGGCGCCGGTGGCGGAAAAGTGGGCTCGATCGGGCTTGGCTTCGCGATCCCGATCGACCAAGCAAAGCGCATCGCCAATGAACTCATCCGTACCGGTCAGGCCACACAGGCGGTCCTTGGTGTGATCGTTCCCGGGCGGTCACAGGATGGCGCAGCGGTAGTGCAGCAGGTCACCCCGGACGGTGCCGCCGCCGCTGCCGGGATCCAACCAGGCGAGTTGATCACCAAGGTGGACAATCGCGTGATCGACACTGGGGACGCGCTGGTCGCGGCCATCCGCTCCTACCCACCGGGGTCTCAGGTCGAGATCACCGTCAAGAACCCGGCCGGTGAAACCCGGCAGGTGCAGGTCACCCTGGGCAGCCAGCAGGTCGGGACCCGGTGACCCGCGGCGCCGGCAGCGCCGGATTCGAAGAACTGGACCTTAGTTCTCGGCTCGAATGGCGCCCGACTACGGTGCTCGCCATGGAACGCAGCATGCGCAGCCTGGGACGGGCCCTCGTCGTGATCGTCGACGACCGGGTGGCGCATGGTGAACATGAGGACGTTACTGGTCCGCTGGTCACCGAACTTCTTGAAGAGGCCGGCTTCGTGGTCGACGGCTCGGTCGTAGTGGCCGGCGAGTCGGTAGACATCCGCAATGCACTGAACACAGCGGTGATCGGCGGCGTGGATTTGGTGGTCACCGTCGGGGGTACCGGGGTGTCGCCGCGGGACGTCACCCCGGACGCTACGGCTGGCGTGCTGGACCGGCCGATACCGGGCATTGCCGAGGCCATCCGCGCCTCCGGGCTCGCCGCTGGCGCCACGGACGCGGGTTTGTCCCGCGGGCTAGCCGGGGTCTCCGGTAGCACCCTGGTCGTCAACCTGGCGTCATCCCGGGCGGCGGTCCGGGACGGGATGGCCACCCTCACGCCGCTGGTCGGACGGGTGATCGAAGAGCTGTCCTGGCCGGACCAGGACTGACTACGCCACGCTCTACCTTCCAACCCAGCCCGAGGCACCCACCACGGCGGGCCCGAACGGTCGCCGTTACAGGACCGGGCAGCGGGGCTCAGGAGTTGCCACCCACCCTGCCGTTTCGGTTCAGCGCATCCCCGACCAGCTGGTTCACGTTCTCGAACTGGTCGTGGTAACGCCCTCCGGTGGCCTTGTCCAACGTGGAGACTGCGACCCCAACGCAATTGACGGCGATATCACCGGCCTTTTCAACCAGCGGCGCGGCCTTCTCCTTGGCCTGCTCGACGATTGGGCCGGCCGTTACTGCTACCTTCTCGGCGTACGGGCCAGCCTTGTTGATCGCTTGCTCGACGAGGGGAGCAGTCATCTCCCTGGCCACCTCGACGTACGGGCCGGCGTTCTCCTTGGCCTGCTCGACGTACGGGCTCGCCTTCTCCTTGGCCTGTTCCACGAGTGGGCTGGCCTTGTCGATGGCCTGCGCGACGACAGGGCCGGCTTTGTCGATGACCTGGCCAGCCACGTCCTTTATCATGTTCATTAGACTCATAGTGGGAGTCCTTCCGCTCGTGGGATCGAGAAACCCTATCCTGGCACCGGGATCCAATAGCGGGAAGTGATCGGTGCTGAGCAAAGCCGTGTGATCACGCGGTTGGGAAGGCACAGGACAAATCGGCGCCTCATGCCATGGTCTCAGCGAACTGTCACAGTCAGGGTCTGGGATATCGAGGCCGCCGCGACCCGAGCCGCGGCAACAGGATCGAGCGCAATCAGCACCAGCCTGCCGTCGTGCGCGCCAGTGCGAATGCCGGCCTCCAGCACCGCGAGCACCCGGGCGTCGCGGGCCAGCACTACCGGTTCGTCTTGCCGCTCGCCGACGGTCACCACGTCGACCGCGGCACCGGGATGCAGCAGTGCGGCGACGCCCGGATCCGCAAGCCGCAGCGGAACGCTCACCGCATCCGGATTCGTCGAAACTGCTCGGGCGAGATCCGGGCCGGTCAGCCGCACATCGGTCAGGGGCTCACCACGCCGGACCGGTGCAGCCAGCGTCCGGCCCAGCACCGCGGCCGGGGTCCGAGCGGCGCCGTCGGGTATTGCCTGCGCGGGGAGCCCGCGCAGCGTTATCCCGCTTGCCTCAAGCACGGTGCCCGGGGTCAGGTCCCGGGCAGCGACCACCACTGCGTCTTCGGTGGAACTTCGCTGGTCCGGAATTAGCGCCAGCACCGCAGCGAGCCCGACGAGCACCGCGGCCGCGACCCGGCGCAGCAACAGTGTCCTGCCAAACCCGGACCCCAGCTTTACCGCATCCCACCGCTCCCGCAGCAGCGGCGCCAACGTGCGCGGTCTGCTGCCGTGTCGCCATCGCCCCATCCTGCCCCTCCTGACCTTGCCGCCACGATGGCGACGCTAGGCGGGATCGGGCCGCAGCAGCAGCCCGCATCGCCCCGGCTGTGGACAACCGGGTGGTTGGGGATAACTCCCCCAGATTGCTAGATCAGGAGGCGGCGGCGGTTGCCGAACTGGAGGCAGACGAGGATGGCGCCGAGCCCGACCCGGACTTCGAGTCGGAAGCGGCCTCTGACTTGGTCGGCTTGGAGTCTGACTTGGACTTGCCGTTGGAACCAGGATCCGACTTGCCGTTCGAGCCCGACTCGGTCGAGCTGCTGGAGCGGCTGTCGGTGCGGTAGAAGCCGCTGCCCTTGAACACAATGCCCACCGACGAGAACAGCTTGCGCAGCCGGCCGGAGCACTCCGGGCAGTCGGTCAGCGCCGGATCGGTGAATTTCTGCACGGTGTCGAAGTGGTGCTCGCACGCAGTGCACGCATAGGAGTAGGTCGGCACGTCTCGCCTCCACGTAACTAGCACTCTACGCACGAGAGTGCCAATGTGATGATAGCAAGGCCCATGCCGTGGCCCTTCGAATGAAACCCCGTCGTGATGTATTGATCCAGGCCTACTCAGTGGGCAGCGGTAGCAGGCCCCGCCTCGGGGTCAAGGCAGCGGTGACGGGAACATCGTGCGGCTGCACCGGCAGCGAGGCAAGCACTTCGTCGTCACGAACGATGGCTACCAGCGGGGTGCCAGGAGTGGCCATCGGCAGCGTCCGATCGTAGTGCCCGCCGCCGCGGCCGAGCCGAATCCCATGACGGTCGACGGCCAGTGCCGGCACCAGCACCAGGACCGCGGTGGCGATCGCTGCGCAGCCTAACCGCGGCCCGGTCGGTTCGAGCAGTCCCAGCGGCCCGACCCGCAGTGACCTGGCGCCGGTGTACTCGACCCAATCCAGCGGCCCCTGTTGACCAACTACGGGCAGCAGCACCCGGCAGCCGCGGCCCATCAGAGCGTCGAGCAGTTCCGGTGAACCGGGCTCGGCACCGACCGGCCAGTACGCGCATACCGTGCCAGGCGGCCCCGGCGGTAGCGGCACCGCTGCCAACGCTGCCGCTTCCGCCTCCCGCACCGCCACAGGCACCGCCCGCCGCGCCGCCACCAGCCGCCGCCGCCACGCCCACTTGTCCATTTCGTGCATGTAACCGCCCGACATGGAGACTTATTGGGGTTATTAGGGCGCCAATAGCC
>JALZHU010000185.1 GCA_030860695.1 Actinomycetota bacterium
CCTCGCTTCGCTGCGGGCGGCCGGCCCGGCGGCGGCGCACACCAAAGAGCCCGGTGACCGAGAACGGAAATCCTAGCCACCGGGCCTTGTGCACTCTGATGCCCCTATGGATGTCAAGCCGCTGACGGCTCGGCCTCGGGTGGGGATGTGATGATCTGGTAGATCTCGCGAGCGATGTATCGCTTGAGGCAGCGGATGGCTTCGCGGCGGGTTTTGCCTTCGGTGATGCGGCGGGCAAGGTAATTGCGGGTGCGGGTATCCCAGCGCAGTCATGACAAGGTGATGCGGTAGAGCGCTGAATTGGCCTGTCGGTCGCCGCCGCGGTTGAGCCGGCGACGGCTGGTCCTGCCCGAGGATGCCTCCAGGGGGCTGACACCGCACAGGGCCGCGAAGGAGGCCTCGCTGCACAGTCGGTCGGGGTTGTCACCGGCGGCGATGAGCAGCGCTGCGGCGTTGTCGGGGCCGATCCCGCAGCGGGTCAGCAACCGGGGAGTGTGGCGGGTGACGGCGGCGGTGATGTGTTGTTCCAGGTCGCGGATCTCCCTGGTGAGCTGGTCGATGCGCTGGGCCAGTAGGCGCAGGGTGTAGGCGGCGGCGCTCGTGGTGTCCTGGGGTGTGTCAACCTCCAGTTGCGTGCAGCGACGGATGAGCAGCAGGTTGCTCAGCCCGGAGAGTGCTTCGCGCAACATGGGGTCGGCCGCCACGAGCACGGCTTTGAGTTGGTTGATCGTCTGGGTGCGGGCCTTGACAGCGGATGCCTTGGCTAGCTTGAACATCCGCAGCATCTCCACTGGCCCGTCACCGGCCTTCGCGTCGCCCGTGGCCCGGCCGCTGAGCACCGCCCGAGCGGCGGAGGCGGCATCGAGGGTGTCGGTCTTGCCCTGTCGACGGCGGGTGGCCTTGTCCGGCTGGTTAACCTCGATCACCGTGACGCCGGCTGCCCGCAGGTGACGAGCGAGCGCCGCACCGTAGGAGCCGGTGCACTCCACTCCGGCCCGCCGCACCGTGCCGAACCTATCCGCCCAGGCCAGCAACGCCCGGTAGCCGGCCGCGGTGGCGGGGAACATCTCGCTGCTCAGCAGCACACCCAACGAGTTGATCACCGCTGCGGCGTGGAGATCCTTATGGGTATCAACACCGAGAACTACCTCGCTAGCGGCGTCGTCGTCCTGGTCGTGGTGAATCGGCTGGGGCATGCTGGACACGGGTCGTCTGTCTCCTGATCGCCAAAGGGAATGGATGGCCGTCGCCGGGCCGGTGTGGGCGGTCAGAACTGTGACGGTGCCCTGTTGACGGCAAGGCCCCTATAGGGACACGTCCACCCGGTCCGGCGGCAGCAAGCACCACCCCAAGCCATGGTCGACAGATCAGAGCCAAGGCATTTCAGCCAGTTGCGTAGCGGGTCAGACCACGACCTAGAGCGGCACGCCGGCGATCCTCACAGCCAGACCACGACCTGGAGCCGGCACACGCCGATCCTCACAGTTGCATTAAGCCGTCGGCTTATCCGACCTGGCCCACTTGCTCGCTCAGGAGCCACGCAGCGGGCCTCGGATGCCCGGTTGTTACGGTTCTCAAGGTGCCTAAGGGGCCTGCCTTCCCACTTTGGTGCATGGCGAGGACGCCCTTCGCCTTAACGCAACCACCGAGCGAAGCAGTGAGCGACATGGTTCTCGATCGCCTGCTGGAAACAGCGTTCAGGTTGATGAGGCTCCACCGCGGTCCGTGCCGCCGCGCTCGCACACTCACGAGCGCCGCGCTAGCCGCCGTCACGCTGCTGTCCGGATGTGGGTCGGGGGACGGCGAAGTGGTGCTGCGGTTCTACACCCCGGCCGACGGCGCCGATCAGTATGCCCAAGCTGCGGCGGCATGTACCCAAGCTGTGGGGGGACGCTACCGGATCGAGCAGCGCGCCTTGCCCCGGCAGGCCGACGATCAGCGGCTGCAACTCGCCCGGCGCATCGTCGGTGGCGACCAGACCATCGACATTCTGGCGATGGACGTCACCTGGACCGCCGAGTTCGCCGAGGCCGACTGGATCCGGCCGTTCCCTGCGGAGGCGGCGGCCGACGTCCGCGACGGCACGCTGGAACCCGCCTACCACACGGGTATCTGGCAGGACCAGCTCTACGCCGCCCCGTTGAACACCAACACTCAGCTGCTCTGGTACCGCGAGGACCTGATGCCGGGCGGGCAGCCACCCAAGACCTGGGACGAGCTGATCAACATCGCCACCGGTCTCGCTGCCCAGAACCGGCCGAGCTGGATCGAGGTCCAGGGCTCCCAGTACGAGGGCCTCACCGTGTGGTTCAACACCCTTCTCACCAGTGCAGGCGGGCAGATCGTTGCCGAGGACGGCACGGTGACCCTTGGTCAGGGAGACGCCGCCGAGCGTGCCCTGACGGTGATGCGACGCGTAGCGACCGCTCCCGGTGCCGACCCGTCGTTGCCCCAACGTGATGAGGGCGGCACGCGGCTGGCAATGGAGTCCGGCCAGGCGGCCCTTATGGTCAACTATCCGTTCGTGTTGCCCGGCATCAAGCGCAACGGTGGCGGCGCGTTCCTTGACGACAACGGCAACCCAGCCACCCAGGACACCGGCAGACGCGTGCAGGATGTGTTCAGGTGGGCGCCCTACCCCGCAGTGGTGCCCGGCCGACCAGCCAGCGTCACGATCGGGGGGTTGAATCTGGCGGTGTCGGCCACCAGCCGCTATCCCGAGCAGGCGGTCGACGCCATCCAGTGCCTGCGCAACCGGGAAAACCAGCTGCGCAACGCCATCGAGGGCGGCGTTCCCCCAACGCTTGAGGTGCTCTACGCCGACCCAGCCTTTCAAAATGAATACCCGGCCTGGCAGGCGATCAAACAGTCGCTCGACACAGCCAGCGTGCGGCCCAAGAGCCCCGCGTACCAGAGCATCTCAATCGTGCTCTCCGCGCTGCTGAACCCGCCCGCCGAGATCAATCCGCGCCAGACGGCGGACGAACTTGTCCGCCAGGTTCAGCGAGCCGTCGACTCCGAAGGGCTGGTGCCATGACCACAGTGCGCCGGTCCGAGGGGGTCAGGGCAGAGCGGCGGCTGGCCGCCCTGCTGTGCGCGCCCGCGGTCATCGTCATGTTCGCCGTTACCGCCTACCCGGTCGGGTACGCCGTCTGGCTGTCCCTGCAGCGCTATGACCTTCGCTTTCCCGAGCAGCGGGAGTTCGTTGGACTGGGCAACTACGTTGCGGTGCTCTCCGACGGCTACTGGTGGAACGCGTTCGGCGTCACCGTCGCGATCACGACCGTCTCGGTGGTGCTCGAACTGGTGCTCGGCCTGGCGCTGGCGCTGGTCATGCACCGGACCCTGGTCGGCCGGGGCACCGTGCGCACTGCGGTGCTGATCCCGTACGGCATCGTCACGGTCGCGGCGGCGTTCAGTTGGTATTACGCGTGGACCCCGGGTACCGGGTACCTGGTCAATCTGCTACCGCCGGGGTCGGCCCCGCTCACCGAGCAGATTTCGGCACTGGGCATTGTGGTGCTCGCCGAGGTGTGGAAGACCACACCGTTCATGGCGCTGCTACTGCTCGCCGGCCTGGCGCTGGTGCCCGACGATCTACTGCGCGCCGCGCAGGTGGATGGTGCGGGCCCCTGGCAGCGGCTGACCCGGATCATCTTGCCGATGATGAAGCCTGCCATCCTCGTCGCGCTGCTGTTCCGCACGCTCGATGCATTCCGGATCTTCGACAACATCTACGTGCTGACCAGGGGCAACAACGGTACCGGATCAGTGTCCATCTTGGGATACAGCAACCTGTTCAAGGCGTTCAATCTCGGTATCGGTTCGGCGATCAGCATCCTGATCTTCGTATGTGTGGCGATCATCGCGTTCCTGTTCATCAAACTCTTCGGCACTGCAGCGCCGGGTTCGGATCCGGAAGGGAGACGGTGATGACGGCCTCCAATACGCCGGGTCGCAGAGCTGGCTGGGTGCTGCTCAATCTGCTGGTGTTCTTTTACGCGTTAATCCCGGTGCTGTGGATCGCCAGCCTGTCTTTCAAGACCACAGCATCGGTCACCGACGGTAATTTCGTCCCTCGGGAATGGACGCTGGACAACTACCGTGGGATCTTTGCCACCGATGAATTCACCCGCGCGCTGTTCAACTCGATCGGCATCGCGATCATCGCGACCACGCTGGCCGTGGGGATCGGTGCGATGGCAGCCTATGCGATTGCCCGGTTGAGCTTTCCCGGCAAGAAGCTGCTGGTCGCCCTCTCGCTGCTGATCGCGATGTTTCCGCAGATCTCGCTGGTCAGCCCGCTGTTCGAGATTGAGCGGTCGGTGGGGTTGTTCGACACCTGGCCGGGCCTGATTCTGCCCTACATCACTTTCTCGCTGCCGCTGGCGATCTACATTCTCGCGGCTTTCTTCCGGGAGATCCCGTGGGAGCTGGAGAAGGCAGCGAAGATGGACGGCGCCACGCCTGCCCAGGCGTTCCGCATGGTCATCGTGCCGCTTGCCGCGCCAGGAGTGGTCACCACGGCGATACTGGTGTTCATTTTCTGCTGGAATGACTTTCTGTTTGCGATTTCGCTGACCTCCACCGACGCCACGCGCACGGTTCCTGCCGCGATGGCAAATTTCACCGGGAGCTCGCAGTTCGAGGAACCCACCGGGTCGATCTCCGCCGCCGCGATGGTGATCACGATCCCGATCATTCTGTTCGTGTTGTTGTTCCAACGTCGTATCGTCGCCGGGCTCACCTCCGGCGCCGTGAAGGGCTGAGCCTGCTTGCAGGGCCGAATAACGAAGGAGTGTCCGTGGCCGAAATCGAGTTGGAAGGCGTGACCAAGAGATTTTCCGACGGTGCTCTGGCGGTCTCCGAGATCGACCTAGAGGTGGCCGACGGCGAGTTCGTCATCCTGGTCGGGCCTTCCGGATGCGGGAAGTCCACGACACTCAACATGATCGCCGGCCTGGAGGACATCACCTCCGGTGAGTTGCGAATCGACGGCGAACGGGTCAACGAGAAGGCGCCTAAGGACCGGGACATCGCCATGGTGTTCCAGTCCTACGCGCTCTACCCGCATATGACCGTGCGGGAGAACATGGCCTTCCCGCTCAAACTGGCGAAGATGGACAAGCAGACCATCGCGAACAAAATCAACGACACCGCCGAGGTGCTCGACCTCACCGAGCATCTGGACCGCAAGCCCGCGAACCTCTCCGGCGGCCAGCGTCAGCGGGTGGCGATGGGGCGGGCGATCGTGCGCAGCCCGAAGGCGTTCCTCATGGACGAGCCGCTGTCAAACCTAGACGCCAAGCTTCGGGGACAGATGCGCACCGAATTGTCTCGACTACAAAAGCGACTGCGCACAACCACGATCTACGTCACGCACGACCAGACCGAGGCCATGACCCTGGGCGACCGGGTGGTGGTTATGCGCGGTGGCGTAGTGCAGCAGGTGGGTACTCCACAGGACCTCTACGCGCATCCGGCGAACCTGTTCGTGGCTGGCTTCATCGGTTCGCCCGCGATGAACTTCCTGCCCGCGACCGTCGCTGAAGGTGCGCTGCAGACCGCACTCGGCGCCATCGGCCTCACCGGGCGGCTGCGCGGTGCGTTGGAGGCTGCCGACGCGCCGCGCGAAGTCATCGTTGGCATCCGGCCGGAGCACTTCGAGGACGCCCGGCTGGTCGAGGAGTCCAAACGCTCCAACGCGACGTTCTCCGCGCAGATCGAGGTGCTCGAGTCGATGGGCGCGGACAAGTACGCCTACTTCTCGCTGTCCGGCAGCCGGGCAACCTCCAAGGAGCTGGACGAGCTCGCCGTCGACGCAGGCACGGCCGATCTTCCCTCCAGTGGCACCACCCAGATCACCACCCGCATCTCGGCTGCCTCCGCGGCGGCCAAGGGCGAAGAAATGGTCTTCTGGTTCGATGTCGAGCAGATCCAGGTGTTCGACCCGGCCTCCGGCCGCAACCTCACGGCCTCATGGGAGGTTTGAGCACTGCGACCGGCTCGCACAGCTCAAGCACCGGGGCAAGACCCGCAGGCACCGTTGGCATTGGCGGATGACCTGCTCAGGCAGGCTGGGCTGATGCGCCGTCACGACGTTCGGGGTGTCACCGCCACGGTCCAGCTTCGCGGGGTTCCGGTTCCCGCCGGAGGTGATCATGGTGGCAGTGCGCTGGTACTTGCGCTACGGGCTGTCGTATTGAGAAGTCGAAGAACTGCTGGCCGAACGGAACATCACGGTCGACCACGTGATTGTGCTCCGGTGGGTGCAGCAGTTCACTCCACTGCTGGTCGATGCGGCACGACCCTGCCGGCACGTACCCGGTGATCGGTGGTTCGTCGACGACACCTACCTCAAAGTCGCTGGAGGGTGGATCTTTCTGTACCGGGCGATTGACCAGTTCGGCCAGGTAATCGATGTCCTCGTCGCGGAGAATCGGGATCTGGCGGCCACTCGCCGGTTCTTCATCCAGGCGCTCGACCACAGCCCACGCCCGGCCGCGGTGAGCACCGACCGGGCTCCCGCGTATTCCCGAGTGCTTGATGAGCTGCTGCCCTCGGCCGGCCACGTCACGGAGCTGTATGCGACGGATGAAATTGTCAACCCGTCTGACTCCGCGAGGTCGGGGTTTGTTCTCGACTCATTCCTTTCGCCCAGCGGCAGCAGGTTTAAGACGTCGGTCCGGAGCCGGGGTCAAGGTGGAGCGCCCAGCTGGACGAACGACCTTGACCCCGGCGAGGACCGACGTAGCGTCGGACAGCGGTGGGCGTGGTTCGATCCCGTCGCGAAGAGCAGGGTCGGGCGGTTAGGCCTGTCGCGCCGCGTTGCTCTGTGAGGGACTGAATAGTCGCGCCCCGTTGGTGACAGCCACACCCAGCGCCGATTCTGCGGCCCGGGCCCTGCTTGTCTTGGTTGGGGTGGTGGGTTTGCTCGGTTGCCAGGCGGCGACCATGGTGCGGTAGGCGGTTTCGGCTTGAGCGGCCAGCTGTCGCTCGGCGGCGCGGACTGCCCTTAGCGAGTACCCCGACGCTGTGCCCTTGCGCCCCCGCGCGGTGGCAAGTCCGGCACGCAGCTCGAGCTTGCGCCGTTTGTGGGCCACCAGGGAAGGCTGAGCGAAGGCGTAGTCCTCACCCTTGATGATCAGGTGCCAGCACAGCACGGCGAGTTTGCGGGCGGTGGCGACCGCCGCCGGTCTTGGTGATCCGCCCGTGACGGGCGGGTTGGCCGCCGGACTGGCGGACCCTGGGGTTGAGCCCAAGGTAGGCCACCAGCTTCTCTGGGGTACGGAAGCGGGTGAAGTCTCCGACTGTGGCCACGAGCGACAGCGCTACGGTCGCGTCGATGCCGGGCACGGTCATCAAGCGCAGCACTTCCGGGCGGCCAAGCCCGACCTGACCGAGGTCGGTGTCGAGAAGTCGCAGTTCCTCGGTGTGGAAGTCCAACTGCCGTAGCAGCGCCACCGCCGCAGCCTGCTCGTCGGGGGGCAGGTCCTGTTCGGCCAACCAGGCGCGGCCCTTGTGCCCAAATAAATCCGCCGCCGGGCAGCGAGGAATCAGGTTGCGGTGCAAGATCGCATGCACCTGGTTTTTCAACCGGGTACGTTGCCGCACAATATGCGCCCGACGCTGCACCTGGCGGCGCAGCGCGCTGGTCTCCTTATCCGGCAACCACACGGAGGGCAGGTAATCCGCGGCCAGCAGCTGGGCCAAAATCTCCGCATCGACCTTGTCGGTTTTGACCTTCGCCTGGAGCGATCGCCCGAGTCTTCGCCGGATTGGACACCACCACCCGCCCGGCCCGACTGGCCAACAACGTCGCGATCGCCCACGTGTTCCCGGTGACCTCCAAGGCCACCTCATCTGCCGGGCCCAAGCTCTGCGCGAACGCCCGCACCCCCGCGGGAGTAGTGGCGAACCTCCCAGCCTGCCGCACCACCCCGCCTTGCCAAATCGCCACCTGCACGAACTCCCGATGCACATCCAGCCCAATGCACCGGCGCTCTAGCCGCGACTGCATCACTGTCGTCCTTCCAACGATCAAATACCGTGATCGGGAGTGAGTGGGCGAAACGACACCTACGGATCCGCGCGCACAGCGCAACCGGGCAAGTCGCAGGGGCGGCCACCGAACAACACGGGCTCGCAGCCCACCGCATAACACCGGCCTGCCCACCCTGCTGCACTCCCAGCGCCCCTGTCCCGGACGGTCGCACCGTATGCCGACCAACGCCCCACCTAAAGCGGAGCGGCCCGCGAGACTGGCGACGCGAATCTTTCATACCGGTTAACAATGCGATCGAAGCCGACCACGGCCGCCTGAAGTCCCGGCTGCGGCCGATGCGTGGTCTCAAACGACTTCGCTCAGTACGAGAGATCTGTGCAGAACATGCGTTCGTCCAGAACCTGCGCCGCGGTCACTACGAACTGGCCGTCGACCTCGACATGAACCACCGGATTTAAGCAGCTTTACCGAACTCGCGCTTGCCATCTGAACAGCACACTGGCCGCCGTCCACCGTGCCCACCTTCCGGTTAACGCAACAGCGCCCCAAGATACCGTGGCGAGCATCAGTTCCTCGACCTCGCGGAAGCTGAGCGGGACGCGGTGGTACAGCCACACGCAGTGCGGGATGATCTCCGGTGTGTACCAGTACCCTCAGTAGGATGGCGTGTCTACGAGCAGCGCCTGCTGACGAGGCGTGATCGACCCGATGATCATCCCAGGCGTACAGGCCAGCAACCAAGTTGAAAGTGTCGTTCGCCGCCGCGATGGAGAACGGACCGCTATGGGTGACCCAGTCCATGCGGAGAAGTCCGATGACGCGGTGCGCAGCTACTATGCAACTGGATCGGGTCGTTGTAGTTCAGCGGTTTCAGGGACGCTCACTGTCTCGTTATGGGTACCCTGGCCGTTCGACCGCCAGGTGAGCTTGACTTCGAAATTTCCCGCTATTCCGGTCTTAGCGATCACTGCGCCAACCTGTGCATCCATCCGCACACCGAAAGTGATCTCCACCTCGTCCGGTTGGCGGGCCATGGCCCGGAACTGCGTCAACGCGACGGTCGCCGTTAACTGGAAGTAGTGGTTGATTCGTCGCGTGTTGTGGACATCACAATATTTTCCTCCTTATTTTTAATTCCCAGTAAGAACGGTCGTACAATTATTTCCATCGAAACTGGTGATTGATGTAATGCTCACGTATTCCCAAGCAGGGAGGTGTGGAGCGTATTGGACTGGTTGGTGATGGCCGATAACACACGCTCGGGTGATTGCCTGAGAAAGAAGCTCAACGCCAAGTAGACCGCGCACTTGGACCGTCGCGGCCACGGACGCCACCAATGACGTGCTTCAGCCTAACACACATCGCGTCGGCCACGTGCGTCGATAGGGTACCGCTCGCGCAGATATCCCACGGCGCCCAGCCATCGCACTAAGCGTTCGGCTGTGGCTCGAACGGTGACTACCTCACCCGGCTAGGACGGTATCGAGCAAGTCGGACATGACTAACAGCTAGCTACCCGGATGAGTGGGTACGGGCCTGCGCTGGGTAGACGCATGGTGTTATCTCTCGCGAATATGGGAACGCCCGGGCGGGCCGAATTCGTGCCAGGGCAGTGGTCATCATGCGTAGTGACGCTACGGCTACGCTGCGCCGCTGTGGAAGGAAGTTGCGAGATGTTGCGACGATTCGTCGCGGATGGCGGGCTGAGGTGGAGGGTTGGGAAGGACGGCGAACCGTCGACCCTTTGTGTTAGTCCAGCTCGTCCAAGGCCTGGGTGATAAGTCGTCGAGCGGCTGGCCCGTACACGGCCGGGGCTTTGAGAGCCTCGAACATGCGGGCGTAGCTCGCACTCTTGAGGCCTGTTGACCTCGATGCTTGCCGTAGGTGTCTCCAAGGCGACCAGGTTGTCGTCGAAGATCCAAAAGCCAGTGGAACCGACCGCAGCCCGTTCGGTCATCATGGGAACGATGTCTAATGATACGTTAGGCAGCGACATGAGGGCAAGTAGGCGATCCAACTGTCCAGCTTGCGTTTCAGCCGTGCCAAACCAGGTGTGTAGCGCTTGTTCTTCGAGTACGGCGACGAACCGCTTGCCACCGCGGTAGATCACCCGCTGCCGTTCCATGCGGGCCGCAACCGCTTCTTCGAGGTCATTCGGTGTACCGAGGAATTTAATCCAGAACGACAGCATGGCCGAGCAGTATTCGGCGGTCGAAACAGGCCGGGTATCACGTTGTGCTCGTATATGCGAAACAACTTCGTGCGTTCATACAGGGCGAGGGTGTCAGCGCCGAGGACATGTTTCATGCCCGCGCGACTTTGTCGCCGAAATTCAAGGTACGCTGACTCGACAGCACGTAGGGTGGCAATCAAGTCAGGTATTTGGTCCGGGGCTCCACTGGCGCGGCACCAATCGCGTATGTCCTTGTCTGTTGGTGGTTGTACACCGTGCTCGATCTTGCTCACCCGGGTGAAGTGCTGGCCTGTCGCTGCCGCTAATGCTCTCGCCGTGAGGCCTGCGTCCTTGCGCAGCTCGCGAAGCCGGACACCCAGCGCCTCTTGTGCCTGTTTAGCAGAGCTAGACGGGTTTGTAGTCACTGTGGGGTATCGACAGCTTCCACACAGCCTCGAAGGACGACCGGCAGAGTCGAATGTCAGCGGGATTGGTCGACGTAACCTTGTCGACAGCTAAACCGCTTCCCGCATAAATGAAGACGACCAAGCGGTCGTCGAACAGGCAGAAGTCGTTTCCGGGAAGCGCAAGCGACGACACCAGTCGACGAGGAACCCACCGGATATCCTCACCAGCTTCGACCATCGGGTAAGCAATGCTGTAGGACCAGCACTGATAGTCACTGAGCGGTTCAGAGACAATCCGAGCCCGCCGCACCGACTTCCCCGTCTTCACATGCTCGCGCAGCGTGGTACACCAGCCCTGCAGCCATTCCAGGTCGTCAGGTTCTCCTGCTGCCCACTTGACCATGTAAGGCAGCTCCACCACCGTCCCATACGCATCGCGGGTCTCCAGGTGAATAGCCTCCCGTTCGAAACTAGACAGCAGCCATTCGAATTCATCATCCGTTATCGACGCCACGGTCTCCCTACCTGAAAAAACTGAATCATCCGTGCGTCCAGCAGTTCGGGCGCCACAAGTTAAGGAGGTTGTGGTGTAACCGAACGAGAAGCTTAGGGCAGCCAGCCGGTGTGAGTCCGGTCCGGGGAGATGCCAGGGTCCCCGGTAGCTGGTTCCC
>JALZHU010000022.1 GCA_030860695.1 Actinomycetota bacterium
TCGGTGGACCGCTGGTAACCGCTGGGTCGGACGACGACGGCGGGTCGGAGGACGACGGCGGGTCGGACGACGACGATGGCGGGCTGGGTGACGATGGCAGGCCGGACGACGACGATGGCGGGTCGGACGACCGGTCGGGCAACAGCGAACTCCGCATCACCGGGCGTGACAGCGGTGGGGACGACGACAGCGGTTGGCGGAACGGTGGTGGTGGCGACGACGACAGCGGCTCGCGGAACGGTGGCGGTGAACGTGACGACGGCGGCGGTGAACGCGACGACGATGGCGGTGAACGCGACGACGGCGGCGGTGAACGCGACGACGGCGGCGGTGGGCGTGACGACGGCGGCGACAATTGAGCTGGCTGGTCGGCGTCTATTGATGGGAGATCGAAGCCGGTTCCCGTGCGGGGCTGATGAGCTCCCGACGCCGCAGTGCAGGACGCGGCCGAGCAGGTCAAGGGAGCCCGCAGGCGCAGCACGAGGACCCGCAGCTCCTACCGCGAGGTCCTCGACCTGACGCTCACGCGGCTCACGGATAGGGAAGGCAGCCGGCTTAGCCCGGAGGAGCAGGAAGCGCTTGCCTACTCGCTGCCCAACTAGCCCGCCTTCCCCGAGGTGCGCCCGGCGCTGGAGGAGGCCCACGCGCGGGGCTGGCGCCTGGCGATCCTGTCGAACACCGACCGCGACTTGACCGAGGCATCGATGCAGCGGCTTGGGGTCGAGTTCGAGCTCTCGATTGTCGCTGGCAAGCTCGGGCCGTACAAGCCATCAGCATGTGTGGAGTTCATCGGGGCTCACCGCCCGTCCCGGTAGTTCTGAGTAGCCGGACGGGATTCATGCCGCCAGCAGTGCCGGTACTCGCTGACCGCCGGTCGTCCGTCGGCGGTGACCGGATGGCGTCAGGTACTGAAGTCGTGACCCTCGGCTTCACAGGTCAGGACCAGGGCGCACGCTGAGCACCGCAACCGCCTACCCGAGCCCGCTCACCATCTCTCGGTGGCGGCCGCGTCCTGTGCGGCGTTCTCCGTGCGGTAATGCACCTCGAACAGGGGGCTTGCCCAGGGCATCCCGGCACTGGTCACAGTGGAACACTCACAGGTGTATATCTGTAGCATTTCGATCTCCTCGACTACCCATGCTAGGTGTTGGAAGACCCGGCTCGGCGGCTGCTGGCAGGCAATTGACTGCCGGGCCGGGAAATCCTGTGGTACTTACGTCGGCTACATCGTGACGACTGTTGAGCCAGTAATGCGTTGGTCGCGGTCTGCCATGGCTCATATGAAAGCCGTTTGTGCTCGGATCTCTCTCCCCCCGCGTGAGAGGGATTCCTCCCGTGACCGCAAGGCGATTACTAGGGGAATGAGGCCGGCAAGGCTGTTCTCACCCGGAAGGCCCACGAGCCACCCACCGCGGAGTGAGGTGCAGTGAGTAACCCGTCAGCTGCCTAGTATCGCGTGAATGAAGTTTCTTTACGCTTCTTGGGTGTGGCGTGTTCGAGGATCTCCTCGGCGGTCTTGGTCCAGATGAAGGGCCGGCAGCGGTCGTCCCAGCCGTCGATGTAGCGGCGAATGGCGTTGATGAGGTCTGTGACACTGGGGAGCTGCCGCGGCGGATTGCACCGTGGCGTAGTTGAGTGAGACGGCGACTTCGGTGGCGTGGACCTTATAGGCATAGTCGCGCTGGCGCAGCCGGGAGAACCGCGCCCCGGGCTCTGGGTCTTCTGCGACCTGCTCAATCCAGCCGAACAGAGCGGTGGGGTGCCCGCGACATCGCACCACCGGTCCTGAGCCGGCCGGAGTGCGTCAGCGAGCATCATCGTTCACCTCCGATCTCGTGAGCCTTGGTTGGGACCGGCTGGCCGCCGGGAGCCAAAGCGTCGGGGGCCGCTTGCTCAACCGCCAGCCAGCCGGGGTTTAGGGGTCCCAGTCGCAGATCACGGTGTGCAGCACGGTCACCGCGTCCGTCTACCCGGTGGGTCACCAGTGACCCACCGGGAATGATCAGGGACGATTTGCGGGCCCGGGTGGCGGTGCAGGCCTGGCTGAACCCAGCGAGGTAGATCGTGTCCCGCCACTCGAGGGTTTCCCGCACGCCCCGCACGGCCCGTCCGGTCCCGGGGCGATCCGTTGGAAGCGAAACCCGCCGCTCAGGTCGGAACCTGGCGCGGGTTCCATGTCTCCGCAACGAGGGCCGGCCACGAGCCGTTCACCGAGACAACCATAAGCGAGGTCCAGGCTGACTGGGAGGTAGGTCGCGGCTTGGGCGTGTCGACCGGAACACCCGTCCTGCGACGAGCACGCCGGCAAGGCATCGTGGGCGCACCACCCATGCAGCTGTCCACGAGCTACCTCAGGCTCGACCTGGTCGAGGAAATCCCCGTGCTCCGAGAGGTGGACACCGGACCAGGCGGCATGTACTCCCGTATGGAAGAACACGGCTACCGCGTCCACTTCGAAGAGTCCGTGACGTGTCGGCTTCCCAACGAAGAAGAGCGAGAAACGTTGGAGATAGACATGAACCAGCCTGTGCTTGTACTCTGGCGCCGGGCTTATCATCAGAACAACCGAATTCTTGACCTCACACACCGCATCGTCGTTGGCAACCGGCACGAGTTGGTTTACCGGTATGACTCCACAACCTGAAATGGATCCTAACGACGTGACGATCCAGCGGATCTCGTCGCGGATCGTGTACCAAAATCCCTGGATGCGGCTCCGCGAGGATGCGACCCGACGCCCCGACCGCTACCCGGTCTCCCACCGCTCGTGGGAATTTCCCCAGGGCACCCTGCCCAACAGGCAGGAGGCAGATCCGAACTCGCTCGGAGGGAACTCGCCGAAGAAACCGGCCTACGCGCAGGACACATCTATCGTCTTGGCAGCCTTTATCCAGCCAAAGGTATGAGTAGTCAAGCCTTCACCATATTCGTTGCTGAGCAACTTGAAGTTGGTCAACACTCGCGAGAACACGAAGAGCAGGACATGCGCCAGTGCCACTTTTCCCAAACCGATTTAGAAGATATGATCCGAAGCGGGATCGTCACCGACGATTCCACGATTGCGGCCTGCATGCTCTATCTGCTATCTGACCCGAAGTTCGGGAACTGTAGGGCTGGGCTCTAACCCGAAGAGCGCGCCGACTTGCTGGAGACGCCGGCAAGCGCCGGTACATCCTGCGATACACCGTCCGCGACCTCACCGACGAGCAGGCTGCGCAACACACCAGCCGGCGCGTCCATGGGTAGACGCGCCGGCTACCCGCAGCGGTACCCCATGCCGCGGACAGTGGTGATTTGCTGTGTGCCGATCTTGCGGCGCAGCGCGCGGACGTAGACGTCGACGATGTTGGAGCCGGGGTCGTAGTCGTAGCCCCACACATGGGAGAGCACTTGCTCGCGGGAGAGCACCTGGCCGGGATGGCGCAGGAAGAGTTCGAGCAGGGTGAACTCGCGCGCGGTCAGGTCGACGGTGCGCTCGCCGACCTGTGCGCGGCGGGTGCGCAGGTCCAGCGTCACGCCGTTGCCACTGAGGACGGTGACCTCGGGGGCACGGTCGGTCGGGCGCAGCCGCAGCCGGACCCGGGCCAACAGCTCTTCGAACCGGAACGGCTTGGTCATGTAGTCATCCGCGCCGCCCTCCAGCCCGGCGACAGTGTCGCGCACCGTGTCCCGGGCCGTGAGGATGATCACTGGCACGGTGGTGCCGAGTTCACGCAGCAGGCGCAGCACGGTGAACCCGTCCTTGCCGGGTAGCCCGAGGTCCAGGATGACAAGGTCGAAACTTCCGGTGAGGGCGTAGTCCAGCGCGCTGTGCCCGTCGCCGACCGTGGTCGTGGTGAACCCGTTGGCCCGCAGACCCTTTTCCACGAATGCCGCGATCCGCGTCTCGTCCTCGGCGATCAGGATGCGATTGCTCACCGGATCGTCTCTCCTTTCGCACCGACCGCGGTCTCGGCGGGGATGTCGATAACAAAGGTGGCGCCCTGCCCGGGCACGGACCGCAGCCGGACGGCGCCGCCATGCGCGTCGGCGATGGCCCTGACGATCGCTAGGCCCAGCCCAGCTCCGACGCGGTGCGTGCGAGCCCCGCCGGTGGAGCCTCGGGAGAACCGCTCGAAGATCGCCTGGCTGTCTTCCGGAGGCACCCCGGGGCCGCTATCAGTGATCCAGAAGGTCAGCGTCCCTAGCTGTAGCGCCGATCCGATCGTGATCGCGTCGCCGGGCTTGGTGTGCTGGACGGCATTGTGTGCCAGCTGCACCATGGCCTGGGTGATACGTTGCGGATCAACCCGGACGGTGCCCTCCCCGATGGCCTCTAACTGCCAGCGCCGCTCGCCCAGCGCGCGCACCTTGGCGTCGATATCGCTGGTCAGCTCCGCGAGGTCGACCGGCTCCAGGCGCACGAAGTCGGGCCGCTCAGATTTCGCCAGCAGCAGCAGGTCGTCCACGATACGACTCATCCGGTCCAGCTCGTCTAGGCACAACCGGAGGTCCTCGGTCCGCTCGCTCGGGTCGTCGCCGAGCAGCTCCAGGGTGCCCCGGATGATCGTGATGGGGGTGCGCAACTCGTGGCTGGCATCATCAAGGAACTCACGCTGAGCGGCGAAGGCAGCCTGCAACCGCTCCAGCATGGCGTTGAACTGCTCGGCCAGCGCAGCGATGTCGTCGTTGCCCCGCACCGGGATACGCCGGGTCAGGTCATCTTCCCTGATTTGGGCGGCAGTCCGGTGCAACAGCCGGACCGGGGCAAGGATCTGGCCTGCGACGATCCACGAGACCCCGGCGGCCAGGATCAGCCCAAGCAGGCTGACCAGCGCGAGGGTCCGCACGGCCTTGTTGACCTCAGCGACTTCCGGTGTGACGAGGAACCCCACCACGAAGTACCCGTCCACCGTGGTGTCGTGCAGGTGGATTGGCACCCGCGCCCAGCGCAGCTCCCCCTCGTTGGTGCTCAGCGCACCGGTCGGGTCGCCCTCGGTCTCGATCGCGGTGAGCATCCCCGGCTCGTTGATCGCCCGTTCCGCGTTGGCTTGGCCCTCCACCAGTGGTGGAGTGGCAGCGGTCGCGGAGATTCCGGCGAGTACCTCGCTCTCGCCGGTACGCTGCCGCTCCAGGTGCACCTGCAACAACTCGACCGCCGAGGTGAAGGGCTGGCCGGTTTCCGGGTTGCGGCCCTGCTGTTCGAACTGCCTGAACTCCTCGACCTCCTGGCTCAGCGCCGCGCTGATCTCCTGCTCCAACCCATTGATCAGCACGTTTCGGGTGACCAGCACTACGGAGACGAGCGCCGCAGCCAGCACTAGCACCAGCCAGCCCATGATCTGCAGCCGGGCTGAGGCACCCCGGCGCCGCGGCTTCGCCGGCCGTTGCTCGGATCCGGCGTCCGGACCTGCGCCATAGGCTGACCGGCGGGACGTAGCGGTGACAGTAGCCGGCCCAGTCATGTGCGCCGTCGTCACCGCCACCGGGTCCGTCGCGTCCGTCGTCATCGTCGTCCATCGGCAGGGTGGGCGGCACGATTTGTGGAACTAGCGAGATCCGCGCAACCACCGCCATCCCGGCCGATCCTCACGGCATGCACTGTTGTTTCTCATAGCGAAAAGAGCATGAGCGAGAGATGAAAGACTCTTCATGTGCGGGGGAGTCAGGGCATGATCGCGATGAAGAGGAACGAAGCGAAGATCAGCAGGTGCAAGGCTCCCTGGAGCAGGATGGCGCGGCCGAGGGAGACGGTGAGGGTCCCGATCAGTGCGGTAAGCGCGAGCAGCACCATCTCCGTGGCGCTTAATCCGAGCAGCAGGGGTCCGTCGAGCCAGATTGATGCGACGGCGATGGTCGGGATGGTGAGTCCGATGCTGGCCAGGGCTGAGCCGAAGGCGAGGTTGAAACTGGTTTGCAGCCGGTTGCGCGTTGCGGCTCGAGCGGCGGCGAGGGTCTCGGGGAGCAGGACGAGCAGGGCGATCGCCACGCCAACCACCGATAGGGGGGCCCTGATGGCGCTGACTCCCGTCTCGATTGCAGGGGAAACCGTCTTCGCCAGCCCGACGACCGCCACCAGCGAAGCGATCAGCAGGGCCAGGCTGAGCAACGCGGTGCGCGTCGCCGGTGGCGGCAGGTGCGCTTCGGCGTGCTCGCTTGCTCCGTTGACCCGGACCGGCAGGAAGTAGTCCCGATGCCGAACGGTTTGAACGAAGACGTAGACCCCGTACAGCGTGATGGAAACGACGGCGGCGAACGCGAGCTGTGCGCCAGAGAATGTCGGCCCTGGCGAGCTAATGGTGAATGTGGGCAGGACCAGACACAGCGTCGCCAGCGCCAGCACGCTGGCTAGAGCTCCGCTGCTGCCCCCGGCTTGGAAGGACACCACGTGGTGGCGCACTGCGCCTATCAGGAGGCATAGGCCGACGACGCCGTTACAGGTGATCATCACGGCGGCGAAGACGGTGTCCCGTGCGAGGGAGGCGGTCTCTGAACCACCGGATACCGTGATGCTCAGAATGAGCCCGACCTCGATCACCGTCACCGCGAGAGCCAGGATCAGCGAGCCGAACGGTTCACCAACCCGGTGCGCGACAACCTCGGCGTGGTGGACGGCGACGAGCACCGCGCCGATCAGCGCGATGCTCATCAGAGGCATGAGCGCAAAGGGCACAGCGCGTCCCCATACCGCGGCAAGCACCAGCAAGGCCACGACGGGCGTGACAACGGTCGGTCGTAGCCAGATAGGCGCTTGCACGACCGCGAGGTTTTCACAACCCGCTCGCCTCGGCAGCGGTGAAACTATTGAGACCTACGGGGTATGGCAAGGTCGAACAGGAACAATCCGCTGGGGCGGGGAGAAGCGACGTGGATGACTTGAGGGACTTCGTGCTTGCCCGGCTCGCCGACGACGAGCGGCGATGTGAGACGGGCGAGCTACCGCAGATCGACGAAGCCGAGCGTCGCGGCCGGCTGCGCATCATGCGTACCGACGATCAGAGCGGGCTTCTGCTGGTTGCTGGCCCGGTTCAGGCGAGGGAGGAACGCGTTCCCGTCCCGTTTCCGGAAAAGGCTGCGTTCCTCCGCAGGGAGGCTCAGCGCCAGTATGACGAGGCCATGCTGGGGCTGGTGGCTTCGGTGTATGACGCACATCCCGACTGGCGGGAGGAGTGGCGGGCATGACGAGCGGTGCCGGAAACGCCCGGTGACGTCGCGGGTATGCCCGCGCACTGCACGATGCCTTGCTACGCAAGTTGCACTGTCGTGGTCAGGCGAACAAGTGAGGGCCGCCTTGGTGCGGAGCCGAAGCCGAACCGGACAGACGGAAAGACGTCGGCCATGGCTCCGAGGTCCGTTCCCTGCCAGCTGGCGGTCACCGCCACGAGCGGATGGAGATCCCAGGCTCCGTACCACTGCCTACGCCCAGCACTGGTGCTACCGCGGGTACGCACACCGGGGAGCACAGCGCGCACCAGCGGGTCCATCAGAGCCGCCCAGGCCGGGGCGGTGGCCACTGGGCGCGGCACGGTTCGCAGCAGCAGTCCGAGCCAGCTTCTCCGACCAATGGTCAGGTCGGCTCGCAGCTGCCCGGCTACCAGCGCCAGCCGCCCCGGCTGGCGGATCACCTCGACCGGTGCGACTTCGACGGAGTCGAAGCGGTAGGTGCTGGCAATAAAACCGGCCACCTCGTCGCTGGGAGCGATCAGCTGCCTGGTGCCGTCAGCCGTCTCGAGCATGACGTCGCTGATTGGGCCGAAGGGCGACACTGGCCATCGTCCGACGACGACGCGGTGTCCGGTCGTAGTGCCGAAGGCGGCGATCTCGCCGTCAAAGCGCCAGCGCAAAGCCGCGACCGATCGCTTTGTCCGTCGTGTCCTCAACTCCTACCACCGGCTGGTCGGCGCGATCTTTCCGAACGTACCGTTGCAGACCTGAAACGCGTCAAGCAGCCGGGGAGGAGTTCGGGTGATCAGCACGGTCAAGGTTGCGGACCAGGAAAGTGTGCTGGCCTATACGTTCGAGGACCTGATGCGCTACCACGGTCCAGGCTCTCCTGGGGGCGTGGCCCACGCCTTCAAGGTAATGGAACGCGTGCTGCCGCTACTCGCGCCGGGCGGCCTGCCGGAGCGACGGGAGATCGAGGTGGAGACGGCCTTCGCCGGCCCAGGCGCCCGTGATGCGTTCGAAATGGTTACCCGTGCCGTCACCGAGGGCCGATATGTCGTCGACGATGCATTGGCGCGTCCAGAATTGGGTCGGACGCGCGAGCGCTTTGTTTTCCGGCTCGGCTACCGAGGGCGCAGCGTGACGGTGGCCCTTCGCGAGGGGTATGTGGGGGAAGAGTTTCTCGCGCTGGCGCGAATGGAGGAGCGGACCGGAGAGGAGGAAAGCCGCTTGACTGTCCTGAAGCGGGAAATGGCGGAGCTGTTGCTGGCAAGCCCCGCGACCGAGGTGTACGACGTGGATGGTGAGGTCTGACCACATCGGCCTGTGACCACACGGATGCCGGCGTCAGCATGGCCGATAGATCGGGGGGTGTAGGCGGTCTGATACTGGGTATCCAGGCGTGGTTATGACTTGGGACTGTGCCGATTGGGTTCACAACGGGGTAGCGACCTCGATGGAGGGTGGGCGGCGCCGTCGTGAGTAGCTCCATGGACCCGGGTGAGCCTGCTGGGGAGTTCGCGCACGTCGCGGTGCTCTATGGCTCTGACGAGCAACTTTGTGACCTGCTGCTGCCCTACCTCATGGAGGGCCTGCGCCGTCACGAAAGTGTCCTCTTAATGATTTCCGAGGCTGCCAGGCGGGTGCTTCGTGATGCCCTGGGCGCCGAGGCGGATCGCGTGCAATGGGTCAGCTCGGGTCTGTCCTACGACCGGCTTGGTCGCATGTTCGAGGGGTTCGCTGATTACCTCGCCCAGCAGTACCGCGCTGGTGTCCCGACTCGTGTGATCGGGGAGCTCGACTCTGACATCAGCCCTGACCGGTTGAGCCAGTATCTGCGGTACGAGTCGATGGCCAACGAGATCTACGCGCCATATGGGTATCCGGTGGTGTGTTTATGGGACGAGCGCCGCCACCCGCCGGACGTGCTGGCCCACGTCCGCACGGTACATCCACAGCTGCTCAGCACCAGCGGCCCGATCGTCAGCACTGAGTACCGTATGCCCACCGATTACCTCACCCGCTACGAAACCCCGCCTCCTGCCCCACCGGCTGATCTCGATCTGGATGTGCACCTCAACTCCCCCGACGATCTCGCATCGCTACGTCGGCTATTGCACACCTGGGGCGACACCCACGGCTTGAGCGAACCTGACGCTGACGACATCGTCATAGCGGTCGACGAGATCGCCACCAACGCCCTGGAACACGGCCAGCCTCCTGCCCGCGTCCGGGGCTGGATCACACCTGAAGCCTTGTTTGTCCAGGTCGATGACCATGGCCGCACTCGCATTCCGGTAACCACCGGCTACATCAGGCCTCCCAGCGACGCTCGACGCGGTAGGGGCCTCTGGATAGCGCGCCAGCTCGCCGACGTTCTGACAACCCACGCCGGCCCTACTGGCACCACCGTCGCCCTGCGCTTCCCCAGATCCGCGGGACGTGTTAGTTGACCTTGGTCCAGGTGCTGCACCAGCGAGTCTGGAAGGCGCCGTCGCTCGTGTTGATCGTCACGGTGGCGGGGCCGGGCCCGAGATTGTTGGCGATGATCGAGTCCGTGGCGCCGTTGGTGTCCTTGAGGCGTTCCCAGTAACAGTCCAGCTCCCCGGATGGTCCGGCGGTGTGATAGGTGCCAGGGGCAATGTCCGTGCCCACCACGAACCTGCCTTCGTTGAAGGTGGTCGCCAGACCTGGTGGGAGTGCGGGCAGGGATGCTGGCGGGGCGGCCGGTGCAGGCAGTGTCTGCTCCTCGGGGTGGCCCGAAGTAGACACCGTGGCCGTTGCGGCGGGATCGCCGCTATTGACGATGATGGCGATGATGGCGAGGTTAGCGATGAGGGCGATGATGAACGTCAGCGTCCCGGCGGTGATCGGGCGCCGCTTGTTGAGAGGCTCGTCCGCCGGGGCCTGAGTGCTTCCCGGGGCCCCAGTGCTCATTGGGGCCTGAGTGCTTCCCGGGGCTTGTTGGGTCTCGGGGACTGTGTGGACTACAGCCACGACACTCCTCTCCAGGAACTGGCGCTTCAGCTGGTCCCCTAACCATCCAGGGGCTGGTACCGGGAGAATCGGTGCCCGACTCGCTATCGTTACGCAGAGGCACTGATCAACTACGCTCAGTTTCAGAGGTCGGGTCGGTGACGTCGACTGCGACAGGTTCGGCGTGGCCGCCGCATCAGCTGCACTTGCGCGCCAGTATCCGATATGTGTTGCCCCCATGAGTGCGGCGTACAACCTGGTAAAGCAGCATGTCGAGCAGGTACGCGACCACCAGAGACGGTCGGCCTACGGCCCACACCGTGGCATGCCGGAACCGCCGCCAACGCGTCGGCCTGGCGGCCAGCCACGGCAGCCTTGGGTCGGGCGCGCAGACGTTAAGCAGCAGCATCAGGCTCAGGAATAGGTCGGTGCCCACCTGGTGAGCAGCGCCGCGTTCGATGGCCACCGGTGAAAGTCCGCGGTCGGTGAGTGCGCGCACGAGGTTGTCCAACGGAAACATGTGCTGATGCTGCGGCTGGAACCAGGGAAACCACATGCGCCCAAGCGCGCAGCCGAGCCGGTAGTCGGGGTCGGGCAGCTCGATCAGCAGGTAGCCGTCTGAGGTGAGGACCTTGGCAGCAGTGTCGAGCTCGTCCAGTGGCTCGCGGGTATGCTCGAGGTAGTGATGCATGCTGATCATGTCGTATCGACCGGTCAGCTCAACGGCGAGATCCGGGAATGTGCCCCGATAGCCGTGATCGACCCAGCCGAGGCGCTGCGCCTCCTCGACACTGACGCCTTGGTCGAGCCCGTCGAACACGGTGTCCGGCCAGATTTGCCGCGCCAGCTTGCAGAAGTGGCCATGCCCGGTGCCGACGTCTAACCAGGCCCTCGGCGTGGTGAACGCCTTGGGCATCTCGGCGCGCTGGCGGTACCACCGGCTGAGCTCACTGAAGACGGACTGGGCGAGTTCGCGCCCAAGACCGTCGTAGAAGTCTCGGTAATAGAACTCTAGTCCGGCTAGGGTGAGGCGCGGATTCTGGAAGATGTGCCGGCAGGCGCCGCACTGCTCCAGAGTAAACCGGCCTGGCTTGCGCTGGACGAGGTCGGAGGACCGCAGCCGGACCGACAGGTCGGTGCAGCCGCACCACGGACAGGTATCCCGGCGTGGTTCGAGAAAGCGCTCGACGCCGGCGGCCAGCGCTGCTTCGTAATACGGCCGGTCGGCCTCGTACGGATCTGTCATGCCAGTTTCTCCAGGTGGTCGGCGGCGGCAGCGGCACCGCCGGCGGCAGCGAAGGAGATCTGTACGCGCCGCGCCGCAGCCCGGTAGGAGGGGCCGTCGAGCACGGTCGTGACGGCGGTACGCAGCTCAGTGGCGCCGACCCGGCCAAAATGCACTCTGATACCTGCCCCGGCGCGGACGACCTGTTCCGCGATTACGGGCTGGTCGTCGCGGATCGGGGCCACCACGAGTGGTACGCCGTGGGCGAGTGTTTCGCACACCGTGTTATGGCCAGCGTGGCTGACCACCACCTGCACGAACGGGAGCAGGTCGAGCTGTGGGACGAACTCGCGGACCAGCACATGGTCAGGTGGCGGGTCGACCAGAGTGGGCGGGGCGACGAGGATCACCTGCAAGCGGTCGGCGAGCGATGCGACCGCCTGCACTGCGGTGGCGAAGAGTCGCCGGCCCACCGCGGGGTTGAGGGTGCCGAGTGTGACCAGCACGTGTTGGCGGGCGGGGTCTAGCCAGTCCCAGGGGAAGGACACCGTGCCGGCCCGTGCGCCGATCGAAGGGCCCACGAATACGTAGTGCTCAGGGAAGGCCCCGATCGGCCCAACCAGCGCCTCTGTCGTAAACGCCAGCACGAGATGACCCGAAAACCGTAGATCAACGGGGTCTGATACGGCCAAGGCACGTTGCAGGTCGAACAGACACTGCCGTGCCCATCCGCCGAGTGCGGGCATGGTGGCGAACTGGTCAGTTAACTCCGCCGAAGTGGTGGCCGAGGTCGCCCACGGCAGCCCGCGCTGGCGGGCCACCAACGCGCCGGCCAGCGCCTGCTGATCGGCTACCAGCACGTCCGGGCGAAACTTGTGCACTGCTGCCGCGACGCCGGGCAGCATCGAGACTGCCAGCGGGATCAAGAATTCCGCCCACAAGAAACGGAACGCCGCTGCTCCCCGCAAACCCAGCGATCGGTGGCGAAGCTGGGCCAGCGTCTCACCGCCGAAGTTTGCCGCAACTGGGAGCAGCCTCGCGCCGGGTGGCAACAACGGACCGACGGTGTCGGCGTGCCCGGCCCAGGCGACCAGGTGGCCACGGTCGGCCAGCTCCTGGGCCACCGCAATCGTGGGCAAGGCGTGGCCGACCAGCGGCGGTACCACGAACAGGAACCGGCTCACGGGGCACCCACCTGGGCCCGCGCGGCGAACCAGGCCAGCACGATCTCGCGCAGCTGCGCGGTGGCGTCCATCAGCACCGAGTGGCCGCAACCGGGCAGCACCGTGAGGACGCACTGCGGCAGGTGGTCGCTGAGCTGGCGGGCGTAGTCGACCACGTCGGAGTGCTCACCGTAGACCGCACGCACCGGACACCGCAGGGTGCTCAATTGATCCAGCGGGATCGGCTGCACGGCCCTCAGGTCGGCCAGGAACGTGGTGCGGTTAAGCAGGTCCTCCGCCATGTCCGCGAGCCGGATCACCTTGCGGCCGAGCTGCTCGAGCCAACCCCGCAACTCCCCCCCGGATTCGATCCTGGCGCGCTCGGCCAAGATCTGCTCGGCCCAGCCAGCGACGCTGAAGTGCGCCTCGACCAGCACCATGCTCGCCACTCTCTGGGGATGCGCGACCGCGAAGCCGAGTGCGACGGTGCCGCCGTAGCTGTTGCCGACCAGATGGACGGGCCCTTCGACGCGCAATGCGTCAAGCAGCGCTGCCAGGTCCGCGACCGAGTCTCCTAGCTGGTAACCCGTGCGCGGTCGCTCAGATATGCCATGCCCACGCAGGTCGTAGAGGATCACGTCGGCACCGGCGTTGGCCAGCGGGTTGGCTAGGGTGAAGTAGAAACTGGACAGATTATCCATGCCCAGCCCGTGGATGAAGATGACCGGGTGCGCCGGCCGCGCGCTTCCCAGACAGGCGGCGGCTAGGCGCTGAACGTGGAACCGGACGCCGCCCGCAGTGACGTCAGCCATCGATCGCGCCGGCAGGGGCGAGACAGTTCGCGAGGTAAATAACCAGGTCGCCGACCGTCATCTCGATGATCTCATCGAGTTCCTTGGCCGCGAGGAACGCCACGAAGTCGACCCGGTCGCCGTACCGTTCCGTGAGCATCGTGGCCAGCTTGACGAATTCGATGCTCTCCAGTTCGAGATCCTCGTCTAACGAGGTGCCCATGTCGATGTTGAGATTCAAGGCGTATTCCGCGCCGATGATCTCGGTCAGCATGGCGCGAACCTCGACCAAGATCTCGCCTGTTGGGTCATCAGTCATCCCTGCGTCCTTCCTCGCCGTGTCTTTCTTTCTGGCCCGACGCAATCCAGGCGAGCGCGTACGGCTCAGGCGCGGTACCCAGCGCAGTCCGCACCCAGCGGGTACGGCTGTGCGCGCTGTCGCGCAGGCTGCGGACCAATAGCCGGTCGCCGTCGACCTGCTCCACCACGAACCGATGTGGGCGCCCGCCCAGGCCGGTGTTCTCCGCCTTGGCCACCGCCTCCTTCGCCGTCCAGAACCGGGTCAGCCAGCCCGCCCGAACCGTGTGCGGATCCGGGGAATGGCCGCACACCTCGTCCAGCAGGCCACGCTCGGCCTCGGTCATGATCGCCGCCTCAGTCCCAGAGTTACGGGCCTCGACCATCTCGATGTCGACGCCGGGCGGCTCCCCGAGGTCGGGGTGGCCGACGACGGCCGCGGCGAGCGACCCGGAGTGGGCAAGAGACACCGCTGGCGGTGCGGCGAAGGGGCCGGTCACGACCGGGCGGCCGAGCTCATCGTTACCGACCGTGATCTCCACCGGATACACCGGGCCGGCACCGGCGTCCCACAGCCACTGCCGGACCGCGTCCTTGACCGCGATCCGGCCCAGCAGCCACTGCCGGGCCGCTCGCGGGTTGCGCCGTTCGTAGTCCGCACGCTCGGCCGCGCCCAGGTACAGGCGCATGGCCAGCTCTCGCGAGGCCGGATCCGGCCATCGGTCCCGGACCAAGAAGACCTCGCCGGGTGCGCGCTCGGCGATCCGATGCCGCTCCGGAAAGAAGAACACCGGCCAGGTCACGTCATCGGTGCCAAAACGCCGGTTGGCCCAGCGCTCGATGCGGGCCCACAGCCGCCCATCAGCCCGGAGGTCCAGGTCAGCGATCACTTCGGTGTCGGTGACCGAGCTGATCCGGACCACGCAGGAGGTCCGGTCGCCGGGGCGTGGCCCTGGACCGTACCAGCGCACCTGCCCGACCGTGGCGGGGAACGCGAGCCGGTTCGCGGACATCTGCTTCATAATCCAGAAGCCGAGGAGCTGACCGGCGTTGTCGAGCAGCGCGCCGGGAGCAGATGAGGCAGCGAGCACGCCCCGGATCCCGTTGTCACCGATCGGGCCCAGCTCGGCGACTCCCTGGAACCGGGGGCCGTGGAACATCCACCGGTCGCCGTACAGTGCCGCCGCAGTGACCTCGCACGGGCATTCACCGAGCAACGGCCGGTCAGGTTCATCAGGAGGCGCTGGGTAGTCGTCGGCGAGCAGGACCGTGCCGCGCGCATAGCCGTCGATCACCACAGCAACGTTGCCGTCGGCGTCCAGCGCGGCGTCGATCGTCACCGTGACCGGCGGGGCAACTGCGAGGAAACGCACCGCTTGGACGTCCCGGATGCCGGCCACGGTGCGGCCCGGAACAAGGTCGCGCGCTGCCTCTGCCATCAGCTCCAACATGGTGGTCAGTGGCACAACTGGATAGCGGTCCGCAGCCTCGGGCCAGTCCGCCGGCTGCCGGACTAAGCCGTGGTCGATCAGGTACGGCATCGTGTTCAGGGACAGCACTCGGGTAGTCCGGGCATGCGTGCGGGGAGCCGGCCGGACGGGCCGGGCGGGGGTGGTGGCCCAGGAGTCGACGACGGTGCGGGCCGCGGCTGTGGCGTCACGCAGCGCCGCGTCGAACTCGGCCAGTACCGGGTGCCGGTGAAGCTTCACCGGGCGGGCGGATGCGGGTAGGGCCGGGATCAGCGTGGGGGCGGTGTTCCCGAGCCGGATCAGCGGCGCGCCCAGGCCGAGCAGTACAGCGTGCCTGGAAGGAACTGGCGGAGCGGGCACCCGGGTCGGCAGCCGGTCGAACCGCGGCGCCCATCCTTCCACCCACAATGCAGCAGCGACCCGCCGGAGCTGGTCAAGGCCAGACCGGCGGGCGGTGTTCGCAGTCACCGCGAGGTGCGGCAGACCCAGCAGGGTGTCGGCCACGAACCCGGGCAGACTGCCGGTGCCTACCTGCACGAAGGCACGCACGCCCGCCTGGTGCAACCGCCGGACAAGCGGGCCGAAGCGGACCGGTTCGAGGAGATGGCGGGCGGCAAGGGTACGGATGGCCTCGGGCTCGTCAGGATACCGGTCCACCGTGGTAGCCGACCAGATCGGGCTGGTTGGTGGGCATATTGGCAGGCCAGCGAAGGTATCCACGATCCGGCTCAGGTACGGCGCGAGCATCGGCGAGTGGAACCCGGACCGAAATGGCAGCACCTGGCCGGGGATTCCCCGCCCCTGCAGCCGGTTCAGGACGGCGATCACGGCAGTGTCCTCACCGCAGATGATCGACTGGTGTGGGCAGTTGTCGTGCGACACGACGACCCCATGCAGTTCGCCAATCGTCTCGGCGGCTTGGTCGGCCCCGCAGCCGAGCGCGGCGAACAGCACGTCAGGGACATTCAGCGTGGCCGGGTTGAACAAGGCGATGAGTTCCTCCACTGCTTTGTACGGGTGAATACCGGCGGATGCCATCGCGTTCCACTCGCCGACGCTGTGCCCGGCAACCAGGTCAGGTATCACGTCGAGCTCGCGCAACGCTGCATCGAGTAGCCGGCCGACCGTGACCACGCCGAGGCCATGCTGGCCGAGTGCGGTGTTGTCGCCAAGCCTTGGCTGGGCCAGCCCGAAGTGCTCGGCGACGTCATCCACGCGGGGCTCGAATTGCTGCTCCAAGCCGGGGAAGACGAACGCCAGCTGGCCCGGCGCGGAGCCGGAGTGCAGCGGCGTGGTGGTGAACCAGATGTCGTTTCGGCCTCGCCACGGCTGGCCCTGTGCGACGACCTTGCGGACCAGCGCTAGCCGGCGCGCGGTGGGAGCGACGATGGCCACCCGGCACGGTTCACCGTCTGGTGGGGCGCCCGCGTCGTCGCGGTCGAGCAGGCTGGTGTCTGACACGTGAAGCTGCTGCTCCAATTCAGCCGGCGTACTCCCGGCCAGCAGCAGCACCCGCTCGGGATCCGAGGGTTGCGCTCGTCGCGAGCGTCGGGCGTTCGGTGGTTGCTCGAGGATGGCGTGCGCGTTGATGCCGCCGAAGCCGAATGCGTCGACTCCGGCCCGGCGAGGCATGTGACCGCGGGATGGCCACGGCGCAGCCTCGGTCACCGGGGCGAAGCGGGTACCTGCTAATGCCGGGTGTGGGTCGTCACAGTGCAGGGTGGGCGGCAGCACGCCGTGGTGCACGGCCAGCGCGGCCTTGATCAGCCCAGCGATGCCGGCGGCTGGCATTGCGTGGCCGATCATGGACTTGACTGAGCCGATGCCGATGTCGTGGCCGGCGCCGTTCGGCGGTCCGAAGACCTGGGTCAGCGAGGCCAGCTCGGTCCCGTCGCCGGCCGGGGTCGCGGTCCCGTGTGCCTCCAGCAGGCCGAGCGCGCCCGGTGCTGTCGGATCCAGTTCGGCCGCCCGCCAGGCCCGCTCGATGGCCAGTGCCTGGCCGTCGGCGCGTGGGCTCAGCAGGCTAGCGGCCCGCCCATCGCTGGCCACCCCGGTTCCGCGGATCACCGCGTAGACCCGGTCATCGCCAGCGTCGGCCAGGCGCTTGAGCACGACCATTCCGGTGCCCTCGCCGATGAGGATGCCGTCGGCGCCGCGGTGGAACGGCCGGATCTGCTGGCTGGGGCTCAAGGCGCCGAGCTGGCTGAACACGCTCCACAGCGTGATGTCGTGGCAGTGGTGTACCCCGCCGGCGAGCACGACGTCGCAGCGGCCGGTGGTCAGCTCCCGGACGGCATGATCGATGGCGACCAGTGACGAGGCACAGGCGGCATCAACGGTGTACGCGGGGCCCGCCAGGTCGAGCCGGTTGGCCACCCGCGAGGCAACTAGGTTCGGCACCAGGTCGATCGCGCTCTCCGGCCGCTCCGGGCCAAGCCGAGACTGGAAGGCGGCCCGGACCGCGTCCAACCGCGCCTCGTCCAGGTCCGGGAGCAGCTCGCGCAGCGTGGTGACGAGCTGGTTTGCGGTCCGGATCCGCTGGTCCAGCCGAGCCAGGCCCGGCGTGAGATACCCGCCCCGGCCGACGATTACGCCGACCCGGGACCGGTTTCCGAGCCGGTTTTCCCCACCGGCGTCGGCGAGCGCTTCCGTGGCCGCGTGCAGCGCGAGCAGCTGATCGGGTTCGGTGCCGGGCACCGCCAGCGGCATGATCCCGAACCGCGTCGGGTCGAACGTGGCTTCCTGGACGAATCCGCCACGGCGGCAATACAGCCGGTCGCCGCGCCGGCTCGCGGTAGCCCCGGGGTCGTAGTAGGACGGGTCCCAGCGAGTGGCCGGCACGTCAGTGATCGCGTCTACGTCAGCCAGAATGTTCGACCAGTAAGTGGCCAGGTCAGGTGCGCCGGGGAAGACCGCGGCCATCCCGACGATGGCCACCTTGACCGGTTCAGCCATCCTGTCCGACCTCGAACGCTGCTGGGTCGGCGCACATGTACACCACCTGGGGATCGGTGCCGCCGGCCAGCTCAGCGAGCAGACAGGCGACGCCATCGCCGGGATTGATCAACCCGATGCCGCGCCGTACGTACTCGCGCTTGAGCTCGTCAGAGACCATCCCAGTCCCGTAGCCGGGTACCGCCCATGGCCCCCAATCGACCGCGACCACCCGGCCGTGGGCCCCGCCTGCCCAGATCCGAGCCAGCGTGTCCAGCGCGTCATTCGCGGCGGCGTAGTCGACCTGCCCGCGGTTGCCGAACACCCCTGACACGCTGCCGAACAGCACAAGGAATCCGAGATCTTTCCGGGCCGCCTCGGCCAGCGCCCGTGCCCCGCCGACCTTGGTCTCCCAGACCCGGGCGAACCCTTCGGGCGTCTTGTCCACCAGCAGCCGATCAGCCAGCACCCCAGCGCCGTGCACGATCCCGTCCAGCCGCCCATGCCGCTGATACACGCCATCCACCAGGGCGGCGACCGCCGCTGGGTCCCGGACGTCGACCGCGGAGTAGTGAACCGAGGCGGCTACCCCGGCCAGCTCGGCGAGCGTCGCCCGGATTTCCCGCTCGGCAAGGGTGCGGCTGGTTGCCGCCTCAATCTCGGCTGGCGTGCGGTCCCCGGCCTGCGCCAGCACCCGCCGCAACGCGACCCGGTCGGTCGCCGCCGCGGTCACCGGATGCTCTTCGCCAACCGGTGGCGGGGTCCGGCCAACCAGCTCCAGGTGACTGCCGCTGGCGCGCGCCAGGCCGATCGCGACCTGGGCGGTGATGCCGCGGGCACCGCCGGTGAGCAGCACCACGGAGTCCGGTCCGAGCTCGAGCTCGCCAGCTGCGCCCGGGTCCAGCGGCGCGGCGGCGAGTTGCAGCGTGACCCTTTCCCCGGCTGCGTAACCCACTGCGGTGGGAGCGTTGGGGGTGAGCAGTTCGGCGAGCAGGTTCCCGGCAATGTGGACCGGCTCCTCCTTGGGGTCCACATCGATGACCCGGACAAGGCGGTCCGGGAACTCGCGGGCGATTGTGCGGACCAGACCGCGCAGCCCGATCCCGGCCACTCCGTTAGCTGCGTGTGCCCGACCGAACCGGCCACCCCCGCCGGTAATGACGAGCAGCTGGTGGACCCCGCCGAGGATCGCGTCGCGAAGCGTGGCGAACCCGTCCGGAAGCACCGGTGCCCGACCCCGATCCAGCGCGGCCAGGTAGATGACGGCATCAGTCCCCGTCACCACGGTGGCTTGGTCCGCGCCCAGCAGCCGTACCTCGGCACCGTGTCGCTCCAGCAGAACGGACAACTCCAGCGCGATTCCCACCCCGTCCCCGACAATGGCGACCCGGCGCCCGCGCAGCGACGCGTCAGGCGGACCGGTCAGCGGCGGCAACGGGGTGACCTCGACCAGAGAGCGTCGCGCCCACTGGGACGCTGTGGTTTGTGGCTGTGTGCCGGTCCGATTGGTGATCCAGTCAACGATGCCGCGTAGCGTCCGCAGCCGGGCTAGTTCGTCCATCACTGACCCATCCAGCGTGGCGCCGGTACGAGCCAGGCCAAGCCGATCAGTGAGCAGACCGATCAGCTCGGTCCGTTTAATCGAGTCAATGCTCAGATCCGCCTCCAGGTCGAGGTCGGCCTCGAGCATGTCCACCGGGTACCCGGTTCGTTCGCTCACCAGCGCCCGCACGGTGCCCAGCACCGCATCCGGCTCCAGGTCACCCGACTCGATAACCGCGTTCTGGGGACGGCCTGCAGTGAGGCGACCGGAATGACTGCGGTCTGCCTCCAGAACGCGGGTAGGGTCGGGTAGCTCGGGTGGCGCAGGTGGGAACGTTCCAAGGTAACCGAGCATGACTTCGCGCTGAGCGGCGATGACGTCGCGGGTGCTGCGCAGGAACTCCCGCACGGCCGCGTCCCGCTGATCGCCTGTGTTGGTGTCTGGTCCAGCTAGCCGTTGGGCCGGACGCAACCCGCCCGGCAGGCAGTGCCCGTCAGCGGTCTTGACCAGGTGGCCGTTGACCATCCAGCCGGGGTGCCGGGGAACGTCAGATGTTGACACTGGGCGGGCATCGCGGCCGTGGAAGAGCCCGGCCGGATTGATCGATACCCCGGCGACGGCCAGCTCGGCGAGCGCCAGCAGCAGCCGCCGCAGACCGGGCTCGCCTGCTACATCGGTGGCGACCGCAACATGTGACCGATCGGCGAGGATCGCACCGACCAGCTGGGTGAGCACCCGGCCCGGACCGGCCTCGACGAAGACCCGCGTCCCGGTGGCATACATCGCCTCGACCTGCTCGACGAACCGGACCGGCTCGGCAACGTGGGCGGCCAGCATGGCCCGGATGGCGGCGGGCTCGGACGGGTATGGCGCCGCTGAGGTGTTCGACCACACCGGCAGCCGCGGTGAACCGACCGCACGGCGGTCCAGCTCCGCGGCGAAGATCGGCGTAGCACCAGCCACCACCGGGCTGTGGAACGCGCACGCCACCGGGATGCGCGCGCCAGTCAGCCCCACCTCAGTGAGCCGGTTCAGCGCGGCCTCCACCGCAGGGGTGGGCCCGGAGATCACCACCTGGCCGGGCGCATTGTGGTTGGCGACCACGACCGGTTCATCCACGAGCACGGCCCGGACTTGCTCGACAGCTGCGGCGACCGCGGCCATCGTGCCGGGATCGGCCCCGGCAGCCGCGAGGATGGCCTGCCCACGCGCCTCGCTGAGCTCCAGCAGCTCAGCCGGATCAACGGCGCCAGCCGCAGCCAGCGCGACCAGCTCACCATAGCTGTGCCCGCCGAGGTGGTCCGGTTGTATCCCCAGCGAGGTGAGCATCTCATGCATGGCTAGTCCAGTGACCCCCAGCGCCGGCTGAGCGATCCGGGTGTCGGTCAGTGTCGCGCGCTGCCGCGCTGATTCCTCTGCGCCGAACGCGGCGGGTGCGAACATCGCACCGGCCCACCGCTGGCCAAGCTCCAGGAACCGGCGCAGCCGCGGGAATGCGACAAACAGGTCGGCCAGCATGCCAGGGCGTTGACTGCCCTGTCCGGGAAATAGGAACGCGACCTGACCCGCCGCTTGGTTATCGTCGGACGCGACGAACACACCATCCCCTGGGGCGGCCGCCCGGGCCTGTGTCACCTTGACGGCGAGGTCGTCCAGATCGTCGGCCACCACCGCGGCCCACACCCGATTGCCGCTGTACCCTTCCGAAAAGCTTCGGGCGAGATCCCGCAGCCGCCAGGGCCGGCCAGCGGCGTCATTGGCCGCGAGCAGCTCGGCCAGCCGGTCCATCTTCGCGATCGCCGCGGCCCGGTCCGCACCGGCGAACAGAAACAGCTCGGCAGGCCACGCGTCCAGCCCGTGCCTGGGCTCGGGTGCCCCGTCATAGGAGGTGAGTACGGCGTGGAAGTTCGTGCCGCCGAACCCGAACGCGCTCACCCCGGCGACCCGACGCGCCGATGAGGCCCAGGGCCGTGCGGCGATGTCGAAGGAGAACGGGCTGCTGCTGCAATCCCAGTAGGGGTTTGGATCCCGCAGCTGGCCGGTCGGTGGACGCACCCCGGTGTGCACCGCACACGCCGCCTTGATCAACCCGGCTATTCCTGCGGTGCATTTGGTGTGTCCGATCTGGGATTTCACCGATCCCAGCGTGCAGCTGCCGATCGGTGTGCCGGCCGCGGTGAACAACTCGGTCAGCACCGCCAGCTCGGTACGGTCTCCGACCACGGTGCCGGTACCGTGCGCCTCAACCAACCCGACCTCGGCCGGTGAAATCCCAGCCATCCGATACGCACGCTCCAGCGCCCGGCGCTGTCCTTCTGGCCGCGGCGCGGTCAGCCCCAGCGAGCGCCCGTCACTGGACGAGCCGATCCCCTTGATTACCGCATAAACCCGGTCGCCGTCGCGTTCGGCATCGGCGAGTCGCTTGAGCACCACGCATGCCACGCCCTCGCCGAGCGCAATACCGTCGGCGGAGGCGTCGAACGGGCGGCACCGGCCGGTCGGCGAGAGGGCCTGCACCGCGGCGAACATCAGGTAGTCATGGATGCTGTTGTGCACATCGGCGCCACCGGCCAGCACCATGGTGCTGGTACCGGCCTGCAGCTCCTTGCAGGCCAGGTCAATGGCGGCCAGCGCGGAGGCGCAGGCGGCGTCCACCGTGTAGTTCGCGCCGCCGAGATCCAGCCGGTTGGCGATCCGGCCGGCGATCACGTTGGCCAGCACCCCAGGAAAGGAGTCCTCGGTCAGCTGCGGTAGCTGCTCGTCCAGCTCGGGCGGCAGCGTGCCGTAGTAAGCCGGGTAGAGCGAGCGGAACCCGTACGCGTTGGCCAGGTCGGTACCCGCCTCGGCACCAAAGATCACCGACGTGCGCTCCCGGTCGAAGGCCCGCTGGGCGTACCCGGCATCGCGCAGCGCCCGGGCGGCCACTTCCAGTGCCAGCAGCTGGACCGGTTCGATACTGGCTAGCGCTGCCGGTGGGATACCGTAGGCCAGCGCATCGAACCGGACATCTGGGAGGAAGCCACCGCAGGCTGCTGGCTCGCGATACACCGCCGGGTCCCACCGGTCAGGGGGCACCTCGGTGATGGCATCCACGCCGGCCAACACGTTGGCCCAGTAGCCGGCTATGTCCCCGGCACCCGGGAACACTCCGGCCATGCCGACGATCGCCACGTCCAGCGGCTGTGTTTCCGGGGTTTGTGCTTCTGGTTTGGGCTGGCCAAAGCTGATCGGCTCGACGCCCAGATCAGTGGCCCTGGCGGCGAGGAAGCCGGCCGCTCCCTCGGTCACCTGGGTGTGCAAGGCCTCAATCGTCGTGGTCGCCGAGCGCAACGTGGCCACCTCGCCGAGCATCACCATCCCGTGGTGGTGCTGGACTTCCTCGTCTACCGCGACCAGCACGTCGCCGTCACGGCGCAACCCCTTACTGGCGATCCGCAGCCGCCCCAGGTTGAGCTGCTCCAATTCGGCCCACATCTGATTGCGTGGTACTCCGGCTGCCGTCAACCGAGTCCGGGTCTCGGTGAACGTGTGCAGGTACGGTGAGTCCGCGCAGCGGGTGGCATGGCCGGGTGCGGTTTCCAACAGCACAGTGCGCTCGCAGGCCAACGCGGTCCGCTGGAACCCTGGCCGGATGGCTCCGGTCCTGACTGCTTCCTCGGTGAACAGGTATGCGGTGCCCATCAGCACCCCGATCTGCGCGCCCCGCTGCACCAGGGGAGCGGCCAGCGTGGCAACCATGGCCGCCGACCGCTCGTCGTGGATGCCCCCGGCGAACAGCACCTGCAGCTGGCCCGCGCACCCGTGCGTGTCGTCGTAGCCGAGCAGCCGCTGTAACTGGATTTCCCACAGCGGGAAGCTGGCTCGCGGCCCCACGTGCCCGCCGCACTCACGGCCCTCGAACACAAACCGCCGGGCCCCCTCGGCCAGAAACCGGTCCAGCAAGCCGGGGGAGGGCACATGCAGGAACGTTGCTATCCCGGCAGCTTCCAGGGGGACCGCCTGCGCCGGCCGGCCCCCAGCGATCAGTGCGTACGGCGGGCGCACCTGGTGCACCGCGGCAAGCTGCGCCTCACGAATGTCGGGTGGGACGAACCCGAGGATGCCCACCCCCCACGGCCGCCCACTGAGCGCAGCGGCGGCTTGTTTTAGCAGTATCTGAGTCTGCTCACCGCTGGAGAGCGCCAACGCCAGAAACGGCAACCCGCCTGCCGTCGCCACCGCGGCAGCAAACCCGGCCTGGTCGCTGACCCGGGTCATCGGCCCCTGTACCACGAGCGGGCGTACACCCTGTGCCGATTGCACTTGGGCGGTGTGCAACTGGTCGGTGACTGCAGCGCGGACCGCTGCCACCACACCCCCTGCGGTCACATATCGCTGCGCCAGGGGAGCGGCCAGCCCGCCGTCCTGACCAACCGGCAGCGCACCCAGGTCCCGGGCGCCGAGTCGAGCCGCGACCGTATCGGGATCCGCGGTCGGCAGGTCTGGTCGCGCATAGAGACGGTGATCGCCGACGACCCTAGTCTCGCTGCCGTCCATCACCTGGATCGCCGCGGCCACCTCGCCCGGCAGGTCGGCCTCGGCCACGAGCGCCAACTGTGTGTCCAGCACTATTCCTGCCGCCCCGCCAGATACCGCCGCAGCCGCCGTATGTGGCCCGATCCCGCCGGCTGCCCACACCGGGACGCGGATCTGCGGATCGGCCAGCAGTTGCTGCAGCAGCACGAACGTCGTCGTGGTACCGACTCGGCCGCCGGCCTCGGCGCCCTTGGTGATCAGCCCGTACGCCCCCGCCCGGACCGCCACACGCGCCTCAGCCACCGAAATGACCTCGACGAACACGCGCCGCCCGGCCGCGGATGGCCACCGTGAACCGGGGCCGTGCACGACCACATCAACCTGCTCCGGTATGTCAGCTGGTGACAGTGGGCATCCGGCCGGCACCCGGACCCCGAAACCACCGGACCACCATCGGCAGACATCCGCCAGCGCGGCCCGCGCCCAGCCGGCGTCCCGGCCCAGGTCCAGGACTCCTATTGCGCCGGCTCGCGCGAGCGCCACCACGAGACGGGCGTTGGGCTCCTCGAAAGGTGTGATGCCCACCACCAGCTCTCGATCTCGCATCGTCATCCTGGCCCTGTCCTCCTGTATGTGGGTAGCCCGGTACTCCGCATTCGGGCCCTGAACTTGGCCCCATGGCGTGCGTGTCGTCGATCTGCAGGCTTGGAATGACCCGGGTGATCCCCCTCGGTGATCACCCGGGTCCGTCAACCGCCACCGGGCGGGTGCTGGCCCTGGAAGATGATGCGGCGGTCGAGAATCAGGCCGACCTCGTGACGGTGGCCGACATCGAGGCTGCCTCTAGGGCACAGCTCCGTTAGTTATGGCTAGCGTTGAGCTGACAATCGCTAGAGGTGCAACCACGATTGTGTCCAGCACGGTCAGGCCCCCCTTGCCTTATCGCACCCCTGCCACGGCTCCTCATTCCGGGCTACGGACTCAGTAATCGTAACACTAGGTGATAGAGACGGTGCTGGAAAGACCTAATCTGACCCGAATGGCGTATTGGTACTGAGGAGAACGGCTTACTAGTACTGACTCAGCCGCATGGCCGTACTTAGATGGTCTCCTGCTGGTGGCACCACTTAGATGGTCTCCTGCTGGGGTGGCACCGCGCGTTCGTGGCTGGGAAGAGCGCCACGCAGCTCAGCCATGCCCCGTCTCCCGCTCCGTGGTCGCCAGCGGCACCAGCCCGCGCTGGTACAACGTTGCGTAGGACTCCCATGGTCGTGTTCGTAGTGGCTAGCGTTGTTGGCTTGTCCGACAGCATGAGCCTCGCCTGGAGCGGACCCCGTCGTCCGGTCCAGGCGGAACAGTTGTCGCCTGTGAGGCGCCGCCGACACCCTGTAAGGAGATTGCATGCGTGAAACAGATGTGTTCGTGTTGGCGGACCGGGCCCTCAATGACGTCGTACAGCAGATCAAGGATAATCAGTGGTCCGTCACCATGCCGGCAAGTTTCGTCATGCGCTGGACCGACCACGTCCCGACGCTGCGCGAGGTCATCAACTATCACGCCTATGACGACGCCTGGGTGCCCGACATGCTGGCCGGCAGGACGATGGATCAGGCCGGCCGCGACAAATTCGACGGGGACCTGCTCGGCGCCGATCCCAAGGCCAGCTTCGCGGCGATCGTGGACACGGCGTGCGCCGCGGCGATGGAGCTAGACGATCTCGACCGGATCGTGCATTGCTCCTTTGGCGACTTCACCGCGCGCGAGTACTTCTGGCAGATCAACTCGTTCCGTGGCCTGCGTGCCCACGATCTTGCGCTGGCGATCGGCGTCGAACCGCGCCTATCCGATGAGCTTGTGCAGGGAATCTGGGACGAGATCAGCCCGCACGTCGAAGAGTGGCGCGCCATCGGCGTTTTCCCTCCTGCCGTGCCCGTGCCGGAAGGCGCCCCGCTGCTGGATCGCCTGCTGGGCATCACCGGGAGGCCGCCAACCCACGCCTGATTTCAGATACCAACGACGCTCACCCGGTGTACTGGGAGGTCTGGTGTGGATCACGGGGTGATGCGAGGCCCGGCTGCGCCTGCCGCAAATCGCAGCCTTTCGTCTCGGCGAGGGCCCGCGTGCAGAACAGGCTGAGCAGCGAGAGCGCGCACAGCAAAACACCGATGGCGAAACCACCGAATGCGGCCGCCAACGGCGTAGCCACCAGCGGCGGTATCGCGCCGCCCACGATGCCGGCGAGGTTGTAGCTCGTACCGGCCCCGGTGTAGCGGTACCGGGTCGGAAATGTCTCGGGCAACAACGCTCCGGCTGGGCCGTAGCTGAGACCCATGAGTCCCAGGGTTACGATCACGCCGAGACTGAAGGCTACCGGAGAGCGCGTGTCGAGCAGCGGGAATAGCAATAGCGACCACACCGCCGCGCCGCCGCAGGACAGCATCACCACGGTTCGCCGGCCGAACCGATCGGAGGAGATCGCAGACAGGACGACACCCACTGCCATCGCGACCCCGGCGACGATCCCGAAGGACAACACCACTGTGCGGGTCAGTGCCGCGCCGGTGGGGCTGGTGCCGTAGCTGGTCAGGTAGGTCGTACCGGTGTAGAACAAGGCGAATATCGCGGTCATGGTCCCGGCCGCGAGCAGGACCTCTCGTGGTGCTTGGGTCAATGCCTCCCGTAATGGGGCGTGCGTCGGCTGCAGCCGCTGGGCTTGCCGGAACACCGGCGTTTCCTCGATCTTCAACCGGACGTACAGACCTGCTCCGAGCAGCACGATGCTGGCCAGGAATGGGATCCGCCACCCGTAGTCGTAGAATGACTGATCGGTGTTACCGAGGGTCAGACCGGTGACCAAGAACGTTGCGCTGGATAGAGCAATCGCGATTGCTGGGCCGAGCTGCGGGAACATTGCATATTGCCCTCGTTGTTTTGGCGGTGCATATTCCGCGGTGAGCAGCGTTGCGCCAGCCCATTCCCCGCCCACCGCGAAACCCTGCGCGAACCGCAGCATGACCAGCATGATGGGGGCCGCGACCCCGATCGTTGCCGCGCCCGGCAGCAGCCCGATCAGCACGGTCGAGACGCCCATGAGGAGCAGCGTCGCGATCAGTGTTTGTTTGCGGCCGTACCGGTCGCCGTAGTGTCCGAAGCTCACTGCCCCGATCGGTCGGGCGATGAACGCCACCGCGAAGGTGGCGAATGAAGCTACCGTGCCAGCAGTCGAACCCAACGCCGGGAAGAAAACCTTGGGGAATACCAGCGCGGCGGCCGTACCATAAATATAGAAATCGTAAAACTCGATGGTGGTCCCTACACAGCTGGCCACCGCCACCCGGCGCAGCTCCGTATCGGGCGGCGTCATCCCCTCTGTACTTTTCATCTCTTCCCCCAGATCTCTCCTAGCAGTATCACGTCACCGCGTGGCGCCTCTTATCAGTAGCGTCTGCGACGTACAGTAGAGAGGGGAGCCGCCGGTGGCTGCCGGATACCTCGATCGTTCGCGGATCGTGGCCTTACCGGGCTGGAGCCGTTGGTTGGTCCCGCCGGCCGCCTTGTCGATCCACCTGGCGATCGGTCAGGCCTACGCGTGGAGCGTGTTCAAGAAGCCACTGGAGATCTCGTTGGGCATCTCCGGTGTTGCCAGCGCATTGCCATTCACGCTGGGCATCGTGATGCTGGGACTGTCCGCGGCGTTGTTCGGCACCAGGGTCGACAGCAACGGCCCGCGCTGGGCCATGTTCATCTCGATGTGCTGCTTCTGCAGCGGGTTCCTCATCTCTGCCGTGGGCGTGTCGACCAGGCAATACTGGCTGGTGATCCTCGGGTACGGTGTTGTCGGCGGGATCGGGCTGGGCATCGGGTACATCTCCCCGGTATCCACCCTGATCAAGTGGTTCCCCGACCGGCCGGGCCTGGCCACCGGTATCGCGATCATGGGTTTCGGCGGTGGGGCGCTGATCGCGGCGCCGTGGTCGAACTCGATGCTGACCGCGTTCGGTGCGATCGGTGCGCAGCCCGACCCGGGCGGCTACTCCGACTTCTTCCCCAGCGGGACCGGGCTGGCCGCTGCGGCAGCAGGGTTCGTTGCGATCCTGTCGCTGGCCAACATGCTCGGCCGTTTTGCTTGGTCGTCCACCTCAGACGTGCTCGGCCGCAAGAACATCTACCGCATGTACCTGGGTGTCGGCGCACTGCTCTACTTGGCCGTGACGCTCACCACGAACGCAAACAAGGTGGTGTTCCTGCTGTGCTGCATGCTCATCCTGTCCTTCTACGGCGCCGGATTCGCCACCGTGCCCGCCTACCTGCGGGATCTGTTCGGCACATACCAGGTCGGCGCCATCCACGGCCGGTTGCTCACCGCGTGGTCGACTGCGGGTGTGCTCGGCCCGGTGATCGTTAACGCGATCGCAGACGCTCGGATTGCGGCCGGGGTGACCGGCCCGGGCCGCTACACACTGTCCTTCTTGATCATGATTGGCCTGCTGATCATCGGTTTCGTCTGCAACGAGCTCATCCGCCCGGTCAACCCGAGGTTCCACGAACCGGTGTCCGAGCGGGCGGCGGGGAAGGTGGCGACGGCGGCATGAGCACCCGAACGACCGGATCGGCGTCGAGGGCGCGCGTGGTGCTCACCACGCTGGCGTGGGTATGGGTGGTCGCGCCCTTCCTATACGGCCTGTACCAGCTGCTGATCAAGATACCGGCCCTGTTCGGCAGCTGAGGGCCATGGCCGCCGGGCACGACCAGAGACGAACGCCGTCGCCGGGTAGCGTGGCAGGAGTCCGGCTCCCAGAACCCAGCCAGGTAGATCTCGTCGCGCCACTGGTCGGTTTCCCGCACCCCGTCCGGGCCCGCGCGGTGCGCTCGAAGCGGAACCCGTCGCCCTTGGCGAGATCCAGTAGCCGCTTGGCGGCCGCGACATCCGGGCTATCGGCCATGGCTTTCTGCGGTGGTCCGGGCATACCCGTTGTGCATCCGGAGCACATCAGCTCGTGGATAGGTCGGCCAGCGCCTTGCGACGGTATGGCACGAACTGGATGCCGCAGGCGGCGTGCACCCTGCCTCGGTCCATCGTGCCCCGGTGCGTGTCGCCGTTGGCTGGGGAGCGCAGGTACCACAACACCGGGGAGGTTCTCCCCGATCGTTCAAGTGGGGCAGTGGAGCCCAGTCGCCGCCAGGAGCCGGGGGGTCAAGATCTCAACCGGCGGCGACTGGGGGTCTTGGGGCGGTCAGCAGGTCAGGGTTCCGCAGCGTTCATCATCGGCGGCAGCGCGCGCTGGTGGACCGTCACCAGTTGCCGACCGAACCCGGGTAGGTTGCACACCGCCTGGCAGATCAGGTCGCAGAAGGTGAGGGCCCGCCCAGGGGCTGATCGTGCACGGGCGCGTCCGCCGGCATCAGGTGCCCGCACCGGGCCTTGAGCAGCTTGTCTCGGCGCTCGTAGGACAGCAGCAGGTGCGCCCGGCGATCCACCGGGGACAGCGCCCAGCGCACACACTGACGATCAGTCATGGAGTATCTGCGCGATCTGCTGGAGCTTGTCCTGCGGGACCTGGGCGGCTTTCAGGATCGCTTGGCCCACCTGGATGGCCTCGGGACAGGTGAGCACCGTCGCGGTGTCCCACGTGGCGTCCAGCGTGAGCACCACCCCCGACGCACCACCACGCTGCCGCGGACCAGATCGGCCTGCATCTCCGTCTCCTGCCACAGGATGATCGTGCGGGTACGGCCGGTTGTCGCGGTGAGGGCGAACCGGTGCAACTGCTCAGTCATTGCGGCCGGGCCGATCGCTGCGGGGAGATGAGTTCTTGCACGCGGCAGTAGCCAGCCCGGCGCGCAACCAGCGCGGAAGGTACTGGTCGCGCGTCCTGTCTGGGCAGTAGCACAAGGCGGCGATGGCGCCGGTCACCGGTGTGTGACGGCCTGTGCGTCGCTTGCTGCTGTGTCTGCCCATCGGAGCTCCTTTATGGACGTAGCCGCCCTGGGGCGGCAGATCGCATGGCAGCGCGCGTGACCGGGCGACGGTGGGTGGCTTCCGCGTCACCTCGTAGATCAGCTCGCAGATGAAGCACGGCCCCGCCGGGAGCTGGTGGCCATGCACGGGGCTGTCCGCGGGCATCAGGTGCCCGCATCGCGGTGATCGGTCGGGGACAACGCCCAGCGCAGCGAGCACACCTGGGGCGTTCATTGCCGCCCCTCTAGTCCTAGCCATTCGCCGAGGGCGTCGAATAGCTCGGCTGCGGCGGCCTCATCAAGGGTGAATCCGCATTCACCGGTGGCGTGCGGGTCGAGCACGATGTCGCCGCCTACCGTGCTCACGGCGAGGTTGGTGTAGCCCCTCGGGCCCCTGTGCATGGCTCCGAGGCCAGCATCGCCGGGCCCGACCAAACTTCGGGGGTAGCTCACAGTGTCACCGCGTTATGCTCGGCCAGCACATCAGCCCACACGGCTACGCACACCCGCACCCACACGCACACCTTGCACCGATTCGGTGGATATGACTAGATGATCTTGCCTGTTGTGAACGCATGCGAGTATCTGACCCTACGACTGAGCGTGGGAGAAGGAAAGTTGATCGGTGGTCTAGGTGTATAGGATCGGAAACTTGGCTCCGTGAGGCTGGTGGCAGGCTGGGGAGATGACGAAAGGTGTAACTAACAGAGGGCGTCGCAGTGCGCGCTAATACAGTGCTGGCTGCGTATCTTGCCGAGGCTGGTTTAACGCAGGCTGGGCTTGCTGATGCTGTCAACGCTGTGGTGGAAGACCTCACAGGTACACCAGGGCGTGCCAGTGATCGCTGGGTGAGGATGTTGGTGGATGGCTCGATCCGCTGGCCCCACCATCACTACCGGCAAGCCCTCGAAACCGTCTTAAACGCTCCAATAGACGAGCTGGGCTTTCGATGCCCGGTAGATGCGATATCTGCCGATCATGCCGCGCCGCCGATCACGGCATCTCAGACCCGGCTCAGTACCGCCGATGTGGTGAGGCTACGGGAACCGCTCGAGTACCTGGTGAGAAGTGCTGATAGTTGCGGAGCAGCGACGCTAGCTCCGCAAGCTGCGCGGCACGCCACTGTCTGCCAAGACATGTTACGGGGTGCTGTGGTGTCTGAGCGTGTCGAGCGCCACGTACGTTCTCATTGGTGACTACTGGGCGGCTGCTGGCTGGTTCGCGCTAGACAGCGGCGATCTGCCATCAGCCCAGTGCCACTTAGATGCGGGGTTGCGCGCCGCCGGTATTGCGCGCGACGGCTCCTTGCAGGCGTATGTGTGGAGCATGACCGAAAAATGTGCGCGACTCCGCGGCGATTATAGTGAAGCACTAGCTATAGCTCGCACTGGTCTTGCGTCAGCGGCTGCTCGTCGCGATCTCCGTGTGCGTGGGACATTTCATGCGCTCGCTGCGATGAACTTATCTAGACGAGGCGAAGCCGGTCAGGCGCAGCGTTCTCTGGATCGCGCTTTTGACGCTCTCAACAGCGTTCCCACCGCTGACCCAGCCGAGCGCTGGTCATTTGCTAACCATGGTTTTGTCGCGGCGGTTGGCGCGTCGGTATCGCTGGCTCGTGGCCAGTTACAGCAAGCCGAACGCTACGGTCAGCATGCCGTGGAGGCAACCCGAACCAGTCAGACACGCAACTATGCCATGCGCCGACTATCGCTTGCCCGTATCTACCTGGAGATGGGTGAACTAGATGCAGCGTGCGCCCATGCCAGCTCTGTACTCGCCTTAGCGCAACAGCTACGCTCTCGCCGTCTTGTCGATCGGTTAGAGCATATGCGAAAGCTATTCGACAGATGGCATACCGTCTCGGTGGTACGTGACTGGAACGACCAATATAACCAGTTTCGCTGGCAGATAAGGCCGACGACACCATGACGGCCGCCAAGTCCGGCGTAGACCTACGTCACTACACGGGCCAGGAATTCAATGCGATTCGAAACATTGCTATCGATCTCTACCGTGAGGCATTTGGACACGAAATCGATAAGCCGTTCTGGTCAGTGGAACGGTTCAGTCAACGAATTGAACGCCACGCCGCTATGTCAGGGTTCGGTGCTGTTGTCGCCTACGTTAATGAGAAACCTATAGGTTTCGCCTACGGAATCCCTCTGCCTGCTACCACGCGTTGGTGGGCAACCATCCAACCCCCACTGACTGATCCCACGTTCACTCGTGAAGACGGACACCGCACGCTCGCACTCTTCGAGGTCATTGTTAAACCCGAGCATCAGGGCCAAGGCATCGGTCAACGTATCCACGACGAATTACTCGCTAAACGTAGTGAGCAACGCGTCACCATCGCAACCCACCACGGCAATACCCATGCCTGCAACACCTACACCAAGTGGGGCTATCGCCACATCGGCACCCGACAGCCAGCACCACCAGCCCCACTACTCGACGTCTTCCTACGCGCTAGAGTTTATCCGGCTGATGGAGACCATTGACGGCAAGCAAGACGTATGGCTATGCGGATCCAGGTAACTGCGTACACGCATAGGCGCACACCCTCGGCGCGTCGTCGGTAAGGACCTCCTCACCGGTGCCCCGGGGAACGACCGCGGGGCACCGGTGAGGAGGTCAGTACAGGCTACGCCGCGTGTTTCTCACCACTGGGCCGGGTCCGATCTCAACTTAGCGACGCATGGCCTGCGTGCTTGTGCCAGTAGACACAGGAATTGCAGCAACAACTTCCGGGATAGCCAGGCTCGCGGGAAGCATTACCGTGCCACAGCCCATGACATAGCGCCCGGCATCAGCCCGGTCAGCGGCAACGGTTGCGCCGGTGGCCAAGTGCGCACGACACGTGCGAGCATCAGTTCTCGCGATGACACGCTGTGATTTGGCCGCGCCACGAGCGCTGGTTGCCGAACGTCCCCTTTGACGATGACAAGGAAACTGCTCCCAGGATAGAGACACCATCGACTGCCTCATGAGCCTGCCAGGTCAGCCCAATTGCATCGGGTCGAGGATGAGGTCGGCGCGGGCTGCGGCGGGCGCGATCAGGCGTGCGTTGCGCTCGTCGCTACCGGCGGTGCGCTCGACCGCTTGTTCGGCAGTGCGGCCGTACCGGCGGTGCCGGGCGGTGAGCCACCTGCGGCGGATTCGCTCGTCGGGGGCCAGAAACCACACCTCGTCCAGCAGCCCGCGGATCGCTGACCACGGCGCGGTATCAAGCAGCAGGTAGTTGCCCTCGGTGACGACTAGGGGAATGCCAGGCGGCACCGGCACCGCACCTGCGATCGGTTCCTCGATCGCGCGCCGGAACTCCGGGGCGTACACAGTATTGGCGTCGGTCGTACGCAGCCGACGCAGCAGCGCGACGTAGCCGGCCGCGTCGAAGGTGTCCGGAGCGCCCTTGCGCTCGGCGCGGCCCAGCCGCTCCAGCTCCGCCTGCGCTAGGTGGTACCCGTCCATCCCGACTAGCACCGCGGCGCTACCCAGCGCGTCGACCAGCTGCCGCGCCACAGTTGACTTGCCCGCTCCGGGCGCACCGGTGATGCCCAGGATTCGCCGGCTGTCGCCGTCGGCGAGCGCCTGTGCACGGGCCAGCAGCTCGGGCCACCTCACCTGCTTAAGGCTGCTGCGCGTCGTGGGCTCCACATGCGATCGTCACGACGTCGTCCCAGGTGGTCATTGCGCTAGTGTGCGATGGCGTCGATGATCGCTCGAGCTCCCTGACGCAGGAGATCAGCGCCGACGAAGTAGCCCAGGGCTGCGGGGTCGTCGGCCACGCCCCACTGGTGGGAGTCGAGCCACTGGCTGCCGTCGAGGCTGAATACCTTGGCGCGCAAGGAAAGCTTGCCGTTGGGCTCGGTGCTGGCGTAGCCGGCGATGGGTGAGTTGCAGTGTCCTTGTAGCGCATGCAGCATGGCGCGTTCGGCAGTGGCGTGCCGATTAGCTTCGGCGTCGTTGAGCTGAGAGCTCAGTGCACGGACGTCGGTATCAGCGGTGCGGCATTGCAACGTGATGATGCCCGCGCCAATCGCCGGGCACATCGTTTCTAGCGGCAAGATCTCGGTAATTCGGTCAGCCTCGTTGATCCGGTGCAGGCCGGCTGCCGCGGCCACGATAGCGTCGAAGTGGCCCTCGTCGAGGCGCATCAGGCGAGTGTTGACATTGCCTCGCAACGGTGTGATCTGCACGTGCGGGTAGTGCAAGCGGAGCTGGGCGGCGCGGCGCACTGAGCTGGTGCCGACGACAGCGCCGTCGGGCAGTTCGGCCAGCATGGCCCCGGTGCGGGAGATGACGGCGTCGTGGATGTTTTCCCGTGGCAGGTAGGCGGCAAAGGTTAGCCCTTCGGGCGCTGGAACGTCGCCGGGGATGTCTTTGAGGCAGTGCACCGCGAGATCGACCGAACCGTCGAGCAGACTGCGATCAATCTCGCGGACGAACGCGCCCTTGCCACCAAGCTTCGTGAGATCGCCCATCCACTGGTCGCCACTGGTGGTGATCTTGACCAGCTCAGTGATGACCGTGGAGTCCAACGCTTCTAAGGCCGCGACGACCTGCCCAGCCTGGTGCAAGGCCATCGGGCTGGAGCGGGTGCCGATGCGCAAGTGCGGCATAACAGCACCTTACGCAATGAGCAGCCAGGCCGAGGTCCGGTCCATCAGTGTGCGCCGGACTGTGCTTGGCCAACGCGCCTGCGCGCTCTGCCGGGCGGCGATGGATGTCGCCTCGGTTGCATCGGACTCAACGTGCAAACATCAACGCGGGGGCGGCCACCTCAACAGCGCGGCTGACGGCGCCAGCAGCGCCGGAGGCAACGCTACCGGTGAGTGGTACCTAGTCAGATAGCCCTACGCGTTTCCGGTTGGGCTGACTCCGCCTGGGATTGGGACAACTCCTCGAGGAGTTGCTGGACGGCGGTGGGCACGGTGAACCCAGTGGGTCCAACGCTGACACAGGACCAGCGGCCGTCGCTGACGACGGGAACGCCCGCTCTGGCCATGCTTTCCACGAGGTCGCTAGTGTTCTGAGTCGTAAGTTTCTAGGCGGTATAGTGGGTGAATGCGAGGTCCGAAACCTGTTGCTGTAGAGCTGACCGACAACGAGCGGGTGACGTTGGCGCAGTGGGC
>JALZHU010000186.1 GCA_030860695.1 Actinomycetota bacterium
GGGGCTGACTACTTCGACATCCACGTCATGGACCCACGACGTAAAGTCACGAGCCTGGCGCGACAACTGCAAGCCCTCGGCTATCGGGTCACCTTGGAGCGGGTCGCCTGAGTTATTTTCGAGTGCACCTTGGAGCGGGTCGCCTGAGTTATTTTCGAGTGAACCGTTGCGCTAACCCAGTCGGCTCCAGCACAGTGTCGATCAGCCGCCGCGGTGAAGACCAGGCGAGCCCCAGGGGCCAGCGGCGCCCCAGCCGCTCGACTACCTCGACCGCACACGGCAGCAGAGGCAACCGCGCGTCGTCCTGAGCGGCCATCCGGTCAAGGACAATGGTCACCACCTCATCGGGCTCGGCGGGTATGCCTACCGCGTCAGTCAGATACGCCGGCCACTCCGCCGTACTCATGCCCTGCATCGCGGGTCGCCTCCGTGGGCCAGGGCCGGCAGGACCAACCCCGCCCGGAATGGCCCACCGGTCGTCCGGTCCTCACTGTGACCGGTCACTTCCAGGTTGGCGGGGGAGCCGGCGAGCACGGCCAGTTCCAGCTCCAAGTAGATGTGAGCGGGGCGGCGTTCACACTGGACCGGATGTTCGTTGAGGTGTTCGAAATCAGCGCCAAGGACGGCAGCGAGATCAATAAAGTGATCGTCCCGGTGATCTACGGACCGCTGATCGTCGACGGCTATTTCGGATACCGCGAGCACGTGGTCCAGCCCGGTGACACCCTCTCGGCCATCGCGTCGGCCCACTATAGCAACGCCAGCCATTATCTGCGGATCGTGCGGGCCAACCCTACTCAGGTCAGCAACCCAGACTTGATCTTTCCCGGCCAGATCCTTCGCGTTTCGATCGGCAACTGAACGCGTACAGGCGCTGCCCTTCGCGGCAGACATCGCCGCAGCCTTGGCCGCACGGCTGGGCTGAGGCCCTGTTTGAGCTGGTGTACTCCGACGCGCTGTTCCGGATGCCCACGCTGCACTTAGCCGAAGCACACTACCCGGAGGAGCCCTCTCGGCAGATCTGGAATGGACACGACCTCAATTCATTCGACCTGCCTGATTGTTTGTTGTGCCCGTAACACTGCGGGTGCTCGGGGCTGATTTTCCCGGTGGGGTGTCCAGAGCTCCGTTCGGAACCAATGTGGTGGATCTGTACCACAGGGCAAGGGTGAGCCGACGCCCACAGCAACCTGGGTCGGCGCCAATCGATCACCGCAAGTGGATCCCTCAACGACGCAGGGACAGGTGGCGGCGCGGCCGTGTGGGACTTTGCGCACCATCGGCTCGTCACAACCGAGGACAACAACGAGGTCCGTCACGGCACAGCCTTCATCGACGAGACGCTGAGCTAGTTAAGCAGCTGAGGTGACACCAACAGCGACAGGCGGGCGGACCGCCACCAACCCGGGGTAGTGAATAAGCACAACTGCGCGCAAACAGGCTCCCTCAGTGCGAGCGGCCTTGGCTACCGACGGGGCGCCGCATGGTGACGCGGGGCCACCTGGCGAGGCCGTGGGCCTCTTCGTGCTCGCGGATGCGGCGCAACCCATCGCTGATCTGATCCTCAGCCATGATCTGGAATCCGAGCCGCTCGTAGTAGGGCGCGTTCCACGGAACGTCGGAGTAGGTGGTCAGCGTTAGGGCAGCGAGGTCGCGCTGCTCAGCCCACGCAGCGGCGGTGTCCAAAAGCGTCCTCCCCAGACCCCGCCGGGCATGTTGGGGGTGCACGGAGACCTGCTCGACATGGGCATCCCATCGACGACGTCGATAAGAAGGTAAGCCACAGGACGATCCGCATTGTCAGTGATGACCCAGGCACGACCATCCTCCTGGAAGGAGGCCAGGTCGGTGATGGACGGCGGTTCATCGTCTGCGACAGCACTCATTCCTAGGTCTCGGAACGCCGCACCGGCTGCTCGCTCAAGCTGCTGTATAGCCGGTAGGTCGTCCCGCCGCGCGGCTCGGAGCATGACGACATTCTCAGTCATCGGCGCATTGGAGTGCTCACGTGCCGACGCGGCCCCGCGCGAGCGGTACCCGCGTCGTCATCGTCGTCCCAGAGGGCAACAACCCAGACAAGAACGCCGCATGCGGACCTTGGGCAACGAGGTCGTGGTCTGGGCGGGATTTCGACCAGGCCCGCTGCTGCGCTGTCGCGCTGGCCGAGGAGCACGGGCTGCATTTCATGCAGTGCTTCCACCGCGCCTGGTGCTTGGCGTGGCCGCCTACGCTGCTGAACTGCTGCGCGCGGTGGTGGATTGGCGTGGTCAGGTGACCGAGCTGCTCGCCGCCACACACCTGCCAAGGAGCTGCTCGACACGACTTGAGGGGAATCCCGCGCCGGCCGGTACACAGCGCACTCAGTACCTGCATCCGCGATGATTGAGCCCCGCTCGGACCCGCCAAGGAAACGGCCACGGTCCGCCCACTCCTGGGCGCCAGTCTGCCCCGAGACCCCGGAAATCAAATCAACATCAGAGATCTGAAGCAGTGCCGCACCATTCACGCGTCATTAGATCGGCTCCACCAACTGGGGCCTGCTGGGCGTCCATCAGCTCTGACCCCATCCCCGGCGCCCAAGCATTCATCGATCTCACGACACCGATCCTGACGGCGGCGGCCTGATGATTGGAGTCCCAGAGGACAAGCCCACTCAGACCCTCACGGTGGCTGGAGGACGTGGGTACGCCCCTTTTTGGCGTGACGTCTTAGATGAGGTGTTGGATGAGGGTGGCGGTGGCAGGCGTGAGCTCGACAGTGCCCAACGCGCCGTTGAGGATCGCCAGCTGCGGCGGGATGTGTCCGAGGTCGACGTCGTAGAGCACCGGCACTGAGAGATCGCCAAGGGCGTGCACGAGCGCATCGTGCTGGCTGAATTGACCGGACGGTGGGCCAGCCGAGCGGCCGACGAGCACGGCGTTGGCGCGATCAAACCAGCCGGCTAGGCGCAGGTGGTGCAGCATCCGCGCCGCTGTAACTGCCTCAGCCTCGGCGACTTCGACGTAGACGAGCAGACCCTCGGGCGCGTGTCGCGCGGCGAAGTCGGCAACGTTGCCGTAGGGCGAGCCGGGTAGCATCGAGATTGTTTCCAAACAGCCGCCGATCATCCGTCCCGTCGCGTGGACCTCCGCCGTCGTACGGTCTTGGGAGCCGAGCAGCTTCCACCGCCCCGGGGTATTGAGCGTCATTTCCCGCACCTGCGGGTGGAAGGCGTAGTGAGGGTGCCGGCCGCTGCGGTAAGCCGTCGCGGCACCTTGGCGCAGCACACTTGCGGGGGGCGCGGTGGCCGCGGCCAGCCACGGCAGCAGTGGTTCAGGGACAGCGCAGGGGGTGTCCATGAGGTCGCTGCTGTGCAGGGTCGCCATCCCGGTACGCAGTGTCAGGGGCACCATCACCGTCGTGAGATCGGAATAACCCACCAGCCACGTCGGCTCCGCCGCGCTGATCGCCTCGAAATCGAGCAGCGGCAGTAAGTCGATGGCCAACTCCCCACCCCAGGGTGGCACCACGGCGCGGATCGCCGGGTCGAGGAGCATCGCGGTGAGCTCGGCAGCCCGGGCGGGTGCGGGGGCGCTGGTGACACCGGATCCGTCCATGCAGTCGCCGACGACTACCTCATAACCCAAGTCGCGCAGATGCTTGATGCAGAACTCCAACCGAGGCCGCATCTCCCTACCCACTCCAGCCGAGGGTGAAGTCACCGCGATACGGTCGCCGGCTCCCAGCGGGGCGGGGTAGCGAATGCTCACGCGGCCACCCTGCCAAACCCCGTGATCGACGCGACACCGTACGGGTACCCCGCTGGGCCTGACCGCCGCCTCTCGCTGAGGATTCGCTACGGGCGATTTGCAGTGAGTGAAGTTGCTAGTGCAGCACTGGGAGTGGTGAGCGTGTAGAGCACCGTGAACCGGTCAACCAGGTGGGCTCGGATGTGCGCGCGGCCTCTCTGACTGCTGTATCTGCGTTGGTCTTGGGCCATCGTGCCGGCCAGTCCACCGGGCGCATTGACCAGTCCACCGGACGCATTGAAGCGCCTTAGCACCTCGACGGCGGTCAACGGCTTTCCAACCAGTTCGTCGGACACCGGCGGTGGGGCGCTCCTAGCCACCGGAAACATCGACGCATGCGCTTACACGCAAGCCACTCCCAGCCAGGGCAACGGGTAGGTCTGGACACTGCTGCCCGTCAAGTCGTGGCCGAGCTCGACCCAGACTTGCCAGGTGTGCTTGAGGGCATCAAGCCTGCCACGGTAAATGTCGTCGACCATGAAACTGAGTGTGTCGGAGTCCAGGGATCGCAGTTATCCCTCACGACAGCAGTAGACAGATCGCTCACGGGACTTTCCGTCACATTGATCCCGATGTGCCTTCAGCGGCGGGCCAGCCGCCGCTCCGACCTGCTGCCATAGTCAAGGTTGTAGTACGCGAACACCTCCGGCTCGGCCGTGGCGGCTAGCTCTCCGTCGGTGTCGATTGCTGGGGCGTCGTGGACCAACTTCTTGGGGTACTGCACTCGTACCGCCTTAGGCGAGACTGTCACACCAGCCACCGGTACAAACACCAACCGGTGTCGACTCATCATGCCGACCTTGACCGAGATGAAGCATGGTTCGTCACTGGCCGTGTCGACATACACCGCCTCCAAAGTGCCGATCTTGTGGCCCTCCGGATCGATCACAGTGTGACCCCGCCAGTCCCGGAGATTCTACGCGGCGAACATGGGATCAACCTTACCCCGCTGACCCCAACCCAACCCTGCACTGAACACGCTGCTGGTCGATGAAGACCCCAATCGACCGGTCGATGACCGACCGGGAAACAACACTGTCCGCACATGTCCACGCTGTCGAAGGCTCCGAACGTATGCCCTCACGCCGCCATTCTCACGGCAACGCACTCACATGCCGCGGGTCGCGCTGTCATGCTTGGTCAGCGCGCTGTGCGAACCATGAGCCGCCGCTGTTCATTTCCGTAGGTTGAGCCAGCGCCGGGGTGCGGCCAACCGTTTACGTCCCGACGTTGATCAGCGCTGTGTTGTGCTGTGGTGGTGAACCGCGCGGAGGCGGTGTGGCGGTATTTTCCACTTTCGGGGACTGCCGGAGATGAAGCGACTGCTGCTGCCCCGATTTGTCCCCGGCTCAGGATCTACCGGTAGTCGTCCTCATCGATGGGAACTGACCGTCGCTGATCAATCGCATCGACGGCGTCGGCTTCGGTTTCGAAGGGAAGCCGAAGTGACCGCATGGTCACCTCGTCGTGTGGAGCGGCGGGTCGCTGTTGCTCGGCGACGTCGTAGTCAGACGCGTGTGAGAACACGTCCCAGGAAGGTTGCGCGGCGGCGCGGGGGGCGATGGACCGGGCCGCCGGATGTCGGTCCTCGGGCTGCTGACCAGCAGCGTGAAAGAGGCCGTGGGGCTGGGCCGGTCGACGATCCTCGGGCTGGGTGTGTCGTGAGCTTTGCTGGGTCAAGTTGTCACCCTTCGTTATCTTGGGAGGTACCACCGCTCGTGTGTTTGCCCGTCCCGCGGTAGCGCGCAACACCCTATGTCGCACCTCCGATCACGCGACTGCCGGTCAGCCTTCTGCGTATGCCTGCACCGATTCAAGCAACTCGTCGACACTGCGGCATGAAGGCGCAGGTGTGGCGAGCGCTGCAACATCTCCATTGCGAGCGCGGTCCAGCACACCGGCGAACGGCGCCGTTGCTGGTGATGTCGCGGTGCGCGGCTGCGGCTGTCAGGGATTCCGCGGTTTGCGTCGGATCACGTGATTTTTGTCGCCGACAATGTTGGCCACCGGTTCGCTCAGACCGGGAGTCCAACCACTCAAGCAGGTCAGATGGCGTAGGTGCGCAGGACCCGCAGCGCCGCCGCAGCGTGCGGCCCGGCGACGGTCAGGCCCGATTGTTCGGCGGGTAGCCGGCGGGCGCCGACGCGGCAGAACGTTCCGGCAGGTCCGGTGATCAGCGACGGCGCGTCCGCCGACCCTAACTGCCACATCTGACCATCCGGGGCGAGCAGTTCACACCGCACCGGCGCGGCTTGCTCGCCGGCGACTGCGAAGGCGTACGGCAACGATCGGTGCGCCAGCCATGCAACGTGCCACAGCCGCACGGTGTCGGGGTAGGTGATGCCCAGCGGGACGGTGATGTCCAGGGCATGCGCCCAGTGCTCCGCAAGGCGAGTGGTGGCCAGCGTCCGAGGGCTCAGCGGGATAGTCGCCCATCGCAGCCGCACCGTCGGTGGGCAGGCGCGCAACGCGGCCAGCGCAGCGCGGCGGGCGGTTTGCCACCGGCTAAACATCGCCGCGGGCGGCGCAAAGCGCTGCACGGCGACGAGCCGGTCCATCAATTCGTCAAGCGGTGGCCCGTCGCGGTCGCGGATTAGCAGAGCAGCCTCGTTGCCCGTGACGCTGGCGATCACATACTCCTCGGTCTGCGCGAGGTGCAGGACCACGTCGGCGACGGTCCATCCTGCTGCGCCGGAGGCGTGGCACCACGCGTCGTGGTCAAGGGCAGCAAGGACAGCCTCGAGCGCGTCCTGCTCAGCGGTAAGATCATCGAACACGTCCCCGGTCTGCACCCGTGCTGTCACCTGCCAGTCCCATCAATGCTTGCGCCGCCGTTGGCCGGCCTTGCACCGGCATCAGTTCATCACTGCCAGTGCAGACGGTGGTAGCGGCTGGTCCAACACCAGCGGCGTCGGCGAACATGAGTACCGCCTCGACCCCAGCACCGTCGCTGCTTAGCGCCAGGTCGAACCCGAGACGTCGCAGTACGCTCTGGGCCGCCCTGCTGCCGACAGTCGTATCCGCTCGCACACCCATGGCGCCGAGCGCAGCCGCTGTTCGCAGCACTTCAGCCATCGCCCGCTGGCCCACCCCTTGACCACGCATGCGTCGGATCAGCCAGATGCCCGTTTCTAAAATCCCGGGCACCGCCGTGCGCTTGAGTTGAACCGACCCACAACCTGGTCGCCAACCAGGATGGCCCACGTGATTTCACGCGCAGGCCCGCGAGCCCGTCGCGGCGATTGCGGTGGAAATCCTTCAACCATGCAATCCGGGTGGACGACCAGTCGTCTCCCGTCGTGACCAGGGCAGTCACCTCGGTGGCAGACGCATCGCTGACCGCCGCGTTGACTAGCCAATCTAGAGTCAGCTCGTCGACATCAACGAGACCCACTGCCAACCCGTCGATCGCGCTCACAGCGCGAAACTAGCAACGCCGATGTGATCAAGCCGTCGATTCCTCCAGCGATCAGTTAAGCAACGGCTCGACGGCTGAGCCCAATCGAACAGGAGCCGACTGGAATGCTTTCAATAACAACTACGGCGTCGCTGCCGGTGGTGCCGGCCTGAGGATAGACCCGGATGCGACGCCCGGCTGTGGCAGCGCGCCCCCTGGCGTGCACTGGTAAACGGCGCTCACCAGTCGCTGCGCGAGCCAGAGCATGCCCAGGCCAACTGGTTGGGCATTCGTGTTTCTGCGGTGTGCGAGTCCCTATCTTTTGCTGCTGCAGAAGAGTCGCGATCCACATCATGATCGCGTCACATGAGTGGACGATGTCCGCACATGCCGATGAGCGCACGATCGATGCCATGCACCAGTCTGCGGATGCTCTCGCATGGTCTCGTGCACGGCATGGGGTGGGAGCTCGCTCGGTTAACACGAACCGGCTTTCCGGTCGGTAGGGACTGCAAGCCTGGGCGCTACCGGGGTGCCAGATAGCGACTCTTGCAGTAATCGTCTTCGAGTGGAGTTTCCAGGACACATTTTGGCCATTATCGGTATTGACTTGCGTTTTGGGAGGATTCCTCTTGTGGACGGCGCGTCCAGTGTGTTCAGCTCTGGATAGATGTTGGTGTGCCGGGCATTCCGGACGGCAGCGACCGAGATCCCGATCAAACTCTTTGGCCAGCTCGTACCTGCTGACCGGTGCAATAGCGAGCTACCCTGCCAGCGCTGCGATAGCGACATGTCAGAGGTTTACCGTCTAAAACTGAACTGGCGCGCCTTTCAGCCGCGGGCGAGGGAGTGCACGGCGGTCAGGGCCGCGTCGACGTCGGCCGGTGAGTTGACGAGGCTCGACGCTAACCGTACGTAGGACTTGGCGTAAGGCGACGCGGAGGCCACGACGCGCCGCTCCAGCAAGCGGGCCACGGCGGCGTCGGGAGTCATCGCGTCCACCTCAAAACAGATCATCCCCGAGGACAGCCGAGGGTTCTGCGGCGTGTGCAGTCGGACGTGTTTCATCGCGGCCAGGCCGTCCTTGCACTGGGTGTTGAGCTGGTGGATGCGCTCGGCCACGTGCGTGCGGCCCAGCTGGCGGTGGAATGCGAACGCGGCCAGCAGCGCCCATAAATGCTCATAGGCCTTGAATCCCCCGGGCGTGATCCAGGTGGCGCGCGCCGGCCCTGCTGGGAGCTGGCCTTGCCTCCAGGCGGCGGACAGCTCTTCCTGAAAGGCGGGGATCGTGGGCTGCATGTCGGCCCAGCGCCCCTCGCGTCCCCAGATGATGCCCGTGCCGTGCGGTCCCAGGATCCACTTGTGCGTGCCGGCGGCGAAGAAATCGAGCCCGAGGGCGGCGATCGCCTCGTCTTCCACGCCGAACCCGTGCACGCCGTCCACCACCAGCAGCACGGGGTCGGTGTCCGATCGGCGCGCGTTGTGCTCGGCCAGCGCGGCGCCGATCGCGCGCAGGGGAAGCTTCACACCCGAGCTCGAGTGCACCCATGTGACGCCCACCACGCGCGTTTGCGGCCGCAGCGCGCGGCGCAGGCGATCAACGATCTCATCCTCGAACGCGGCCGCCGGCTCGTCGTAAAGCGCGACCTTGCGCACGGTGGCTCCAACGCGGCCGGCCGCCAGGCGGATGGACTCATGGTGTGAGTAGTGGTCGTGCGTTGTCGTGAGCACCTCTTGGCCGGCGCGCAGCGGCAGGCCATGGTAGACGAGCGCCAACCCCATGGTGGTGCTGTCGGTGAGCGCGACCTCCTGGGGGCTTCCTTCCAGGTATTCGGCGGCCGCCGCCGTAACCTTGGCCGGCTCGGACCGGCCGTGCTTGAGGGCCAGAACGGGATTCTCATCGATCGCCCGACGGTGCCGTTCGATCTCTTCCCGGACGCTGCGTGGATAAGAGGACATGAGGAAACTGCTCATGTGGACGTGGTCGGGCGCGAGAGTGAACTGCGCTCGCACCCATTCCCAGTCAGTCCCGACCCTGGTAAGAGGCGTCCTGGGGACTTGTGCAGTGGTTCCCGGCGACGAACATGCGGCCAGTGCGGCCGCTCCAGTAACGAGGAATGCGCGGCGGTCCATGTTCCCCTCTGCGATACTTTTTCTGCGCCCGCCATGACCGGCGCCACGTTGGCTATGCTGTCGCTGGCGTTCGGCCCCTCACCTGGCAGGGCCGCTGGCTGGTCAGCCTGCGAAAAGACCTCGCTTTCATCACGCTCTCGATCATCCTCATCCTAAAAGCGAGCGTCCCGCAAGGACTGGGCGTTCAAATACCTCCGCTGCCGTCATCCCTGACCAGCAACGAATGTCCCGCAGCGCGCATGACGAGGAGGCACTGAAAGCGATTGCCCCCCCGCGACCAGCATGACGGCGACGACGTCGGGTTCGCGCGTTCGCGGTGACCAGCAAGGTTGGGATGCAGTGGGTGCGCGAATACTGTGCCTCGACGGGTCTCGAGGTCGGGCAAGCTGGGCTGATGCATCGTCGCCCTGTCCACGTGCCCGCGCCGAGGTCAGGCTTCGCCGGATCCGATTCTCGCCAGATGTGATCATCGTGGCGGTACGTTGGTACCTGCGTTACCGACTGTCCTATCGAGGCTTCGAGGAGCTGCTGGCCAACCAAGGCACCAAGGTAAACCGCCTACCAGTGGTACAAGGCTCGGTTCAGCGGCACCTACGTCAAACGACACAGCGCAACAAGGGTGGAAGTGCCAGAAGCATGGGACAGCCGATCCAGCATGTCCGTTTACCTTGCCGAAGTGCACTCTCATGCCGCTGTCCGCGCGATGCCGACGCACAGGCCATGCCCAGCGGACATCCGGCGCCGTCTTCGAGACGCTCAGCGGCGACGACCGATACGAGAACGTTGATGGCACCCGCGGTTGCCCTGGGAAGCCAGGGTGATCCCCGGCGTAGGGTGCGGCTGTGGACGAACGGCATGGGCTTGGTGTTCCGCGGACGCTGGAGGAGGCTGTCGGCGATCCCCGGCGTGTGGCTTTGCTGGTGTATGACATGCAGGTCGGCATCCTTGGCCAGCTCGCCGATGGTGAGCGTGTCCTCGGCCAGGTTCTGAAGGTGCTGGACGCTGCCCGCGGGGTGCAGGTGCGCACGATCTTCGCCCACCACGTGACGCTGCCCACTGACTTGATGGGCATCTCGCAGCTGCGGATGTGGCGCAGTTGGCAGCGAGTTCAGTCCGCTGACGTGTCGTCGGCCTTCCCACCCGGCGCTGCGCAGTCCCAGCTAGTTCTTGAGCTGGCGCCAACATCCCGGGAGGCAGTTCTCGACAAGATCACGATGTCAGCGTTCGAGGGAACGTGGCTCGACATCGCGCTGCGCGACTGCGGGATCACCACAGTTGTGGTCGTGGGGGTGGCGTTGGAGACCGGTGTGGAACCCACCGTCCGCCATGCCGCTGATCTCGGCTACATCCCGATCGTCGTTACTGACGCTTGTGGTGCGGGAGACGCGCAGGCCGGCCAACGGTCCGTGGAAAGTCTTCGGTTCACTGGCGACGCCCTGCTCACCGACGCCGACCAGTTCTGTGCCGTACTCGCTCAGAGTCCACGTGCCACATGATGTGCTTGCTCTCCAGGCATGCGGTCCGCCCAACCTCTGGTGGCTACACCATGAACCCCACCGGACACCGCGCAGCCGCCGGATGCTCGACGTCTGGTAGCGGGTCCGCTATCGGTACGCCCCCACGTCGACTCCGTGCCCCGTCAACGAGAGAGTCCAGAGGCACTCATCTGCCGATGACAGTGAGTTCACCTTCCCGCATCGTGATGTTGCTCGACGCATTGCCTGGCCGGCTAGGGCACCAGAGCAGCTGGCCGACTGGTTCTAGCTGACCCGACCACATCGGCGCTTGGCTCAA
>JALZHU010000187.1 GCA_030860695.1 Actinomycetota bacterium
GTGTCCCACCCGATGATGACCTATTGCCCGGCCCGGGCCGGTCGTTGCTCCCCACCGGAGGCGTCACGTGGCAGAGCTGACCAACGGGCATGGCGGACCCAGGGCCGGTGCGGCGGTGGCTGCTGCCCGCCCCGTCATCCTGGTCCGCTACCGCCCCGGCGTGACGGGGGAGATTCCCCGCATTGTGCACGTGGTCCCACTGCCCACCAACGAGCAGGCGGGCGCGGTCGGCGCCCTATGTGGCGCTGTCCTGAAGCTCGACGGCATCGAGACCGTCAGGCTCGGTGAGGGCATGCCCTGCACCGTGTGTGTCGTCAACCTGGTGACTGGCTCTACCCTTGCCGAGGAGCCACTCGCGACCGGTGGACTGGTGGGCGCCGCCGCCTACCAGAAGTGGGGCTGACCGGTGACCCGCCACCGCGACCAAGTACGGCTGAACCTGCACTCCAACGTGTCGGCCCTGGCGATCCCGATCCCGCTCAGCACCAAGATCACCCAGATACTCACTGCCCGGCGCTGCGCCCCGCCGGTGCTGAGGCATCCCTACGCTCCCGAACACTCCATCATGCTCACCGGCGAACCCTTCAGGGTGACACTGCCCTGGCCACGCGAGATATACCAGGTTACCGACGCCCTGCTGCTGCCACCCACCGTCACGCCCCGTGGGCCCATCACTTGGATACAACCCCCACAGGAAGACTCCCTGCGGCTCTGCCGCGAGATCGACGTCTTCGCCGCGCTGCGAACCGCTCTGAACGGCGTACCGCCTAACACCATCGTCCAATAGAGACAAGCCGTGGGCGCGGACAACGAGAGTTGGAGCTGATTGACGATCGCTGGCGATTCACCGTGACGCCGGAAGGCCAGCGGATCGACTTGACACCGCCCCGGACGGGGCTGATCACGGCCCAGAGCTGACACTTTTCTTGACTCGTTCCAGATAATCCTGGGATAGTGGCCTGCGTAATGGTCTTCTCGGACGTCAGCCACCAACTGCGCCAGGCCGGGTTGCGGGTGACCGCACCCCGTCAGGCTGTGCTGCAGTGGTTAGCCGAGCACCCCATGCCACCGCCGAGCAGATCCGCTGCGGGGCGGCGCAGCGACTGGGATCGGTGTCCACGCAGACCATTTACGACGTGCTGGCCGCCTGCACCACCGCAGGGTTGGTACGCCGGATCGAGCCGGCCGGCCATCCTGCCCGATTCGAGCGTCGCACCGGCGACAATCACCACCTGGTCTGCCGGTCGTGCGGGCGCACCGAGGACGTGGACTGTGCGGTCGGTGCCCGCCCTTGCCTCACCGCCGGTGACGACCGCGGTTTCGCGGTGGACGAAGCCGAGGTGGTGTTTTGGGGCCAGTGCCCCTCCTGCACAAACAGCCAGGAAACCATCAACGACGACATAAGCACACAGCACTACAAGGAGGGACGGTAGTGACCAACACGCAGCTCAAGCCGACGACGACGGATGCCGGCATCCCGGTCGAGAGCGACGAGCACTCGCTCACCGTTGGTCCCGATGGCCCGATCCTGCTCCAGGATCACTATCTCATCGAGCAGATGGCGCAGTTCAACCGGGAGCGCATCCCGGAGCGCCAGCCGCATGCCAAGGGGGGCGGCGCCTTCGGTTACTTCCAGGTGACGCATGACGTTAGCGCCTACACCAAGGCCGCGGTGTTCCAGCCGGGCACCAGGACCGACCTGCTTGTTCGGTTCTCGACGGTGGCCGGCGAGCGCGGCAGTCCCGACACCTGGCGTGACCCCCGGGGCTTCGCGATCAAGTTCTACACCACCGAGGGCAACTACGACATGGTCGGGAACAACACCCCGATCTTCTTCGTCAAGGACCCGATGAAGTTCCAGCACTTCATCCGCTCACAAAAGCGCCGCGCCAACAACAACCTGCGTGACCACGACATGCAATGGGACTTCTGGACGCTGTCGCCCGAGTCAGCCCACCAGGTCACCTGGTTGATGGGCGACCGGGGCATCCCGCGCACCTGGCGGCACATGAACGGCTACTCCAGCCACACCTACATGTGGGTCAACGCCAAGGGTGAAAAGTTCTGGGTTAAGTATCACTTCAAGACCGACCAGGGCATCGAGTTCTTCACCCAAGACGAGGCCGACCAAATGGCCGCGATAGACACCGACTACCACCAGCGCGATCTGTACGAGCACATCGAGGCGGGTGATTCCCCGAGCTGGACGCTGTACATGCAGATCATGCCATTCAAGGAGGCCAAGACTTACCGCTTCAACCCGTTCGACCTGACCAAGGTGTGGCCGCACGGCGACTACCCGCTGATCAAGGTCGGGAAGATGGTCCTCAACCGCAACGTGACCGATTACCACACCGAGATGGAGCAGGCGGCTTTTGAGCCCAACAACCTCGTGCCCGGCATTGGCCCGAGCCCGGACAAGATGCTGCTTGCTCGGCTGTTCTCCTATGCGGACGCCCACCGCGCCCGCATGGGGGCCAACTACAAGCAGATCCCCGTGAACGCGCCGAAGGTGCCCGTGCACAGCTACAGCAAGGACGGCGTGATGCGGGTCAAGAACGTCACTGACCCGGTGTACGCGCCAAACTCCAAGGGTGGGCCGCAGGCCGACACCGCGCGTTACGGCGAGCCGGCGGGGTGGTACACCAGCGGTGAGATGGTGCACGCCGCCTACACCCTCCACGCCGAGGATGACGACTGGGGCCAGGCTGGCACCATGGTCCGTGAGGTGCTTGATGACGCCGCCCGCGAGCGGCTGGTGAACAACATCGTCGGTCATCTGCTCAACGGTGTGACCGAGCCGATCCTGCAACGGGCCTTCGAGTACTGGCGAAACGTGGACAAGGACCTGGGTGACCGGGTCGAGCAGGGCGTCCGCGCCAAGCAGTCCGAACTGGACCCAAAGGCAGCCGAGCAGGCCAACCCAGCGCGCTCCGCCGCGCAGGCCAAGGCCTGACCGGTCCAAGAAGTCGAGGGCCCGGCACACTGGGGGTGTCGGGCCCTCGTGCACCCCGGAGCCGGGGCCTCGTCATGGGTTGCAGCGTCACAGGGTCGTCGCGTCGTAAGGTCAATCGCCATGGGGCTCACCGTGGTCGGCATCGGTGGCTCGATGCGGCCGGACTCACAGTCTGAGCGGGCCCTCAGCGTGGTCCTCCAGGGCGCCCGAGATGCTGGCGCTGAGACCGCCGCGATCACCGGCATGGACCTGGTCCTGCCGTTCTACGACCCGGCGGTGCTCGAGCGCAGCGAGGTGGCACACCGGCTGGTGCACACGTTGCGGGAGGCGGACGGGGTGGTGCTGGTCTCGCCGGGTTATCACGGCACTGTCTCCGGATTGGTAAAAAACGCGCTCGACTACGTCGAGGATCTACGCCACGATCCCCGGCCCTACCTGGACGGCCGAGCGGTCGGCTGCGTAGCCATGGCACTGGGCTGGCAAGCGGCGGTGACCACGCTGACCGCACTGCGCTCGATCGTGCACGCGCTGCGCGGCTGGCCCACGCCACTGGGCGCGGCGCTGAACTCCGCCGAGGTGAGCTTCGACGCCCATGGCGTCCCGTCCGATCCTGTGGTGGACCGCACCCTGCGCACCATCGGGGAGCAGGTGGTGCAGTTCGCGCTGGCTAAACCAGGCTGATCTGGGCCGGTGCGCTCGGGCTGGGATCCTCGGGACGCACGGCAGCCCGGATGTGCAGGATGCCTTCTTTCAACCGGCCGCGCGGGCGCAGCCCGGCCCGGCGCAATACCCGGGTCAGCGCGCTGTTGCCGGCCTGCGACACCGCGGTGAGCTCGGTGAGCTGGTCGGTTCGGGCCAGCTCCACCAGCTTGCGGGCCAGCGCCGTGCCCACTCCCCGGCCCTGCCAGGCGTCCTCGACCAGCAGCGCGACCTCGGCGCTGCCGGCTGAAGTGCCGACGAGATTCGCCAACCCAACCGCGGCACCACCATCGGGAGTCACCGCGAGCACGCTGGTGGAGCCGTCGGCACCGACCAGCTGCTGCAGCACGGACGCCGGCAACACCGGTCTTGTGGACAGTGAACGCAGCGACCGCGTCTGCGGTGAGCACCGCGCGTGTAGCGCGGCGACCAGCGGCGCGTCCGCGGCCGTCGCGGCCCGCAGCACCACCTCGGACCCGTCGGTCAGCTGCACGCTGGCCCGCGGTGGTGGAAGCCGGCGCCCATCGGATGTCCCGGCGAGCTCAAGCAACGCCGCGGCCCGGGAGAGCTCGGTGGCGGTGAACGGCCAGCCGCGGCGCAGTTGTACCCGCGTCGCTCCAGTACCAACCTCGACCTGATGTGCGGCCGCCGGCGCACCGTCCCCGGCCAGCTCAGCGCGCAGCAGGGCGGCCACCGCTCGCACGGCGCTGCCCGGGTCGACCACGACGCAGTGCGCCAGCGCTAGCGCGGTGCTCACCGGATCGGCCAGCGCCTGCGCGTCGGCCTGCACCATTACCGTGACGCGGAATTCGGCGGCCTCGACGGCCTCCACCAGCGCCGGCACCGGCAGCTGCGGGGGCACCCTGACTAGCAGCTCGTCTGTCACTGAACCGTCATGGGCCGGTTCGCCGACCACGTGCAGGGAGACGATGTTGGCCCCGCAGCCACCGATTGCCGCGGCGAGCGAGCCCAGTTGTCCGGGCTGATCGGCCACGTCGACGTGGAGCCGCCACAGGGTCACGGTGACCACCTCCTGGTACAGCTTCGGCTGCAGGCATTACCGCCGCGTTGACCAGCGTAAAGTCCACTGACTAGCAATGAGACCACGGAAAGCGTGCCACCGCCGGCTGGGCCGGCAATCAGATTCCGCCGGCTGGGCCGGCAATCAGATTCCGCCGGCTGGGCCGGCAATCGGGTGGGAACTGAGCACTTCGCGGACAAAGGCCACCTCCGCGGCGGCGAGCCGCAGTTGCTCGGCCACTACCAGCGACCCGTGCCCCGCGTCGTAGCGGTAGCACCGGTAGGGCTTACCCAGCTCGGCGAGCCGGGCGAGATAGTTGTCGATCTGTCGGATCGGGCAGCGTGGATCGTTCGCCCCAGCCAGTAGCAGCACCGGGGCGCGCACATCGGTCGCGTAGCTGATCGGCGACGACTTCCGCCAGCGTTCGGGCAACTCCTCGGGTGATCCACCGAACAGCGCGCGGTCAAAAGCCCGCACCGGCTCCGCCTCATCAGCGAAGGCGGTCACGAAATCGGCTATCGGCATCCCGGCCACCCCAGCCACCCAGCGCTGCGGCTGGGTCCCCAGGGCAAGCAACGTCAGATAGCCGCCCCATGACCAGCCATCCACCACGCACGCGGCCGGGTCGGTGAACCCGCAGGACACCGCCCAGTCGTACACGGCCGCGACGTCCTCTAGTTCGGTCAACCCTGGCCGACCCTCGATCGCGTCCCGCCAGGCCGAGCCGTAGCCGATTGATCCACGATAGTTGACGTGCACGATGGCGAAGCCCGCATCCAGCCAGAGCGCTCGACTTGTGGAGAAGCAGTCCTCGTCGGTCTCATGCGGCCCGCCGTGTAGCAGGAACACGGTAGGTAGCGGGCCTTCGGCGGCCCCAGCCGGCCTGGCCACCAGGGCGTGCACGGCTCCGTGCGGGGTGGGCACGAATTGGTCGGCAAGGGGTTGCGAACCGGGCGCCGGCTCGCCCTGGGGTCGCAGCAGCGTACGGTCGGTGCCGTCCGGGTGCAGCGCGCGGATAGCGGGCGGCTGGGCGGCGCAGGACCAGCCGTATTCGACGGTGCCGTCCGGCCGGACCGCCGCACCCCCGACCGTGCCGCGGGGAATGTCCAATGTGGTCAGTTCGCCGGTGGCCAGCTGGTAGCGGTGCAGCGCGGAGCGGGCCGCGTAGTGCTGCAGGACGAGCAGCGCGGTACCGTCGGGATACCAGTCGGCGGCCACCTCGCCGGGCAGCTCTAGCGCGATCTCGGCCTCGGCGTCCTCCACAACGTCCCAGATCAGCAGCTCCTGCCTACCGCGCCGCTCGTGGGTGAGCAGCAGTCTGGGGTCGCCGTCGAGAGGGGCGAAGCCGAGCACCTGCAAGCCCTTGCCCGGACCGTCCCACTTCTCGGCGACCGCTTCGCCAGTGGTGTCCGGGCCGATGCTGAGCACGCGGATCGCAGGATGGCGGCAGTCACCGTGCTCGGAGTGCATGATCGCGAGCAGCCGCTCGTCCCGAGACAGTGCCCCCACCCCGGCGTCGTGCTCACTGCGGTAAACGACCTGGGCGGTGCCATCCCGAGAGATCCACACCGTGGTGCCCTCGTCGGTGGAAGCACCGACCGCCGCGGTGCCCCGGCCGAGGTCCAGCCCGGCCGGGTAGCCAGGCCCAGTGCCCGGCACGGCCGGCTGGGGTTGCTCGTCAGCGGGTCGCCCGGCGAACGGCTCGGTCACCCAGCTGCCGAACTCGTCGCCATCGGTGTCGGCGAACCACCACACCTGCTCCCCATCTGGCGAAACCGTGGCGGTGTGGGTGCCGCGGGGCCGATCGGTAACTTGCCGGTGCGTCTCGGTGGCGCGGTCCCAGGCGTAGACCTCCCACGTGCCCGATGCGTTGGAGGTGTACAGGCAGCGGTCTGGGGCGTCTCGGGCCCACTGCGGCAGGCTGACCCGGGGTGCGGTGAACCGCGCCCGCCAGCGGGCCTCCGCATCCGGGTCATCAAACAAGGTGTCAGGGACGGTCGCGGAATGCGGCGCTGCGTTCATCCCTCCGATGGTGCCGCATCGGCTCGGGGGTGCGGCTGGCTAGCGGGCGAGGCGCCGCGCAGTGTCCTTGAGGACCTCGGTGAGGCAGCGCTGGGCTGCCGAGCCCATGCTGTTCAGCACTGCCTGCAACTGTCGCGCAGTGTTCAGATCGATCTTACCGATCATCTGTGCCGCTTTACCCGTCACGGCCAGCAGAACGCGTCGAAGGTCGTCGGGGTCTGGTGTGCGGCGGACCAGCCCGGCCTGGGCAAGCCGATCAACCATCGCGCTGGTAGCCGGCGGTCGGGTGCCCAAGGCCTCAGATAGCGCGATCAGCGTGATGGGAGCCTTCGCGCTGATGAAGTGCAGCGCGATTAGCTGGGGCAGGGTCATATCGCTGCCGGCCCAAGCCGCGGGGCGGCTAGCCACCAGTTTCCGCAAGTGATCGGCAAGCCAGCGGGCGTCTTCCGTCATCACCATCGACTGTAGGACCTCGCGTCGACCGTCCGGAGCTGCATTCGTGACCTCCATTGCTCACGTCCCTTCATGGAACCAACGAAAGCAGCTGGACGCAAGAATTTGCTGGTAGTAGGCAGTCCGGGCAGGGCTGGTGACAGAGTTCCACTTATCTCCGATGATCTCCATCGCGGCGTGCGTGACACCCGCCGGTTGTCGTGCTCGCTCGCGATGAGCCGCCCCTGCGTGTCGAGCCCGAGTCCGTTGCTCTTGCCACTTGGCATCCGGAAGACGGTGACGGTGTCGGGTGGCTGGAGCTGGTGGATGGTGTCGACCGGCGCCGACCATACCCACAGGCGGGGTCGTGCCGGCAATGTGGCCGGCTCCTTTGCGGTGGACCTGACGCTGGTCTGCGAGCCCCGCCGCCCCGAAGCCACGAATCTTCGATGCGGGGTTTACTGACAGTCAGGCCGGGTAACTCAATGCAACCACGGCCTGGTTGCGCCAGCGGGCACCGGGCTGTTCAACGCAGATGCGGCACCCAATCCGGGGTGCTGCTAAGACGGAGGAGGAAACGCAAAAGGTTCTGCTCAGAATGAGCCTGTTTACCTTTTTCTGGTTGTCGGTCAGTTCACCACCGGGAGGTTTCTTATGGCCGGTCAGACCATGACAGCCGACGCAGCCAAGCTCGGCGAGTGGCTCAGCTACACTTACCGCCGTACGCCCCAGCACATCGCCTATCCACGTCGTGGAAGCAGGAGCGCGGAGTTAGGGACTGCCGGCGCCAACATAGGCGGTGGTAAGTCGTGATCGGCGTCGATCGACTGGCCTTTCCACGGCAAGTTGCTAGGCATGAGCCAGCATGTTGGGGTGTGGATCCGGAGATGTTCTTCGGGCCGGCTGACAGCCCTGAGGGCGGGCCGGTATATGTCTGGGAGCGGCGGGCTTTGGCCGTGTGCGCGGCCTGCCCAGTGGTGGCGGCGTGCCGCGCTGAGGCCTTGGAGTTTTCGGCCGGCGAGCAGTACGGCGTCGTCGGAGGCATGACCGCCGGTCAGCGGCGGGCGGTCGTGCGGGCGCTGCCTCGAGGGGGTGTGCCAGCGCTGCGTCACCTAAAAGTAGCCATAGGCCTTTGAGGGGCCTAGCCCGACCACGCGCTGTGACATAACAGTACCGCCGAGCGAGGCACCGTGGTCGGGCGGGTCCCAGGCCTGACTCCCTTCGCCCGCACCATCCACAGGGGTTTCCCATCTGTACACACCATGTGCATGCCGTCTCCGCAAACCCACGTCTACGGTGTCGCGTCATGAGCCAGACGCCAATCTATGATCAGCTCCGTGGCGAGCGAATAAATGCCGATGTCCCGGCCCCCGGGGTTGACTCACCACGGGTCGGTCACCCTCGACAGCACCGCCGCACCCACCGACGCCCCGAGTGCCGCGACGGTGGCCAGCCGGCCACCAGGGCCAGGAGCTGATCTCGCGCCGTTGCACGCTGCCACCCGCGCCGGAGGACTCCGGGGGTCAGTGTGGAAAGCAACAAGAGATCATCAGGAAGGGAAGGACCGTTGACTATCTCGTCCCCTAAGCTCGCCAGCCTGGACCCGGTCACGTCGGTGCATGCTGCTCAGCCGGCAAAGACACCATCAGACAAAACCCCCGCGGAGACTTCAGACAAAACCGATAAAACCCCCGCGGAGATTCGCCAGGACATTGCCCACACTCGTGAACAACTCGCCCACACTGTGGAAACGCTAGCGCACAAAGTGCAGGTGCCCGCACGCGTCAAGAACAAGGTGCATGGCGCCAAAGAAACAGCGCATGCCAAGATTGACCAGGTCAAGCAGCGCTTGCATGAGGGCAGTGAAACGTTGCAGGACAAGGCCGACGAGGCGACGCTGCAGGCGACCAGCCTGACCAACCAGACATTGGCAAAGCTCCCTCCGCCACTGGCGCGGCGTATCGCACAGCTGCTGGACACGGCGCGGCAACGGCCGGTGACCACCGCTGCGGTCGTGTTGGGTGTGTTCGTGGTGCTGCGACGTCTACGCCGCAGGAGTAGGTGATGGCCATGGCGAAGCTGGTGTACAAGCCCTTCGGCCTGCTGGTCAGCGTCGCTGGCGGGGTTGTCGCGGCTGCGGCTTTCACCCGCGTCTGGACGCTACTTACCGGGCACAAGGACGCGCCGAAGGCCACAGATCAAGACCACAGTTGGCGCGAAGTTCTGCTTGCCGCCAGCGTGCAGGGTGCCGTGTTCGGACTGGTCAAAGCGGCGATTGATCGGGGCGGAGCAACCGGGTTCCGCAAGATTACCGGAACATGGCCGGGTGACTAATCCACGAAGGAGCTCTTCATGGGGATCCGGCTCAGCTTGTTGGCGAGTACCGGGCGGCGGCCGCCGACGGCGCGGTGGCTGGCCACGCGTAGCCGGGATGGGCGCGGGTTCGCGTCCGGGAGGGAACGGTGAGCACTGCCCAGACCACCTTGCCGTTGCCCTGTGATGCAGTTCCCCAGGTTCGGCTCAGCTTGTTGACGAGTACCAGGCCGCGACCCCCGTCAGCGCCGAGGCCGGGTACGCGCAGCCGGGGGGGATGGGGGTCCGCATCGGCCACCGCGACGGTAAGCATGTTGCCGCGCAGGTCCAGGCGCAGCCGGCCGTCCGAACGCGCGTGGTACACCATGTTGTCGGTCAGCTCCGAGGCAATGACCACGGCGTCAGCGGCCATTCCCGGGATTCCCCATTCATGGCAGGTCTCCTCGGTCAGCTGCCTGGCTGTCCGCGCGCTAGCCGGGTCGCAGGGCAGTTCCACCTCGCGCCGTCGACGGCCGGGTGCAGCGCCGAGACTCTCGAGTGCCTCGCTGACGGTGTGGTACGTCGGGACGAACCGTGGTACGGCGCAGGCGTCGAGCAAGGTGCGTAGCGGTCGCCGCGCCGCGGCCAGTACGAGTGGCACTCCGGGCCAGTCCCTGATGCGGTCATGCACGGTAGCAAACACTGTCAGTAACGACGCAATGGCCGCGCGCAAGCTGGCTAGGTCCACCACAATCGCCGCAGGTTCCTCGGCGGTGCACTTGATCAGCCCATCCCGCAACCGCTCGTAGGTCCTGCAAGTCAGCTCGCCAGCGGGTCGTACCACTAGAGTGCGACCCCGGAAGTGGGTGTCGAGTAGGAGGGAAGCGGTTTTGTCACCCTTTTGGCCCCAGCAATGCCTCACGCCGTCATCCGTGCCATCTAACCCACGCGCCATCTGATCCACCCGTCATCGATGCCGGCATAGTCGACCCGGCGAGGTTCGCCTTGAACCGCGCATAGTGTTCGGTACCCCGATCGGCGGACGCCTAGGCCTGCCATCCGGGTGACGTGTGTCTGGCCTTGTGCCCCAAGATTGTGTCCATTGGCCAACATCGTCGGGGGTCCTGGGCGGGGCAGCGGTCGGCAGCTCACGTCGCGGTACTCCTGACTGCGCCCACTGTACGGTGCTGACCGACAGCCGGTCCATGATCGCAGAGAGAAAATTCAGGTGAGCTTTTGACAGGATCCGGCACGAGTCGAACAGCTTATCGGTAAAGTGGATATGTTGCTTTCTTTGATGTTTGCGACCAGGTGCTGCGCGCAATGGTCCGGTCCTATGGCGTGGACCTGCTGGAGCGCTGGGGCCACCACGGCGAGGCTAACCGTCGCACCAATCGGGATCCGAGCCACCCACATCGGGCCTGCTGAGGCGTGCGCTATATCGTGACAGGGTGGACAGCGACTTCCCTGCCGACATCATCGGACTGCAGGTTGCCGAGCATGGTTCTGACGCGCGCGTGGTCACCGTGACAGGAGAGGTCGATA
>JALZHU010000439.1 GCA_030860695.1 Actinomycetota bacterium
GCCCAGACCTGAACGCACTACGCAACAGGCCTCAGCGGCTTGACATCCATAGGGGCATCAGGCCATACCGGAGGTACCAGCGCACCGCCAAGGTGATCACTTCCGGTGGGAACCGGAAACCAGCGAAACCGGACTTCGGCACCGGCACTTGGGCGGGATGACGACGCATCAGCCCTAGACCGTTTCCGATCTTGTAGACAGCAATCCGATACTCACTGGTGCGGCGATATCACTTATATCAAGACCGTCGACGGATGGGTCTATACCGCCACCGTGATCGACTTGCATTCCCGTAAAGTAGTCGGATACACTGTAGCCGACCATATGCAGACCAGTCTGATCATCGAGGCCCTCGCCGCCGCACTCGTCACCCGAAAACCCCCACCTGGAGTCATTTTCCACAGTGACCGCGGCTGCCAGTACACCTCCAAAGAATTCGACGACTTCTGCGCCCTCAACGGCGTGCGCCGCTCCATGGGCCGTCGTGCCACCTGCTTCGACAACACCGTCACCGAATCGTTCTTCGCGACCTACAAAAAGGAGCTCATCCACACCCGACCCTGGAACGACCTCGCTGACGTCAAGCACCACACATTCCTGTGGATCGAAGGCTACTACAACCGCCGACGACGACACTCCACCCTCAACTACTTGACACCCCACGAATACGAGCTAGGATATAGACAACTAACCGATCTGGCAGCCTAAACCGGTGTCAATAAAATCGGAAACACTCCACCCAGCCTTCCTGACCTTGTGACCCGTCGAAGCAACAGTGCCGCCGCACCTGCACCGCTTCGTCACCGGACTCAAGCGCGACTACCTGGCAGTCCGCAACGGACTAACACTTGCCCACAACTCAAGAACCGTCGAAGGCAATGTCTACCGCATCAAAATGATCAAGAGACAGATGTACGGCCGTGCCAACTTCGACCTGCTCCGCAAGTGCATCCTGCTCGCCGCGTGACAAAGGGCCAACTCGATCACGCAAAGTGGGCCAGATCCAGATCCAGTTTTCATCCCTGAAGGTGCGGGGCTATGTCAAGCTAGTGTCACGTAAGGGGGCTGTCTTTAGTCTTGGGTGATCGTTCGCTTTGGCGAGGATGGTGTCGGCGTCTTTGGTCCAGGTGAAGGGGTGGCAGCGGTCGTTCCAGCCGTCGATGAAGCGACGGACCGTGGCGATGAGGTCTTTGACGCTGGTGAAGCTGCCGCGGCGGATGGCCTGGCGAGTGATGATCCCGAAGAACATCTCGACCATGTTCAACCAGGACCCGCTGGTCGGGGTGAAGTGCAGGGTGATCCGCGGGTTGCGCGCCAGCCAGGCTTTGACCTTGGGGTGTTTGTGGGTGGCGTAGTTTCACAGACGAAGTGCAGCCGCTGGCGAGGATAGGCCTTGGCGACCTGTTTGAGGAAGCGGAGGAACTCCTGGTGGCGATGCCTGGGATAGCAGGCGTCGGTGACCTTGCCGGTGGCGACCTCCAGCGCCGCGAACAGGGTGGTGGTGCCGTGCCGGTGGTAGTCATAGGTCTGCCGCTCGGGCAGGCCCGGGCGCATCGGCAGCATCGGCGCGGTCCAGTCCAGGGCTTGAACCTGTGACTTCTCATCCAGCGACAGCACGATCGCGTTCTCCGGTGGGTTGAGGTACAGGCCCACCACGTCGCGGACCTTGGCTTCCAGCTCAGGGTCGGTGGAGAACTTGAATGTCTCGCACCGCCAGGGCTGGATCCCGAACTGGCGCCACAACCGGCTGATCGAGTCATGCGACACCGCGGTACCCGAGCGGCGCAGCCAGTCTGCCAGCAGCCGGGAAGACCAATGGGTAATACCCAGCTGCTCCGGCGGCCGGGTCAGCATCACGGTCAAGATCTCATCCCGGACCGCCTCGGTGACCGTCGTACGCGGCGGCGGCTTGCGCGGCCGGTCATCCAAACAGCCAGACCTTCCGCAGCGAACCGCCCTCGCCACAGCACCACGGTGGGCTCCGTGCACCCCACCCGATCGGCGATCTGCGGTCCGGTCAGCCCTTGGGCCGACAGCAGCACGATCCTGGCCCGCTGCACGTCCCGAGCCGATGCGCCGCGGTCTCGAACACGCTTTTCCAACACGGCCCGGTCAGACTCCGAAACCTTCACACGCGCACCCGATTCGGCATGCACCATTGTCCCACTGTCCCGCGGAACACTAAAGTCAGACACGCGTCACGACACTAGACTGGCTATGTAAGGTATACACTATGGCGGGTTGCGGACGACGGCGTGTGTCTCGGCGGTGTTGAGGGCGCTGCCCGATAGTCCCACACCCATCAGTGTCAAGCGGAAGGGGACAACAATGGCGGATCTAAGCCCGGAAGCTAAGTTTGGGATCAAGTACGAGAGCAGGCCGGGGCCCAGGACAGTCGATCAGATGTATTCTATGATCGTCGGTCTCGTCGTGATCGTCCTTGGGATTATCGGGTTCCTCCAGACCGGCTTCACCAACTTCACCGAAATGACCGACCATAAGATTCTCGGGCTCGTGCACACGAACGGCTTCCACAACCTCGTGTATATCCTCTTTGGGCTGCTTTGGTGGCTGGGGGCGTTCACGCTTACCCCGGCCGGCAACCAGGGATTGAACATCGCGCTCGCTGGCGCACTAGTGTTAGTCGCCGTCTTGGGCTTTTTGGGCTACATGGGTTTGCTGGGTATCCCCGCCGGGCTTAACGTCGCCAACCTCCTGCACCTCGTGGTCGGTGTGGCGACCCTGATATTCGGTAGTGGCCTGGTCAGCGGTCGTCAACCCGCATAGGCGTAGGCGGCGAGACTCTGGGGCCGTGTTCCCTGGCAGCTAGGGCACACGGCCAAGCCGCGTGGTTGTCGTGTCAGCGACGTAGGAGGGTGGGTATGAAAGTGGAGCCGATGTCGGCGCAGTGAAGGGATGTGACGACCGGAGGAGTCGCTGCCCTCTTCTCCGCCTGTGGGACTCTGTTGCTTAATTCTGCGACGCGCTGATCACGTTCGTGAGTGTTGATCTTTGCTGGGTAGAAGATGCCGCTTGCGGCCGTTTTGTCGTCTCCGGTCGCGGAAAGGACGTCTTGATG
>JALZHU010000188.1 GCA_030860695.1 Actinomycetota bacterium
GGCGAACAGGGCAGCGCGGGCCAACTGGCCGGCGAAGTAGCCGGCATCGGCGCGCAGCCGCACCCGCCCCGCCCGGGCCGCGGCCGGCAGCGCCGCCAGCAGGTCGACCCAGCAGGTCGACCCAGCAGGTCGACAGCGTGGCCGCGAGGGTCCTCGTTACCGGCCATCAACTCCGCGGCCAGCACCGTCGCGGTCTTGGCCTAACTCGCCACGTGCGGGCGCCCGCAGCGTTGCCCCTGATGGTTAAACGCCACCCCCCGCTTCTTGCGCCCGTAGACCTCCACATCGGTGGTGTCCACATCGATGGTCACCGTCTCGCACAGCGCCGCCGCCCGCGCCGGGCCCAGCGCGGCCAGCATCGCGGTGTGAATGTCACCGATCCCAGTCTCCACCGCGCGCCACTGCCCGTCGGTGAACCTGCGGGCCACCCCAGCTGCGCTGGTCGAGCTCAACCCCGGCACCGGCGCGAGCACCTGGCCAGCGACATCGGCCCGTTGGCGATCCAGCCCAACTAGGAAGTCCTCCCCCGCCAGCTGCGCAGCCGCCATCCCGACCAGCAACTGCCCACCCGTGCACCCGCGCGGCCCAATCACCGCATCCAACAACTTGATCATATTCAGGCGGTCGACCAACTCAGCCACCGCCACCATTCCCGACACCGGCGTCAGCGACGCATCCTGCGCGCCGATCCCCACCCGCCGCCGCAGCCGGCGGATACCACGTACCCTGTCCACCCGATAGGTGTCCTCTCAACCCGGATGATTGTGTCGTGGAAACCACCATCATCCCAAGTCAAAGGACACCTATCGTCACCTCACAGCGCGTGTCTCCCAAATACTCGCGGATTCGGGTCAGAGCGCTGTTATTTGTTGGGATTGGATGGCCACTTTTGCTCGACGTTACCAAGCTGCTCGATCTCGGTGCGGACACTGGGGAGGGCGACGACGCATCAAACCAGCCTGCCGCTTGCGATGATCGCCGATGCAACAGTGCCCCTGAAAGGCATGTCAGCGTGTCCGTTGAAGATCATCCGCATATTCGGCACAAAGTACGTTACTGTTGCACAGCACGCTCACGGTGCGGTCCGGCCAATCGATCGGTCTACGGAGCGGTATCTACCGTACTTCCAGGATCGATCTCCACGATGCTGAGGTTCGCGGCGTGAAGCACCCTCGTGGCTAGCAGCGGGAGATCTACCGCTCCACTGGTATCGACCTCGATCGTTGCGCCAACACCCAGGGGTTGTGGGGGATTGCCCCAGAGCTCGTCTTCGCTACGGGCACGGTCGAAGTGACCAACGTGTCGTACATCTGCCCTGGTGTAGTAGCGGGAACGAGCCAGCTCCCGAGGGACCAGGCACTGAATTTCCACTAGGCGGCCTGGCAGCTTGGTCACCAGTGGCCTGGTGTAGGCAAACCAGGTGCTATCCATGACCGCAGACGGGCACTGTTGTGCAACCCGCAGCATGACCAGCACGGCGACCCGGCCCAGACGCTGGGACTCCGCCACTGTGCTGGGCTGGCCCAGCTCGTCGGCAAGGGTTTCTTTGATCTCATCCTTGGCGAGCAGGGGCAGGCGAAGTTCGGCAGCAAGAGCTCGTGCAAGGGTGCTCTTGCCCGAGCCAGGCCAGCCACCAATTAACACGAACAGGCCAAAACGAGCATCACGCTGCACCCTCACCGCTTAGACCATCCCGTAAGCCGGCTTCACCATCAGGAATCTTCTTGCTACACGCTGCCCCGACAGGCCGAGGAGGTTGAAGATTAGTCCCACTGCACGGACTTCCGCAGATGATGGGCACACGAAAGGCCAAATCGGGACGTTGACCAGCGGGAATACTGCTGAAGCTGGTGTCGCGTCGTGTTACTACACGCGCGGATGGGCTGTCAGCGGGAGGCGGCGCACCCGAAATGGGTGAGTCACGTGCGCGGTCGGGATTCCGATCACTGAGTGTCGCTCGTAGTGGGCTAGCTGTGGGTCACGCACCACCGAGTTGCCCGAATCCCTGCGCCGTGACACCCCGCAAAAGCATGTCTACAAGCCAACACCGGCTACCCAAGTCACGTTCAGCGACACACCGCAAGGGGCACTGATGCCCCTGACTTGTTGGATGTGGATCAGGCCGCTGGGTCTGCAGCCCATAGCGTGCCGAGGGCGATGGCTGGTTGGCTCGGATGCTTCTTGCCGCTTGCTTGGCTGGCTCTTCCATAGCGTGCTGCTGGCCGTCGCCTGCCCGTGACGTGGCTCAACAGAGGCATGGATCGACCTGAAGTCAGGGTGCCCGTCGCGGGATTAATCCATCTCGCGACGGAAGGCCTTGCATGATCACAATCGGGATCGATCCGCACAAGAGCTCGCTGACCGCGGTGGCAGTGGACTCCACGGCAGAATCGGTGGCCACGATCAAGGTGGTGGTGACGGCAACGACGGTGTGTCAGTTGCAGCAATGGGCGCAGCGCTGGCCCAGCGTCGCTGGGCGGTGGAGGGGGCTAAGGGCCTGGGACGGGGTGTGGCTCAGGGGTTGGCGACCGCGGGTGAGCAGGTCGTGGATGTGCCGGCTCAGCTGGCCGCTCGGGCTCGGCTGCTCGATTCCGGTCATGCTCGCAAGACCGACCTGTTGACCGAACTACGCGACCAGGCTTGCGGGTGGGATGTGCGTGGTTCGGCTGGGCTGGCTAGGTTCCCGCGCCGTGATCGACGATGGGGATGCACCGCGGGAGCTGTCCGGGCTGGTTGTGCCGCTGCTGGGGTCGCTTGAGGCGACGGGAGATCTGTTTTTGCAGTACCGCCTCGTGGACGGCGACGGCGCGGTGGTCGAGCCCGTGGCGGCGTTCTTCGCCGAGTTGGCGGCGTGCGGTCGGCCAGCGACGACGCAGCGTTCGTATGGGGTGGATCTGCTGCGCTGGTTTCGGTTCCTTCTCTGCACTTGTCAAGATGAGGAGGTGTCAGCGGCATGCGGGCATGCCCAGGTCAACAGGCGCGATCCGGGCCAGCCGCTTGGTTTCCTGCCGCTTGGCGCGGAGGAACTGGAGTGTGAGGTCGAGGCCTTCGACCTCACCGAGCCAGGCCTCCTGCTCGGCTTGGGCGCGGCGGGCCAGCAGGCTAGCCTCGATTTCGTCGAGGCGCGGTAGCATTTTTGGATTTATTGCCAGCATTGCGCAGCGTAAACAAGCGTGCTCATGCTGGCAAGGGGTTCCGTATGGACGAGCGCAGCCACCCAACTCGGCCTTACGTTTATCGAAGTGTTCCTCGAACTCCCGCCACTCTTGCTCAGTAGCATCTCGATACTCATCGTCAGGGCGAGTGCCGCGGCGCCGACTGAGAAATTCCTGGTAGTGCCGGATGACGTCTTCGTTGAACACCGCGACGTAGCCTCGCGTGGTTTGGAGGTTCAAATGGCCGAGTAGGGCCGCGCCGATATGAATCGGCAGCCCATTGTTCACAAGCTCCGTCGCGAATAATCTCCGGAAATCGTGTGGGGTGAAACAGGCAGTGCGGAAGCCTGGATGGCGCTCGGCGAGCTCCTCGCAGCGGCGTCGGAGCATGTTCACCACGGTTGCCGGCGAGATGGCTTCCTGTCTGGTGCCGATCTTGCGTTGGAAGAGGAACGGCATCGCCGAGCTGGCTTGGCGCTCGTGGGGGTCGTAACGCGACAGCAGCGGGATCGTCTGGCCGTCTTGGGTGTGACGCCGGATGATCGCGGCGATCACACTGAACAGCTCGGCCGACATAGGGATGACTCGCTCCCGGTCGCTTTTAGAGGGGGCGATCACGAGCAGCGCGATGATCTCACCATTGGGTCGCTGGTATTGCCGGATGCTAAGGTGGGTAAGCTCAAGCGCCTCCTCGATTCGGACGCCCGCGTGACGAAGTACTTCCACGGTTGCCCACTCGAAAAACGTGGCGTCTTCGGAAGCTGTAACATTGATGGGCTTTCTGGATGCTTGGTCGAAGACACGCACATTCACCGTTCCGCCGAGCCTGATCCGTCGTTCATCGACCCGGCTCCACAAACGCTGATAGGTGCGGCCGTCGAGGGTAATAGTCTCCCCGTTGCTCGCGGTGGCGGCGCGCTCCAGCAGCCCGCGGAGATGCTCGTATCGAGCCTCCATATGTTCCACCAGTGTGTTTAGCAGAGGTTGACGTTGGCGGGTGCGGTCATCCATGCGCTCCTTGACGCGCCGTTTGCGGATCCCGAACCCGCGAACGTCCGCGTCGGATGCTGGGCAGGGTGCCACCCAGACTGCCCATTGCTCGGGTTCTGCGGTGGCCCAGGCTTGCAGGTCGGCGTAGAAGGCCCGGATGGCTCGCAGGATCGGCTCAAACTCGCGGCGGCCCTTGCCGTCGGCCCGGACCGCGATCTGGTCGCGCCATCGTAGGTAGAGCTCGCGGTCGATGCGCAGATCCGCCTGGTCGGGGGCGAGTCTTTCGATCGTGACCAGAAGTGGCTGGCCAGATGTCGGGATAGATTGTCCAGCGTCGAGTAGTCCAGTTCGGGTTGGCGGCGCTGAAGGTAGGAGATCAGCAGTTGCCGGATACCGGCGTGGCGGATCGGGTAGCGGTCGACCATTTCCTCGACGGTCAACCGGCCGGTTAGCAACGCTGCCTTCAGTGTCGCCGGGCCCTGCGGCGGGAAGTGCCCCATCGCGTGCAGCGCCTGCCAGGCCAGCTGCCCCGGAAACCGGCTGCCAGCGCCGCGCGCCCCGAGCACCAGCCCCCGGCGGCGGCACTCCCAAGCGTAGTACAGGAGGGCCGCGGGGGTCAGATCGGCAAGTGCGATGCCCTGAGTGGTCAGGGCGACCGCGACGTCGAACAACGCGGTGGCATGGTGGATCGGGTTCACCAGTGTGTTCTGTACCTGCGCCCAGAACTTCTCCAGCAGCGGGTCATTCTGGGCGGTGAGGAACCGCTTCCCGTAGTAGAGGAAGGTGTTCGAGCGGAACGCTTCCAGCGACGGCTGGATAACGCGCAAGCAGAACAGGCACGCGGCGCCGGTCCCGATCTGGCTTCTGTCCCGGGGTGCCAATCGCAGAACAGAGACAGGACGCCCGGGCTCGTTGAACCCGCTGGCTTCCCACCGGTCCTGCCAACTCTCACCTGGGAACTTACCCAGATGACGCAGGAGATCGCGGGTGCCGCGGCTTCGACGCCAGCGGTTATCCGCCGACTTCGTTGGCCAGGTCGCGCACACGGCCTGCGTGATGTCCTCGATGCAGGCACGGGTCAGATCGCCTTGAGGGCGCGGCGGCAGGGCTGGAGGGGGTGCGGGGGCGGCATCCACGCTGATGAAGCGGCTGATGCCCTTGTTGCTCTGGCGGGTTGCGCCACCGAGGTCAGGCACCAAACACCGCCTTGATGTCCTCGGGGTCGTAGCCGGCGGCGTAGTGCCGCTGCGGGCGGGGCCGGTTGTAGTGCTCGGTGAGCTTGTCGTGCATGTCCTCCACCCGCGCGGTCAGATACCGGCCGGTGGTGTCCAGGTGCGCATGACGCAAGATCGTCTGCACCTCGGCGAGCGTGAGCCTCTCGTCACTAGCCATCCTGGTGGCCGCCGTGTGCCGTGCATCGTGCAAAGTCCAGTTGGTGCCCAGCTTGTCGTTGGCCCGCTGCAGGATGCGGCGCATCGCCCAGTAGGTCAGCGGCTTCTGCTCCCCGCGTCGGGTGCGCCAGACCGGCTGCCCCGGCGCTGGAAGCCCATCGGCGGCCAGGTAGCTGCCGAGATAGCGGAAGGCGTCCGGGGACGCCGGCACGGCTTGCCGTGCCCGGGTGCCCTTGCTAATGACGTAGACAAGCTGGCCGGCCCAGTCGATGTCCTCCAAGCCGATCCCAAGCAGCTCGCTGGCCCTGGCCCCGGAGGACACGTAGAACTCCAGCAAAGCACGGTCGCGGTCGCAGCCCAGCTCCATGATCAGTTCATCCCATCGATGGTCGGGTATCGCGCGCGGTGCCTGCGTCGGAACCTTCTGCCGCAGCCTGGCCCGACGAAACGCCAGCACCGGCTCCAGAGGGGACCGATGCGCCAGCGCCCGCCTGCGTTCAGCCGACACCGGAACGGGGTTGAGCACCGGGCCAGCCCCGAAGCGGGCATGAAAGCAGTAATAGCCGCCGATCACGGTGAGCGCGTGGTTGATCGTGCTGGGCGCATAACCTGCCCGCAGCGAGGGCTTACCGGTCTTGAGATTCACCGACCCCGGTGGAGGCGAATGAGGAAGCCGACGGCGGCGCTGCGGATTGCGCGCCTGCCGCAGCCAGCCCACCAGCACCGCGACCTCTGCCTCTGTCGCCTTCTCCCACGGGATCTCCAACATCCACAACAGCCGATGCCAGCGCAACAGGTCAAACGCATAGCTTCGGCAGGTCAGCGGGCTGGCATCTCCCAGCATGAGATCCCGCAAGTAGGCGCTGACCGGCTCGACTACCTGACCGTCGCCATCCACCACGACGAACGGCAGATCCCCTCCTCGCCCGGTGACCACGGACCCGACCACCGGAATCGAGCAATGCCCCTCCAGCAGGGCACGACGCACATCCTCGACCACACCAACTCCTTGATCGCGATCAGCGTCATCTGATCACCAGTAGGACTTGGTGCAGTCAACGGGTCTGTGGGCAGTGGGGGTGGCCTGGGATCAGGCGACTCGGGTCGAGGTGCGTGACTTTTGTCGCTGGCTGCAGCTCACGCGCAAACCGACGCGGCCGCATTGGCGGTGTTCAGCCGGTAATGCTCTGGAATCGAGCAAAGAGCCGGCTGCCGCGAGGGTGAACGCGGTGACCGGCAAGCCCTCACGCGGAGATCGGTACGAGGTGGCGACAATCGCCCACTGCGAGAGCGTGCTGCGCGGCTTCTACGATTTCCACCTGGAGGAGGGAACGGGACCAATGGTCAACCCGTTTCCGTTATCTCGACAGCGCCGGGCTGGACGTGGGCATGGGCATCACAATCCGATGGAGCCGTTCACCGGGCAGCGCAGTGGCCGGTACCGACCCAGGGTCGTGACCCGGGCACCACGGTGCATCCCGGACAAGCGGTTCGACGCGTTATTCGCGCAGCTTGGTTCACACCGTGACCGAGCACTGGTCGCCGTGTGGGTCTCGACCAGGGCGCGGGCGTCGGAGCTGTTGGGTGCCACCGCCGCCGATGTCGACCCGGGACAGCAGCTGATCACGGTGATCCGGAAGGGCACCCGGGCGTTGCAGCCGTTGCCGGCCTCGCCGGATGCGTTCGTATGGCTTCGGCTGTATCAGGCACAGCTGGCCGGTTTGGTGCCCTCCGGGCGGGACGAGCCATTGTGGTGGACACTGCGGCGCCCGTTGCGGCCGCTGAGCTACGACGCGGCCAGGGCGATGTTTAACCGCGCCAACGCCGCGTTGGGGTCGAACTGGTCGCTGCACGATCTTCGCCATACCGCGGCGTATCGGATGGCCCGAGACCCTCAGATGCCACTGACCGACATGCAGTGGGTGATGGGCCACGCGCACCTGTCCACGACACAGCGTTACCTCAACCCGGTAACCGAGGACGTGGTCGCCGGGGTGCTCGCTTTCCACGCCCGACAACGCGAGCGTGGGCCAGCTGCGCCGCCGGCGAGGGAATATCGGGCTGAGAGCCTGCAGATCCTGTTCGGCGAGGATGGCTCGTGAGCGCCAGCACCAGCCTGCCACCGACGAGCACACCAGCCGCCGATGCCCCGCCGAAGACAACCGGACCGACAGCGACCGTGCCGATAAAACCGACCGGGGCGCAGCTGCTGGCGTCATTCCCGCCCCGCCCGGTCCCGTCATCATGGCCGGCGACCCAAGCGAGTCGATCCGCGGTAGTCGCCCGGGTCTTGGCGGTACCGTTCGCACTGGTCAACCCGGCCAGTCAACAGAGCCGTCGGCTGGGCGTGTTGGCCTGTTGAACTGGTTGCAAACCCACCCCGGGGACAGCTGGCAGCAGCGATGGCAGGCCAGCGGCGCGGAGGACCAGCTCGACTGGCGAGACATGATCACCGCCGCGTCAGTTGGTCGTTTCCGGGCGAGCACGGCCCCTGGCAAGCAGCTGCCGCACTTGAGTCCCGGGCTGCTGGTGCTGATCTGCGCCGATGTGATCCGGCCCAGCCTGGGCTGGCTGCTGCGCTTCGCCCCGGCCCGCCGGGGCCTGGTCGCCGAGATGGCCCGCACCCGCGACGCGGCGGCATTCGCAGCGCTCACCGAGTCGTGCACGCACGCTCGGGTCGGGTTGCAGACCGGTCAGCAGGCGCTGACCCGGGTCGCGGTCATCCTGGCCGCCAAGGGCGGCTCGGTCGCCGAGGTGCGGGTCGGTGACTGCGTCGAACTGCTCCAAGTGACCGCCGGGCTGCGGGCCACCTCCCCCAGGCGCACGCCCACAGCCCGCTGTTTTATCAACTGCTGCGCGCGCAGGGTGTTCTGGGCCAGGACGCCCCCGCCGCGATCGAGATGTTCTGCGGGCGTGGGCAGCCCAGCTGTGAGCAGTTGATCGACCGCTACCGGATCGCCTGCCGCCCGGTGCGCGATGTGCTGATCGACTACCTGCGCGAACGCCAGGCATCGGTGGACTTCTCCTCCCTGCAACGCTTTGCCTACCTGCTCGGGAAACTGTTCTGGGCCGACTTGGAGGCTCACCACCCCGGCATCGATTCGCTCAAGCTGCCCCGCGATGTTGCTGCAGCGTGGAAGCAGCGGGTGATGACCCGCACCCGCACCACGACCACCCCCGCCGGCGAGCAGGTCCAGCAGACCTCGGCGCGGCTGGACGGGCGCAGTGTGCTCACCGCCGTGCGTGCTTTCTATCTCGACATCGCCGAGTGGGCCGACGATGACCCGGCCCGGTGGGGGCCGTGGGCGGTGCGCTGCCCGGTCAGCGCCAGCGACGTCTCACACAAAAAGGACCGCTCCCAACGCAAGGCCCGCATGGACCAAAGAACCCGGGAACGGCTCCCTGTGCTGCCCGCACTGGCCTGCTGGGTGCAGACCGAACGCACCCGACCCGGCGAGCTGTTCACCGCCGCGGGAACGACACTGCGTCGGGCGGTGATGAAGACCGAGACCACCGGCCGCGTCTGGGCCGAAAATCCCGGCACCGGCCCACGCCGCGATCTGACTTTCGAAGAACACCGCGGGTTTGGACCTGGGCGATGGTGGAGGTGCTACGCCACACCGGCATCCGGATCGAGGAGCTGACCGAGCTGGCGCATCACAGCTTGATCCAATACCGGCTGCCAGCCACCGGTGAGCTCATCCCGCTGCTGCAGATCGCCCCGTCCAAGACCGACACCGAACGGCTGCTGGTGATCTCACCCGAACTCACCGATGTGCTCTCCACCATTGTCGCTCGGGTTCGCGGCGGCCAGCCCCACGTCCCGCTTGTGGTCTCCTACGACAAAAACGAACGCGTCTACAACCCGCCCATGCCGCTGCTGTTCCAATGGCGCCGACGGCTGGAGAACCGCGCGGTGTCGGAAAGGACGCTACGCAGCTACCTTGATTACGCACTGACCGCGCTGGGTGTCAAGGACACCGACGGGCGCCTGCTGCGCTACACCTTCCACGACTTCCGCAGGCTGTTCCTTACCGACGCGATCATGCACGGGATGCCACCGCACATCGCCCAGCTCGTCGCTGGACACCGCGACATCAACACCACCATGGGCTACAAGGCCGTCTACCCCGAAGAAGTGATCAATAGCCATCGGGCCTTCATCGCTCGCCGCCGTGCGTTACGCCCCAGCGAGGAATACCGCACCCCAACCGACGACGAATGGGCCGAATTCATCGGCCACTTCGAGCAACGCAAAGTCTCCATCGGTGACTGCGGCCGCTCCTACGACACCCCCTGCATTCACGAACACAGCTGTCTGCGCTGCCCGCTGCTGCGTCCCGATCCCGCCGCTCGGTCCCGTCTGGTTCAGATCCGCGACAACCTCATCACCCGCATTGCAGAAGCCGAAACCCAGCACTGGCTTGGCGAAGCTGAAGGCCTGAAAGTCAGCCTCGCCGGCGCCCATGCCAAGCTCGCCCAGATGGACCAAATCACCGCCCATCGCAACCACACCGTGCAGCTCGGAATCCCTACCTTCACCGACACCGCCGCCGGCACTGTCACCAGCAGCACGACACTGCCCGGCCACCCGAACAACCCCTGAGACCTCAAGATCATTTCTAGTTCGGAGAAGATGCGCTGGATGCGGCCTCGGTGGCCGCCGTTGCAGTGCACCACCCTCGGCTTCGCCTGGTCCGCGGGGAGCAGGCGGGCCAGAGCGGACAGGATCGCCCGGTCCAGCCATCGAGGACTAGGTCTGCGGACCTGACGGCGCAGCACCGAGACTTCATGGCGCAGGACCAGGATCTCCACATCCTTGGCGGCGATGCTGCGGGCGAGCAGCCCGAGCCAGCCGAACACGGTAACCGAGATCAGATACAGCAGTCGAAACAGCGCGGCCAGCGATCATGGCCTGATCACAGGAACCGAGGAAACCCCAGCTCACCACACAGGTGACGAGTTTTGGCACGGTACACGGGCCGGGCTGGTCCCCTTTAAATCTGACACATACAACAAGCGTGTGGGGTTCCAGAAGTCGGTCACCGCCGCTGAGCATGGGCTTCACGCCACTCGTTCGTACTCGTTGATCAAGCCGCCAAGAATTGGACGACATTTGATCCGTTCGTAGCCGGAGTCGGCAACGGGGTGAGTCGGTCGGGGTGGGCGAAGGCCGCAGGCGCGGTGCGGTCGGGGCCGTTGTAGTGCCGAACATATTCCGCGAGCACTGCACACAGGTGCCGGTTGACAATCAACATGTGGTCGGTGAGTTCGGCTCTGACAGTGCGCACGAACCGTTCGGCAAAACAGTTCGCCCGCGGGCAACGGGGAGGAATCCGGACCACGCGGATGCCCACATCGGCCAGGACGGGTATCGAATGATGCGGTGAAC
>JALZHU010000440.1 GCA_030860695.1 Actinomycetota bacterium
CGATAACAATATCGAGATGCGAGCGCGTTTTCCGCGGTTTTCGACCGCCGACACGCCGAGTCATTTATTGACGTCTTCAAACAATGCGCCGACGCCCGAACTGCGCCCCTAACTTAGCAGCATTGGCACTTGTGTGCAGTGCTCGCGGAATATGTTCGGCACTACAACGGCCGCCGACCGCACCGCGCCTGCGGCCTTCACCCACCCCGACCGACTCACCCGTTGCCGACTCCGGCTACGAACGGATCAAATGCCGTCCAGTTCTTGGTGGCTTGATCACGAGTACAAGCGAGCGGCGTAAAGCCCCTGCTCAGCGGCCGTGACCGACTTCTGGAACCCCACAGGGTCTTCATTAGTCACGCAAGTGAGGATCTGGTGCTGGCCTGCGAGCTACATCACTGGCTGGTCAAGGCTGGTCATGAGGTGTTCCTTGATCGGGATCTGCGAGATGGCATCGCGTTGGGTGAGCCGTGGCGTGAGCGGTTGCAAGAGCGGTTGCGCTGGGCTGATGCGATGGTGTGTGTAGTGAGCCCGGCGTATCTGGCCTCGACTTGGTGCACCGCAGAAGTTGCCATCGCGCAGTCGCGGGGCGCTCGGTTGTTGCCGCTGCAGATGGAGCCGGGTCTTACTCATCCACTGCTGTCCCAGGATGTCCTGCAGTTCAGTGCTGCGTCGGGGGATCTGGTGGCGGCTGGGCTGCGGTGGCGGAGGCGTTGCGGCGCCTGGATGCTGCCGGGGGTGCGGGCTGGGCGGATGACCGTTCTCCGTTCCCAGGGCTGCGCCCGTTTGATACCGGCTGGCATCGCGTGTTTTTCGGCCGCACTGAGGAAACCAAGCAGCTCGCAGAACTGCTGCGCTCCACTGCCAGCGGTACGGCGTTGCTGGTGGTGGGCCCCTCGGGATGCGGCAAGTCCTCGCTGGTCCGGGCCGGGCTGGTGCCGGAGATGGCCGAAGAGCCGGGGTGGCGCAGCCTGGCGCCGATACTGCCGGGGACTGAGCCTGTGCGGGCTCTGGCTCGGGAACTGGCTGTTGCTGCACGGCGGATCGGTCTGGGCTGGACGCTGGAGGAGGTCTGCCAGCGGTTCACCGAGAGCGGGCTGAGCGGGCTGGTGGAGGAGCTGCTGCTGGCCGATCCTGATGGGCCGCAACGGCGTTTGCTGGTGGTGGTAGACCAGGCCGAGGAGTTGCTCACCCAGAGTGCACCCACTGAGCGGGAGCGGTTCGCCGAGCTGGTGGGCCCGGCGTTGAGCGCTCCGGTGCGCCTGGTGGGCACCCTGCGCCCGGAGTTTTTAGACCAGCTGCTCAGTGATCCCGGGTTGGCGGCCTTGTCCACCTCCATGTACCCGCTGCGGCCCTTGCGCCGTGAGGCACTGCGCGCGGTGATCGAGAAACCCGCCCAGCTGGCCGGGATCGAGGTGGATGAAGGTCTGGTGGAGCAGCTGCTGGAGGAAACCGACAGCGGGGAAGCCCTGCCGTTGCTGGCCTTCACCCTGGCTCAGCTCGCGCAAGGCGTCACCCGCGGTGGGCGTCTCTCGGGCGAACGCTATGACCAGCTCGGCAAGGTCCAGGGAGCGCTGATCCGCCACGCCGAGGCTGCCCTGGCCAAGGCGGTCCAGGTGGTGGGTCGTAGCCGGCAGGAGGTGATCGCCGGATTGCTGCGGCTGGTCACCGTGGACGAGCAGGGCCGCCCCACCCGGTGGAGGATCCCCCACCAGGACCTGCCCAACCGGCGGCCACCGAGCTGGACGTGTTCGTCACCCAGCGGATGCTGACCACCGACACCATTAATGACACCGTCGTGATCGGCGTTGCTCACGAGGCATTCCTGTCTGCCTGGCCCCCGCTGGCCCAGACCATCGCGGAGAACGCCTCGGCCCTGCGCGCCCGGCGCGCTCTCGAACAGGCCGCCACCGGATGGCAGCAGAACGGCTACCCGCGCGAGCGGCTGTGGAGCGGGGGCCAACTCGCCGCCGCCCTCACCGACACCGGCGCCCGACTCAGCGCGGCCGCCACCTTGCCCGCCGCGCCCAGACCACCTGAGGTCTCCGCCTCAGGCCCGACACGGCACAGCCCGTTACGATGGCGACCCCGGCACCGAGTGCTGGCCACCGGTCGGGTTGACATGAGCCCGACAGCTAAAGAGTTCCTCTACGCCAGCATCCGCCGTGACCGATTCCGTCGCAGACGCGCCCTCACCGTGCTCTGCATGCTGCTCGCGGGCGCGCTGGTGGCCTTAGGCATCGCGGTCGACCAACAACACACCGCCCAGCAACACCTCCACCTCGCCACCGCCCGCCTGCTGGCCACCCAAGCAAACACCCTCGTGGGATCCGACCCAGACACCGCGCTGAAACTCAGCATCGCTGCACACCGCCTTAGCCCCGGCGGGGAAACCCACGCCAACCTGCTCACCAACCTCGCCGCCACCCACTACGCCGGCACCCTCACCGGCCACACCGGCTGGGTGGTCTCGGTGGCGTTCGCGCCGGATGGGCGCACCCTGGCCAGCGCCAGTGATGATCGGACGGTGCGGTTGTGGGATCTAAGCGATCGGGCCCGTCCCAGCCCGCTGGGCGCCCCCCTCACCGGCCACACCAGCTGGGTGGTCTCGGTGGCGTTCGCGCCGGATGGGCGCACCCTGGCCAGCACCAGCGACGATCGGACGGTGCGGTTGTGGGATCTCACGAGCCTTAACGATCTTTTTGACCACGCGGACGAGCACGCCTGCTCCATCACCCACGGCGGGCTCACACCCGATGAGTGGACACGCTACATCTCTGGACTGCCCTACCAGAACACCTGCCCAAGCTAACGTCAAACGGCAACGGGGTGCGCGGATCGGTTGGGGGTGTTGTCGGCTGCGTAGTTACTCAGTTAGTCACTCAAAGATCAGTCAGGCCCCGTACAGACCACAGTGGACGGGGCCTGACCTGCGAGCCGCCTCGGGGAATCGAACCCCGGACCTGCTCATTACGAGGAGGCCGGACCCCGCCTATCATGGCGTCTACCAGGGACAACATTGCAGCTCTCATACCTTTAGGTGACTTTAGTGACACTGTTG
>JALZHU010000189.1 GCA_030860695.1 Actinomycetota bacterium
GTACAACACCCGGCGGCTCATGCACCGCCTCGGCCGCATTCCACCGGCCGAAGCCGAAGCCGCCTACTACGCTGCAACCGACGCCGCCACCCCGGCGGCATCACACACAGACTAAGGGCGGTACAAACCCGGGGTGGCTCAGCTTGGAAACTCGGCACAGCGTCCTGGCCTGGGGCTCCTGGTGTGCTGCCTGGGATGGATCATCATGGGATGCTGTTGTTGTCGACGCTTCTATTTGTGTCAAGATCTTGTATCAACTGATGCGTCATCTGCTTGGTCTAACCGCTGTGCTGATGCGGCGAGACCTGAGCAAGGATGCCGAACTGCTGGTCTTGCGGCACGAGAACACCGTGTTGCGCCGCCAGGTCGCCCGGGTTCGCTACACGCCGACCGACCGGGTGTGGCTGGTCGCCCTATCCCGGCTGCTGCCGCGTCGCCGCTGGGCCGAGGTCTTCGCGGTGACTCCCGCCACGATCCTGGTCTGGCACTGCAAGCTGGTCTCGCGCAAATGGGACTACACCGCATGCCGCCGGCCCGGACGTCCCTCGACCGCTGCGGCGATCAAGAAGCTGGTGATGCAGATGGCACACCAGAACCCCACGTGGGGACATCGGCGGGTGCAGGGCGAGTTGGTCCGGCTCGGCCATCGCATCGCCGCCTCGACCGTGTGGCAGATCTTGCATGACGCCGGCATCGATCCCGCACCTCGCCGGTCGGGTCCGACCTGGCGCCAGTTCCTCACCGCGCAGGCCCAGGCCGTCCTCGCCGTGGACTTCGTGCACGTGAACACCGTGTTCCTCAGGCAGATCTACGCGCTCATCGCGGTCGAGCACGGTTCCCGCCGGGCACATCTGGCCGGGGTGACGGCGCACCCGACCGGTGCATGGACCACCCAAGCCGCCCGGAACCTTCTGATGGACCTCGGCGATCGCGTCACCACCATCAACTTCCTCCTCCGAGACCGGGATTCTCGGTTCATCAGGGCGTTCGATGCGGTCTTCGCCGCAGACTGCATCCGGATCCTTACCAGTCCACCCACGGCTCCGGCAAAGTCCCTTTTCAGCTGCTCAGCAGTAGTTTGGCGGGCCGGAGTGGGTCCCATGCATGATGTCGGAGGGCTTGGGTGATGTTGGTGGCGCCGTTTATCCGCAGGACGCTGAGCGCCAGGTTCCGGAGAGAGGCCATGGCGTGGGGGCCGGTGCCGGTGCGGACCTGGGAGCGGTCTTCGTCGTAGGTCACGTCGCGCACCCGGTGCAGACGGTTTTCTATGGCCCAGTGGCCGCGCACCCACGCTGCGAGTTCGGCTGCGGTGGCCTGTTCGGTGGTCAGGCTGGTGACCGCGTATACGACTTCGGTGGTCCATTTGTTGCTGTCCAGCCGACGGGTCTTGCGGATGATCTGGATGGCTTGGCGGGCGTGCGGGAACACGATCCCGGTTGCCACGGTGACGAGCTTGACCAAGCGCTGTTCCACCCTGCCGTGAGTGCGAGCACTGGAGGTGTGTGCGGGTGGGACGTCTTTCCAGGGTAGGGCCTTGAGCTGGTTGAGCAGGCTGGACTGGTTGCCCTTGACGGTGAGCAGGTAGTGGGCCCGGCGCTGCAGCACCAGGTAGTCGGCGTGGCCTCGCTGTGCGTGCAGCGCATCCGCCGTGATGACAGTTTCTTCTAGATCGTCGATGCGGTCGCACAGCACCGGGAACATGGGGATTTCGTTGGTCTTGCTGGCGACGTTGACCTGGCCGAGTACCACTGCAGTGCGGTGGTCGATTGCGGCCAGCAGGTGCCGGGCGTCGGCGGTGTCACTGGCCAAGCCGCGCACTGTCTTGCCGTCTAGGGCAACGACCCGCCGCCTGCCAGCGGGCGGTTGGGTGCATTCGGCAGCCCAGCCGCCGATGACGGTCTCCAGTCCGTCGCCATCAAGCCGCTGCAACGTGCGCCAGATGGTCGACTCACAGGGCGGGACGGCCCCCACCTTGAGCGCGGCAAGAACCTGATCAGAGGCGTTGGCAACCCACTGGCCGATCGCGGTCAACAAGCGACAACCGGCAAGCACCGCGCAAACCGCCAACACCAGGATCGCGCTGATCTGGTGCCACACACCCCGCCGGGCACGCGGATCGGGCACCTGCGCAAACGCGGCCACCAAACCTGTGCCGGTGAGCCCGTCGATATCGGCAGCGGCGGCTAGGTGCGCGAGGACCGGAGGGATCGGCGATGATGACAGCGCGGGCATGGTTCCTTCTGTGTTGATCAGCTGGCGTAGGAACCTTTATGATCAACACAAGGGCCATGCCCGTCCTAACTATCTGCCCGGCGTGTCGCCCTCCATCACCGCAGGCCAAGCCCAATCATCAACGACTTTGCCGGAGCCCTGCCAGTCCACCCGGAGCACCACGGGCGAATGCGATTTGCGAATGCATGATCGGAACGTTGCGCCGCGAGCTGCTCGACAGGGTCTTGGTCGTAAACGAACGCCACCTACGCCGGATCCTCACGATCTACCTGCACCATTTCAATGCCGCGCGGCCACACCGGACACTCGCGCACCTCACACCGGCTCAGGCCGAGACCCGACCCCCACAAGTGATCAACCTGGCCAGCTGCCAGGTTCGCCGTAGAGCGATCCTTAATGGGCTCACCAGCGAGTATCAGATCGCAGCATGATCGAATTGCCACTCGTGAACCTACAGGTCAAACCCACAACCCCATATTCAAGCCACACAAATCCCGTGGCGGCTTCATCCAACATCGTCAAAGGCAACGACGACTCACTGTTGTGCGACCCGGTGGCCGAGATGCTTCTCGGGTCACACGGCGACGTCCCCCGTCGACATCATATGACACGTTAGGCGGAACCGGTGGCACCGCGATCACTGCGTGATGCCGCCATCATAGGCTTACCCTGTACAACACCTCGGCAACCTCCATAGTCGCCTCGAGCAACGCGATCAGGTGCACCGTTTCCATCCCGCCACCCCGAGGTACGACCTCCCCTGTGACCTGGCGGCGGTATCGCCGTCGGCGACGCGCGTATCGAGTGGATTGGAGCCTTGTGATGGCCCTTCTCGATCGGAACCTGTCGCTGTGGATGGGGACGACACCAGCGACGTCCTACCCCCGGCTCAGCGGGACGTATGAAGCTGATGTTGTCATCGTCGGTGGTGGCATTACGGGTCTCACTACAGCGCTGCTCCTCGCGCAGCGCGGCGTCTCCGTAGTTGTTGTCGAAGCCCACCGCCTCGCTGCGGGCACGACGGGTTACACGACGGCAAAAGTGACGTCGCTGCACTCCTTGATTTACGCCGACCTCATCAAACAGCTGGGGAGGGACAGGGCTGGGCTGTATGGACAGGCGAACGAGGCGGCGATCGAGCAGATCGCAACCCTCGTGAGCTCACTCGGGATCGATTGTCAGTTCACCAGGGCCCCGGCATACACCTATACGGTTGATCCGGGCCAGCGGTCCAAGATTGAGGCGGAGGTCTCGGCAGCGCAATCGCTCGGACTGCCAGCGTCCTTCACCCAAGACAGCGACCTCCCGTACCTGATCGAGGCGGCGGTTCGTTTCGATAACCAGGCACACTTTCATCCTCGTCGGTACACCCTTGGGTTGGCCGCTGCCATTGAGGCGGCCGGAGGGACGATCTTTGAGGAGTCCTGGGCGCTAAACATCGACGAGCGCGACGGTGGCGTGGTCGTTGAGGCTGATGGCGGTAAGGTTCGAGCCGAAGCGGCCGTTGTCGCGACGCTGCTGCCTTTCCTAGACATTGGTGGTTACTTCGCTAAGGCTCACCCCTCGCGGTCCTACGCCCTCAGCGTTCGCTGCCCAGGACCGGTTCCTGGGGGGATGTACCTCTCGGTTGACTCTCCTACCCGGTCGGTCCGGCCAGTTGATGTCGAGGGAGCGGCCGGCCTGGTCCTGGAGGGCAGCAGCCACAAGCCAGGGCAGGTCGAAGACACCAAGCGTTACTACACCGACTTGGAGGTGTGGGCTCGGAAGACTTTCGAGGTCGAGGCTGTCGATTACCGGTGGTCGGCTCAAGACTACGTAACCGTCGATCAGGTTCCCTACATTGGACGCTGTCCCCGTACTAAAAGCGTCTATGTTGGAACTGGTTACAAAAAGTGGGGAATGACTGGCGGCACAGTCGCAGGCATGATTATCGCCGATCTAATCGACGGCCGTGATAATTCGTGGCTGGAGGTCTTCAATGCAACCCGCATCGGCACCAGCCAGGCCGCCACAAAGTTCGTGAAGGAAAACGCCTCTGTTGGGATGCACTTCGTTAAGGACCGCTTGGAGCGGCTCCGTGCTGGAGAAATCGGTGAACTATCCCCTGGCACAGGCGGGATTGTTAAGGTTGAGAACAATGCGGTCGGCGCCTACCGAGACACGTCCGGACAGATCCACGCGGTGAGCATCACATGCACCCACATGGGCTGCTCGCTGAAGTGGAATCCCGCGGAGACATCGTGGGACTGCCCGTGCCACGGCTCTCGCTTCACTCATACCGGTGACATAATCGAAGGCCCTGCCACTCAGCCCTTGGAGCAGATCCCAGTGGAGCAATCTTAGTGGAGGGTCGCGGCTACCCATCCTCCGCTTGGGAGGATCCGCCAGGGGGTGTTCAACGGATCAACCGACCCCACCAACATGTCCACTAAGTCAGCCAGAAGGAGCACGTCGGCGCTGTGTCGACGGAAAGTAGGAGTGCACCTCACGACCGATGGGCTCAGGTCTGGGCAGCAACCTTGCCCTACCGCCAGATAACAAGTGCAAACGGTTAGCGAGGTGCATATCAGGAAGGAGCAGCATGGCAGGTAATCCCCTATCCCAAAAACTAGTCCCCAAAACGCCTGCTCGCGTTGGCGTCATAACAAGACAGCCTCTCCTGTGGATCCTCGCTACTGCCATCATGGCGACTAAGGGCGGGGAGAGAGGAAGACGAGCAGCGTTGCGAGGGTCCGTGTGCTACTTGCTGGGGCTTGCAGCCGGCAATCTGCCGAAACCTCTGTTCGGACGGGCCCAACCACGCCACTCTCGACCTCGAAAGCCGCAAGTTGTCAGAGGATCGTTCCCGTCCGGTCATAATGCAGCGGAAGTAGCCTACGTCTTCGGAGCATCGCTGGAGGCTCCCGTCGCTTTCTTGCCCTTCGGAACAATGGCACTGCTTGCGCACTTGTCGCTTGTCAAAGCCGGAAAACACTACATAAGTGACACAATAGTAGGGGGATTTATTGGACTTGCAGTGGCCGGGTTCACGGCAAAGGCATGGCCGCCTGACACCGGCCTTGGACCGCGGCATAGCCTCGATAGCGACTCGAAGCAGCCTTATTACGGGTAGCTGATGGTAAGTTCGCAGGTTCCAATCCGGCGTGCCCTCGGGGAGCATAGTTAACCTGCCAGGCGGCGGTAACGGCAGGGAACCGAGAACGCAAACCTCGCTGCCGGTCTATACGCCACCAACTAGCCTCAGCACCAAGTCATCCCGCGCGACTGTACACCAGGTCAGGTTGCATGCATCGTGTCAACTACCAACGCGATCCGGATTCGGGACGGAGAGTCCGTGAGTTCGAATCCCGCAACCCCTAGATCAAGGGTGGGCGGTTGTGATGGATGAGACGCTGCTTGAGCAGCACGACCGCACCACCGAGCATGACCACCAACAGCATGTCGAGTCCCACTCGCCGCAGCGCTTCCAGCGCCATGACCATCTCCCCGGCCACCAGTCCCGCACCCACTAGGGCAGCGGCGGGAACCAACGCCAAGGCGATCAAAGCGCCAGCGAGGACGGCATGCCGAAAGGCACTGACGATCACCACGCCGGCAGTTGCTCCACAAGCCGAGATGAGCCAATCCGCCGCGGTGGGATGGGTCACCGTCTTGACCCCCTCGCTGGCGGTCAGCGCCTCCGGGCTGGCCATGCCCAGTCCCTGCAGCGACAAATAGGCCAACGCCCCGACGACGGCCAGTGACACATAACCGCCGCCCACGGCAATAAGCGCCCGCCGGACGACGTACCAACTGCCGCGGACCAACCCCACAGCGAGCTTGGCCACCGGCTCAAACGCCGGCGCAATAATGCCCGCCGCGGCCAGCGCCAGAGCCTGAGGGACAGGACTAGACACCAGTCCCGCCACGGCGATCACCGCGCCTAATCCCATCAGCGCCAGAAAATTCCGGCTCAACCGGCCGTGATGGCGAAGACCTCGCTCAATTTCCTCCCAAGGCGACTCGTCAACGTCGTCATCAACTGCCCGCTCGACATGATCGTCGATGATGCTTTGGACCTCGGCGGTGCTCACCGACACCGGCCCGGACTGTCGGGCCTGCGCCGCTACCGCCAGTACGGAATCGACCTCGCGGTTGAGCACATGTGCGGTGACGACGTCTCCTGGCGGCTTGACCGACGCCCCATAGACAACAGAGAGGTGGACCACACCCTCTAGCGCCTCCAGCTCTGCTAGCACACCCTCAGTAGCCTTAGCGGGGACCGCAATCTCGATCGTGTGGTGCACCGATGCCCCTAACTCTACTGGCCTGCGCCGCAGTCATACCGCTTCACCACACCTGCTAAACCTCGGCGCAGTACCATCCCTTAGCCAGGCGGCCGGCCGAACGCTGACATGACCTACCCACGTTGACCGTGTAGCACGGTGCACGTCGGTGCCGCATCACGCAGGCCGCTGAAGGAACACGGAGGGAACATGCCCTCCACCAACCGTCACCATCAGATCGTCCACGGTATGTCCATTAGGTATCGTAGAACACTTTGATTGTTACTTGGGTTACGAACTTGGGTCCTCACACTGTGGGATTAATGTCTTTGAGCGAGTAGGTACAGGAGTCCAACGCTGATGCAGCCAGCGGCTCGTTGGGACGTCGCTAATGTCAACATAGGGGCATCTGGCCTCCATTATGTCCAGATTTCTGTCCTCGCGAGTTAATGCCACATAAGCAGGGGAGATAATCATGACTATAGGCAGCGAAGAAATTGGTAAGGTCGAAGCGTACGACCTGCTGATAACACCAGAATTCGCCCCACTCACCAAGTTCGCCGGGTTCGGAGCATACGAAGCCGTAGCGATACAAGAGACCGGTAGCGCCATCGCGGGGCTCCTCGACCATATCCCACAGGCAGCATCTGCACACCTCGTGAAGCGTCCCGAATCCGCGTCATTGATGGGTCCTGCAGACCCACCAATCAGCGAACCAGCGATCAAGGAGTGGCTGGACAGGACAACCGCCGGACCGTTTGACGGTGACCTGACCTTCTACCTCCTACCTCCGCCAATCAGCCACATCGGGGAAAAGGAAGTGACTTTCCCCAGAGTGCAAAAACCGCTACCACCCCAACTCATCCTGGCGCTCACCGCCTGGCTACAAGGACAGATCCTCCAAGCCTTAGGCAAAACCTGCGACGTCGCCACCGTCTCCGCCGCTGGAGCGGCATGGACGAACCAACCCGGCATCATCTTGGAACCCAGCCTGACAGAACCGGAGGGTCCGCTGGGTCGCCATGAGGCCGCCGAGTTTCATTCCTACGCGCAGTTCGCTGGTTTTGCCACCAAGAGAACTCGATTCTGCGCAAGACCGTGTACCGTGCCAAAACTAGACGTATGACCTGCTGACCAAGTCTTTTTCAGCCGAGCTAGTACGACAGCGGTAGTTCTTGATCTCTGGCGTGGCGGCGTGACGTAGAACGGCCACCGCGTGATCATCCGTGGCTTGTGTGGAACCAAGTTAATCTTGCGGTGGCCGCGGCGGCGAGTGTAGACCCCAGTCTGGCCGGTGCGCGATTCAAGGAGCTGATGGGTCGGATCTGTTGTCGATTCGGCCGCGTGGAACCGCGCCGTCGCGCCGAGGACCTGGTGCGTGGGCTGCTGTCGGAACTGCCGGACAAGAACTGCTGGACGATCGCTGAGTACGTCGGAGACGCCACCCCGGAGGGCCTGCAGCACCTGTTGCGTCGGGCCGTGTGGGACCACGACGGAGTGTGTGACGACCTGCGCGGCTATGTCGTAGAACACCTCGGCGCGACCGACGCGGTGCTCGTCGTAGACGAGACCGGCGATCTGAAGAAGGGCACCTAATGCCGAGTTCGGCATTAAGTCCCTTATGCCGACCGTCGGATTATGCCGAGCCGAACGGTGAATGTGTTGGTCAACAGGAGTTACGTCTGCTGCATGGTCGGAATAATCCGGTGGTCACCTCCTTCCTCACGGGTCAGGCTCGCCAATGCGCCCGCGTCTGGTTGACCAAGGCGCTGGCCACCCCGCGCTTCCTTGCTGCGGTTCCTGCACGTAGAAGTCGTGATCTCAGCTTTGCTCGTGAATGCAGTCCCTGCGGTGGCGGGCTGGAGGCTGTCGTTTGCCGCATCCAGACGGAGAAACCAGCCGGATCACAAACCCGGCATTATGCCGATCACCCTCAGACCTCAACAGCCGCTGACCAGCACCTTCACTTCACAGTCGGCATAATCCGGCGGTCGGCATAAGGTGCCCACACCGTCGGGGTGCAACGCCAGTACACCGGCACCGCCGGTCGCATCGAGAACGCCCAGGTCGCGGTGTCTCTGGCCTACGCCACCAGCAAGGGGCCACGCACTCATCGATCGAGCGCTGTACCTGCCGAAGTCCTGGGCAGACGACGCTGAGCGCCGTGCCGCAGCCGGTGTGCCCGACGACGTGCAGTTCGCGACGAAACCGGCCCTGGCCCGCGAGCTGATCGTCCGGGCGCTGCAGGGCGGCGCGGCCACGTCGTGGGTCGCCGGCGAGGAGGTCTGGTGGTGCCGTATCGGGAAGCTAATTCGCAAGTCTCATGAGGTAGTCGAGTCCAGGTAAGCCCAGCGGTTCTTCGTCGGAAGTCAGTTCACAGTTTCTACACAATCAGTAAACGGCGTGTGTCACGCTTGAAAGGCAACGGCTCCTGCCGTTTTGTTTCGTTGTCGTCCACACAGCAAAATCAAGACGGAGGAGCCGTTGCGGTATGAGGCTATGACAGGGCTGAGCAACGAGCAACTCACCGAGTTGGTGATCCAGGTGCGCGCTGCCCGTGATAGTGGATTCGCCTCTCGCGGCCGCCCGTATGCGCTGGGACTGTTCCGCTCGGTGGCGCTGGTGGCCTGTTTGATGCGTACCAACATCACCCAGACCCTCGCTGGTGCCCTCTTCGGCGTCAGCCAGGCCACCGCGAGCCGACGCTGGGATCTGCTGCGCCCCCTGATCGGACAGGCCCTCGCCGAGTTCATGGCCCAACCCGGCGAGGTCGTGGGAACGGGAACCGTGCTGGTCGACGGCACGATCTGCGCCACATGGGACTGGACTGGCGCTCGGTGTGTGCGGTCGTTTCGGGTAGGTAAAGGAAAGGTGGAGACGATCATGCCACTCGGATAACCCTGCACCCCGCCCGTTCACCCGTCCTGGCCGCCTTTCGTTGTGGTGGCGGGTCAAGGTGGCGCTCGCGCCATCGCATGCCATCGCATGCGACACCGTAGGCACCCTTGACGCCGCCACCGCAGCGTGGACGCTCAACGGCCGACGGAACTGCCGGGACCCGGCGACGGAGCCGCGCCAGGGCCCGCCGCCCTCGCACAACACCAGGCGTAGCCCATGCCAGTGCAGGAGGCCAGGATCCAGGTCAGGGAGACCCGTCCGGTGCGCAGGAATCCCGCGCCCACACCGGCCGCAATCCGACTTGTCGAGGCGTGACGATCTGGGGCAAAAAGGTTGGTGAGGTCACCGGAAATGAGCAGTGGCAGGCCGAGGACAAGGTTGAGCAGACCAAGGGAAATCTCAAGCAGGGCCGCCGAGAAGCTGAAGGACGTGTTCAAGAAGAAGTAGGCCTAGTAAGCGACGGGTTCCCCACCGAAAGGGTAGGGGGTGCCCGTCACATGTGGGCTCGCGGTCTTTCGTCGGCGCATACGCCATGACGTGTCCACTATGACACAGAAGAAGGGTGCAAAACGATGGCCTACCCGGCCGGTGGTGGAGCAACCATGGAAGCTTTCCTCGCCCAGCTGCAAGAGCGGCTGGTGTTTCCACCGAGGCGGAAGCCGAGCGCATCGCTCGTGCCACACTGGCGGCGCTCGCTGACCATATCACTGAGAGCGCCATGGATAGGCTCACGGCGGCGTGTCCACCTGAAGTACGCGCCGAATCCTCGGGTGCCAGCAGGCAGGCGCGAGCGTTCGGTAGGGATGCATTTCTTGATGCAATCGGGGATCAGATCGACACCGTCTTGTTCGACGCGGCCAAGCAGCAGGTTCGTGGAACAGTGCGTGTGGTGAAGGCCTGGGTGCCCGAGGGCGATCTCGACGCAACGCTGGCACAGCTTCCTCAGATCATCCACCACCGACGATGGCGTTTTCCCAGCCGCAGCCGTCGGATCGAACAGGAAGCGATAGAAAGAGTTAGAAATAGTGCTGTCGGCCACCAATGGCACGTCCGGTGAACCCGAACAGCACCAGGATCACCCCAACCACCAACAGGATGATACCGATTATGTACAGAACCGGGATCCCGACCAGGACCCCAACCACGGTGAGGATGAGACCAAGGATGATCATGATTTCTCCCGGGGATTCCGTGTGGTGTCCTTTGTGGCGTGTATGTCACACCCGCCGATTTCGCCTTCCGAAATGCAAGCATCCAGCTGCCTGGAGCCGTCGGGCCGGTCGGCGCCTGCTACCCAGGTCCCGCCGGGCGCTACCGCTAGACCCCGTTGACCTGCTCGCGCACGGCGGCCCGCGTGATACTCATCCGCTGGTGCTAGTGTAGTGTTTCATTATTGATTTTGCACTTGCTGGAGGGCGACTCGTCCGCGGGCGACCTTGGCGAGGATTTGCTCTGCGGTGGCAGTCCAGATGAATGGTTTCGGGTTGTCGTTGTTGGC
>JALZHU010000190.1 GCA_030860695.1 Actinomycetota bacterium
CTCGACGCAGTCGCCGACGAACTCAATAACCGTCCACGTCAGACACTCGGCTGGCTCAAACCAACCGAAGTTCTCAACAAATTCCTGGTCGAGGCTGGTGGTGCATTCACCACTTGACACCGCCCCCCCTCGCTGGGGACGTGCTGCCACATGTCATAGGGAGGCATCCCCGAGAAGATCGCGGCGCCGCACTCGGCAAGGTACAGCGGTATCGCCCCGAACGCCGAGCCGCCTACCACCGGAACACCGTGGCGGGCCATGAGATACCCGAGCATCTGGGCGTTCTGGTCGGCGACCGCAGCTCCGACATCGGTCAGCACACCCGTCGGCAGGCCAAGCTCAGCCGCCAGGGAATACACGTGTCGAGCCCGGGTGCCGGCACCAGTGCCGATGAGGATCTGATGGCTTCGCTTGGCCAACACCAATTCCTCGACCACCGGATACACCGCCGCCCGGCCGCGGTCAATTAGGCTCTGCCCGCCGATTTTGAGTACGCTCACCTCGGGCAAAATGGCGTAATCGGGTGCCCTATCGCTTGCCTGCATAAGTTCTGGGTCGCTCAGCGACCGACTCATCAGCAATGACTCCAAGGAAGCTCTGTTCGCGACATCTGTCATGCGCTCCTCCCCCGTCCGCCGGTGTTGGTACTGATCACCGACCCTAGCCCGCGACGACGCCCACCGCGAAAGCTCGACGAATGAAAGTTATCCGAACGTGCGCCAGATCGCCGTACTGATTCACCGCGCTGGCGTGTCTTGGGCCGTGGCATGATTCGCCGCAGCGGCGTTATCAACCAGAAGGGTGGTCTTCATCGCATCCTTTTGATCGGTCACATTGTGGGAGCACGCGGGGCGATCGGGCGGAAGCCCTCACGGACCGATGAAATCCTGGATGCAGCCCGCGACGGCTTCGCGTCTGACCGCTCCGTCGCGACCTTGACGTTATCGTCAGCCTGACCCGCCCAGTGCATCGACGTCAAGATCATTACAGAGCGCAACGCGCCTGACTCGGTCGGCCAGAAGTAGCCAGCCGTGCCCGCCGATACACGAGATGCGCAGGCGCACAACAGGACCGCCGGTGTCCTGGCGAGGGAACCTGCCCTCAACGATTGCCGGCAGGCCACATGTCGGGCAACACACAATGCCGTCTATGGCCGAGAGTGTGGGAGACGCACCGACGAAGGACACCCGTGCACTCCCAACCATGACATGGGTTGTGCGGCCGCACAACCCAACCCCTGCGCAGCACAGCATCGCACAGAGACCGTATCCACACGATCGGGTTCCCGACCACCTTAGCTCCGCATTAGCGAGCTTATCGCCCCTTACTCGTCGACCTTGCTACCGCACAACGAGAGGATGATCATTAATCTGATATCCAAGCTGGCGTTGCCGCCAAGCGCTAGTGCAGCAGGAATCTGAAGCTGCCTACCGCCCCCGAGATGGTCCGCCGCCCACACGGCGGCCGGCTGCCCTGATCGGCCGCTACTACGAGCGCTTCGCCGACCACGCGGTGGCCGTCGCACGGCAGGTTTGCTACCTGGCCACCGGACAGATACCCCAGCCCGCTGTCCTAAAGACAGCCAGCGGTCCAGCTCCTAGCCCACCATGACAAATCGACGACTACTCGAGTCTGGGTGTCAGCGCCTCGATCACGGATTCACGGATCGACCAGCCGGACAGATACCGCATCGGTGGCACCCTCGACGTCGCCGACCCTGGGGCCGACCTGCGTGGGGTAGACGGCGATCTCCGCGGCTTTCACTACGAACCACACCCCGGCACCGGTGTGCAGCCCCAGCTCCACAGCAGCGGCAGGCGTGATGTCCGCCGCCAGCCCGCCCACACCGCGCACCCGGACCAGCGTGCCGTTGGGCTCCAAGGCAGCGATCCGGTCGTGGATGGCGTTGCGCGGGCTACCCTTGGGCGGATCCACGTACACCGCCACCGCGGCAGGAGTGAACACTGCGACCGCCGCAGCGCCCGGGACCGTGGATTCGAGCCGGCCGGTCCACTCGGTGCCGTTGTCGGCCTGCAACCCCTCTGCCGTCGCAGCACCGGATACCAGGTTCAATCCGGCCAGCCGCGCGGCGAACGCGCTGCGCGGCCGGGTAAGCACCTCACGCGTCGGGCCCTGCTCTACCACGCGGCCACCTTCGAGGACCACCACGCGGTCGGCGAGCACCAGCGCGTCGATCACCTGGTGGGTCACGATGACGGCGAGCCGGCCGGCCAGCACTGTCTGCAACAGCGACCGCAACGCGGGCGCAAACTCCACATCTACCGCGGACAGTGGCTCGTCCAGCAAGAGCAGGTCCGGGTCCGAGGCCAACGCTCGGGCCAGTGCGATGCGCTGGGCCTGCCCGCCGGACAATCGACGAGGGCGCCGTTGAGCGAATTGCGCAGCATCTACTTCGGTGAGACGGCGCAGCGCCGCCGCTCGGGCCTGCGGCTTGCGCATACCAGCCGAGCGCGGACCGAACGCGACGTTGTCCAGCACCGACAGGTGCGGGAACAGCATCGGCTCTTGGGCCAGTAGCCCGATCCGTCTGCGGTGCGGCGCCAGCTGCACCCCTGCAGCGGTGTCGGTGAGCACCCGACCGTCCAGGACGATTTGTCCGCTGTCCGGGCGCAGCGTGCCGGCGATCGCGGCGAGCAGGGTGGACTTGCCCGATCCGTTGCGTCCCAGCACCGCCACCACCTCGCCGGGTTCCACCTGAACCGTCGCGTCGAGGGTGAAGTCGCCGCGATGCACGGTGACCTCGACGTGTAGCCCCGGATTCACTGCAAGCCTTCCGTCGAGCGGGGTCGGGCCACCGCGATCACTACGATCGCCACCACGACAAGGAGCAGTGACAGGGCGATCGCCGCGTCCGCGTCCACCTCCCGCTGCAGGTAGACCTCCAGCGGCAGCGTCCTGGTTACGCCCTGCAGGCTGCCCGCGAAGGCGATGGTGGCCCCGAACTCCCCCAGGCAGCGCGCGAAGCTGAGCACCATGCCGGAGCCCAGACCGGGCAACACCAGCGGGACGGTGATCCGCCGGAACACCGTCCACGGTGGCGCACCGAGGCTCGCCGCGATCACCTCGTAACGCTCCCCGCTGGTGCGCAGCGCCCCCTCCAGGCTCACCACCAAAAACGGCATCGCCACGAACGTCTGCGCCAGGATCACCGCCACGGTGGTGAACGGCAGGCGCAGGCCAAACGCCACGTCCAGGGCATATCCGGCGAACCCGCTGACTCCGAGCAGGTACAGCAGCGCGAGCCCACCCACTACCGGCGGCAACACCAGCGGGAGCAGCACCACCGAGCGCAGCAACCGCAGACCAGGCACCGACCCGCGGGCCAGCACCACCGCCAGCGGCCCACCCAGCACGACACACACCAGCGTGGACACCGCCGCGGTGCGCAGCGAGAGCTCCAACGACGTGAGGGCAGACTCGCTGGTGATCAGTTCGACGAACCGGGGCCAGGGCGCTCGCACGACAAGCCCGACCACCGGCAGCACGATCAACGCGAGAGCCGCTACCGCAGGCACCCACAGCGCACCGGGTAACCCGGTACGGATGGTGTGCGGATCCCTTGCCTGCGTCAAGAAGCAGGGGTGAAGCCAGCGGCGGTCAGCTCCCGCTGACCGTCAGGGCCCAGGACGAACGCAATGAAGGCCTCCGCAAGCTGTGCCTGCTCGGAACCTTCGATCGCAACGATCGGGTAGACGTTGACCGCGTCCTTAGCCTCTGGGAAGTTGATCTGCTCAACCTTCCCCGCGGCGCTGCGGGCATCGGTGACATAGACCAGCCCGGCGTCGGCCTCTTTGGCCTCGATCTTGGCGAGCACCGACCTGACGTCGGGCTCCTCACTGGCCGGGCTCAGCGTGATGTTGGTGGCTTCCTCGATCTGCTCGGTAGCCGCGCCGCAGGGCACCTGCGGTGCGCACACAAGCTCGATGACATCCGGCTTGGCCAGGTCGGCGAACGAGCGGATGTTCTTCGGATTGCCCGGGGGGACCACGATGGTGAGCACGTTGGTAGTGAACGGCTTCGGTGTGCCAGCCGCCCTACCAGCGTCGGTGACCACCTGCATCTGCCTCTCGTTCGCCGAGGCGAATACGTCGGCAGGGGCGCCGTTGACGATCTGGGTTGCCAGATCCGACGAGGCGCCGAAGCTGAATCGCAGATCAGCAGTGGGATTGGCGGCCTCGAAGGGCGGTTCCATCGCGCTGAACACGTCTGTGAGGGAAGCTGCTGCCAACACCGTCACCGGTACCCGCTGCTGGGCACCCGGCTCGGTCCCCGCTGTATCACCTGCCCCTCCACAGCCCGCCAGCATCAGCACAGCCGCCAACGGCACCATCACCGACCTTTTCATGCACGTCCTCCTGGGGTCTCGACCATGACCTGGGTCGACTTCACAACAGCTACTGCCAGTACCCCCGGCACAAGCCCCAATTCGCGCACTGCCTCGCTGCTCATCAGTGAGACCACCCGGTGTGGTCCGCACTGGATCTCTACTTGTGCCATCACCTTGTCAGCGATCACCTCGGTAACCAGCCCGACGAATCGGTTGCGTGCCGATCGGTCCACCAGGGACGGGTCGGGCGTGGCCTGCGCCTGTGACTTGGCAAACGCCGCCAGCTCCGCGCCGTCCACGGCCTTGCGACCGCCGGCGTCCCGGACCGCGGTCAGCTGCCCAGAGTCTGCCCAGCGCCGAACGGTGTCATCACTTACACCAAACAGCTCAGCGACCTCTGACATCCGATAGTGCGGCATGTCGAAAAGAATACCTCCGCATCTGCGGAATGCAAACCCACTGTATGTCCGCACTCCCATACACGCTGTGCCCGCCTCGACCGCACGGTGTGTCTGCCAGTGGTGAACAGGCCTCAGCACTCGCCAGAACAGCAGCCCGACATCGTGGTAACAGCACGTGCGGAGTTGAGCAACCATATCCTCCGCTTTTGCGGAAAAAGATATCAACATCACCGATAATCCATTTGCCGCCGCCCCGAAGCGAAGTCGTAAACGGCAACTGAATGCGTAACAGGTAGACTGGAACAGGTGAATTCGGCGTCGTCAGGCATCCCGGTCGCCCGCATAGCGGCGGGTCGGGCTGCGGCAAGTGCGAAAAGCCCGTCTCACTGGTGGCGAGCCGTTGCAGCACCAGGGCTTCGAGTAGATCGTGCGCTATGCTCCTGCTCTGTTGCCCGGGAAGGAAACTTTTTGGGGCTCATGCCCAACCAGCTGACCCGTCCGATAGGAGAATCGGAGGCTGAACTGTGGTAACCGTGCGCTACTTCGCAGCGGCGCGGGCCGCTGCGGGCGTGCCCAGCGAGAATGTCGACGTTGGCGACGGGGCGACGGTCGCCGATGCGCTGGACGCGGTTGCTACCCGGCACGGGGAAGCGCTGCGCAGGGTGTTGGGAGCGTGCAGCTTCCTGCTCGATTCAGTCGCGGTGCGGGACCGCGCTACCCCGCTGCGACCCGGTGCCGAACTGGATGTGCTGCCGCCATTCGCGGGCGGCTGAACGATCGGGGCCGGATCCAGGGAGCGTCAGGGACAGTTGACCCATTGCTCGGAGCCGTCGGCGAACTCCTGCCGCTTCCAGATCGGCAGCTGCAGCTTGACCTCGTCGACCAGTGCTGCGCATGCTGCAAAGGCCGCTCCGCGGTGGGGCGCGGATACCGCGCAGGCCAGTGCAGAGTCGCCGATCGCCAGTGGTCCGATCCGGTGACTGACGGCCAACCCGAGTACCTCCGGGTGCGCTGCGGCGATCTGGGCTGCCACTCGCATGATCACGTCGTTGGCGCTGGGATGACTGGAGTACTCCAGCGCACGCACCTCCCGGCCGCCGTCATGATCCCGGACGACGCCGGAGAAGCTGACCACCGCACCGGCGGCCGAGCGGGCGACGATGCGGGCGTGATCCTCGACGTCCAGCGGATCCTCGGTGACCACCGCGCGAAGCACAACACCCGAGGGCGCGGAGACAGCAGCGCCGTGGCTGCTCGCGTGGCCATCCCCGTGGCCGTGTCCATGCCCATAAGCGAGTGCATGATCAGGGGCGAGTGCGTGGTCGGGGGCCGCGACGGAAGGCTCGCCGGTTCCGCTGCCGGCGTGATCTGCGCCGTGCAGTTGCTCAACAGCATGATCAAGGACCTGATCCAGGACAGCTAGACCGTCCCGGACTCCGCCGGTGGAGCCCGGCAGGTTGACCACCAGCGTGCGGCCGGCCACGCCAGCCAGCCCGCGAGAAAGCACTGCGGTGGGCACCCGGGGCAATCCGGCCGACCGGATCGCGTCCGCCAATCCAGGCAGCCGCCGGTCCAGTAGCGGCTCGGTGGCCTCCGGGGTGCGGTCGGTGGGACTGATCCCGGTGCCGCCGGTAGTCAACACGACGTCAACCGCCTCTGCTACCGCCATGGCCACCGCGTCACGCACTGGCGAGCCGTCGGGTACCACCACGGGGTCCGGAGTCTGATAACCACGCTCACAGAGCCAGTCGACGATGACTGGACCGGTGCGGTCGGGGTACACCCCCGCTGCCGCGCGGTTGGACGCCACCACGACCACGGCGCGACGGGTCGTTGTCGTCATCGGTCCTCCAGGATCACTTTGACGGCTCGGCCGTCGGTATTAACTTGACGGCTCGGCCGTCGGTATTAACTTGACGGCTCGGCCGTCGGTCGGATCCACAGCCCGGTCTTCCCACCCGCCTTGCGTTCGACCCGTACCGCGTCGAGCACGGCAGCGGGGTCAACTGCCTTTACCATGTCGTGCAGTGCCAACCCGGCGACTACGACCGCGGTGAGCGCCTCCATCTCCACACCCGTGCGGTCGGTGGTGCGGACCGTGGCGGTGATCTGCACCTGGGAGCCTGAGGCATGGAGGTCCACAGTTACCCCGGTCAGCGAGAGGGGGTGGCACAACGGGATCAGGTCGGGCGTTCGCTTAGCCGCCATGATGCCCGCAATGCGGGCGGTGGCCAGCGCATCGCCCTTGGGCAACTGCTCGGCGCGCAGCAGCCGCACTACCTCCTCGGTGGTGCGAAAGACACCCGAGGCGACCGCCTCCCGTGCGGATGCGTGCTTATCCGAGACGTCGACCATCCGGGCCGCGCCACGATCGTCCACATGGGTCAGGCGTCCCTCGGAGCTCACCAGTCGATCCTACGGCGGGACCGCCACCGGCGGTCACTTGTTGAGTCGCCGCTGGCGAGCCGCCCCGGCTGACAGAAGTCACCGCAGAGAGGGCGGATCGGCACACAGGTTGGTAGCTGCTGAGAGCTGCTCTGAACGGGGTTGGTGGTCCTTGAAGGGCACTCAGCCTGGGCGTACGCCGGAGGGGCCGACACGCGATGCGTGCCGGCCCCTCCGAAATGTGCTCGCCAAGTCAGTGCGTCACTGGCAACTCAGCCTCAACCGGCTTCGGCGGCGGAGCCTCTTCCTTCTTCTCTTCGCGCTTCCGGCGCTCTTCCTTGCAGCTGGCGGACGAGATCACGATCTCCAACAGAGCGTCATCGTCGCCGTTGGCCTTGGGTACCAGGTTCGGGTTAAGTGACTTGAGTTTCTCTGCCAGGTCCTTGACGGTCGGAGGCTTCGACGGGTTGTCAGCCTTCATTTCCGCCATGGTCGGGACCTTCAGATTGGGCTTAAGACTCTTCAGAAGATCGAGATCCTTCTGACTGATTGTCCGCCCGAACCGGTCTCCGGGCAGCAGCTCAATTACCGCAGCGTCGACCGTAAGCTTGTCGTGGTCCCGATGCTGCCGGTTGAACTCGACCCTCACCACCGGCGAGAGATCCAGTTCTTGACCCTTGTATGGCGACGACGAACCGTCCCCATCGGCGCTGATGATCGTGCTGTCACCCTTGCCGTTCTCGCACTTTGCCTCAAGGACCTTGAGCTTAAGGTCGAGAACGTCCACCTTGAGAGCCGTCGCCTTGGAACGGAAATGCTCGGCCTCGACCTTCAGCAACGCGATGTGGAGGCCATCCTTGTTCGGCCCGGGCACCTCCAAGAGAGCCTTACGCTCGTCGGGCGGAGCCTCGACATAAGGAGTCGGGTCGATGTCCAGCAAGCCGTCCGCAGCGATTCCGAATGCCGAGGCGGTGATCTTCTCTTTCTTGTCTCTCTCGTCTTCGCCAGCGGCGCCGGACAGGGTCCCCAGCAGCAGGGCCGCGACGGCGGTGGCCGCACCGACGCTGGCAGCACTGGCGCCGGCGAGCTTCCTACTGTTCACGTGCTGTCCTTTCGTTTTTTCGATCGTTCAGTTGTCGTCGATGAGCACGAGCGTCCCCAAGGGAACTCGGGTCAACTGGTGGAGCGCGTCCGGTGGCACCCGAATGCAGCCATCGCTGGACCGGGTACCGAAGACGTCGGCCGTAGGCCAGGTGTGGATCGCGACCGTTCCCGGGCCGCCACCGAAGCTGTCCAGAGTGGGACTGTGAGCGCCCAGCGGCAGGATCACCGGGGAGTAGTTCTGCTTGGCGTCGGTGAACGACCCGAGCAGGAACGTCCGCCCTACTGGGGTGGGAGCCGACGTCTTGCCAATGCCGGCCATCCAGTTACCCAGGCGCTGGCCCCCCTTGAACAGCTCCATGCTGAAAGAACGAAGGTGTACCCGGATGAGATACGGGGTCACCGCATGATCAAGTGAGTTATCGGTTAACCAGCCAGCCGAGCCGTTGGGTTTCGAGGGCAGCAGCACCTGCACCCACCCGGGTTGCTGGGCGATCACGGGCAGCCAGGTGTCACCGAGTTGCTGGGGGCCGAGCCTGGCGATTGGGGCGCCACCGGGGGCGGCGTACACCACGACCTCCCGCAGTGGGTGGACCACAGTGCCATCGGTAGGCTCCAGCGGACCAGGGTCCAGCGGCGCCCCGTCGATAGTGGTATAGGTGGTGCTCTCCGGTAGCGCCGCAGGATCTGCCGGAATCACCGCTGGTGGGATCGGGGCATTCGGGGCCGCTACTCCAGGCGCCGGCGGCGCGGCCTTGCGGTCCTCGGAGGCCCCAAATGGGACGACCAAGGCCACTGCCACGATCACTACGACGACCAGAAGAACTCCGGCGACTGCGCACGCAATCAGGTAAGGACGATCGCGCAGGCGAAACGATCCGGGACGCTGAGCCATGACCCTCTCGTGGATTTCGACAAGCGAACTGGTGGGCTCGCCCTCCCGATCGGGCGACCCGCTCGGCCAACGACGCTCCGGCCGCGCGGTGACGGCACCCTAACGGACTCGAAACGCCGATCCCGTAGCGGCCCCGCTACTAGCTGTCGCTGCGGTTGATCTCGGTCTGCGGGTGCTCGTAAGGGAGCTCATCTGGCGGCAGTGGGAAGGTCATCTCACCGAACGGCGACAGCGCGCCCTGAATCGGGGCGGCAAGCTCGCTGACCGGATGGTCCTCCTCCGACCAGCTCGGCCAGGCCGGGTCGATCCGATCAGTGCGCTTGGCCACAGCTGCTCCTCGCTCGGTGGGACCGCCGACGTACTCTCCTCCGCGGAGGCGGTATTAGTACCGTCATTGTGACCACTGGTGTCAGGCGACGCGCCAGGAGGGCTCTCGCTACCCTGAAACGGATGCCCAGCACCACACTTGCTGACTGGCTACGTTCCCTGGACGACGACACGCTGGCCGCGTTACTGCGTGCCCGTCCGGACCTCGCCGTGCCCACTCCAGCCGATTCGACGGTGCTGGCCACGCGAGCCGGGATCCACGCGTCAGTCGCCCGGGCCTGCGAGGACCTCGACCGATTCACCCTGGCAGTGCTGGCGGCGCTGGTGGTAGCTGGCGCCGACACCACACCAGTGAACCGTCCAGACCTCGAGCGTCTGCTCGGTCGGGACGGCACCCCCAGGCGGATTCAGCAGGCCTTGGACGCGCTGCGGTGCCGCGCATTGGCATGGGGTGACGACGAGGCGCTCGCGGTGGTGCCGGTGGCACGCCAAGTCATCGGTCCGCATCCGAGTGGCTTGGGTCGCCCTGCCGCGGATCTTCGTGGCGTCGACCTCGACGCTGCCGTGGCTGAACTCCCCGACGACGAGCTGGCGGTATTGCGGGCGCTGGCCGCGGGACCGCCGGTGGGCACCACCCGGGACGCCGCCGAAGTGCTGCCGCTGGACCAGGCCCGCACGCCGGTACAACGTCTGCTGGCCCGCGGACTGCTGCGACGGATCGACTCCGGCACCGTCGAGTTGCCCGCGCAGGTGGGTCTGGCGCTACGCGGAGACCAGCCGCTCGGTCTTCTGGAGCCGGACGAGCCGGAGCTGCCCACGCGGCAGTATGATCCGTCCCTAGTGGACTCCACGGCCGCAGGCGCGGTGCTTGGTCTACTACGCCACACCGAGAAGTTGCTCGCCGGGTGGTCGGCGGAACCGCCCGCGGTGTTGCGGTCAGGGGGGCTAGGCGTCCGGGACGTGCGACGAACGGCGCGGCTGCTGGACGTCGACGAGGCGACAGTCGTGCTGCTCGCCGAGGTCGCCGTCGCGGCTGGACTGATCACCTGGACCGACGAGGGTGCGGGCGCACAGCTGTGGTTGCCCACCTTCGCCGCCGATTCCTGGCTCGCTGCGCCACCGCAGCGGCGCTGGGCCATGCTGGCGCCAGCGTGGCTGGAGCTGCCCCGGCTACCCGGATTGGCCGGGATCCGCGACGACAAGGATCGGCCGCTGGCTGCGCTGTCCGACGAGTTGCGCCAGCCACGCGCCCCGGCACAGCGGCGCCGAATCCTCGAAGTGGTCGCCGAGTTGCCTGCCGGCAGCGGTATCCAGCGACCCGAGGAGCTCGCTGCGGTGCTCGCCTGGCGGGCACCGCAGCGGGACGGTCCGCGACGCGATGAGATTGTCAGCTGGACTATCCAGGAGGCCACCGCGCTGGGCGTGCT
>JALZHU010000023.1 GCA_030860695.1 Actinomycetota bacterium
CATGGAGACATATCGGGGCTATCGGTGCCGTCATAGGCCCGATATGTCTCCATGTCGGGTGCGCGGCGGACGTCAGGAGGGCAGCGGCGGTCGCGGCTTGCGGCAGGACTCAACTCGCGGCTTTGCACCGGGTTCCCTCGTCCGGAAGCTCAAGCTCAACAAGATAGGTGATCGTGGCTGGATCGACGCAAGGGTTGCCTTGCAAGAAGGCGGTGTGCTGGGTGGCTTCGAAGGTCAGCAAGCGCGCGTCAAGGTAGCGGGCGAGGTTGACTCCGGCCTGGTAGGGCGTGGCGGGATCCTGCGTCGTGGAGATCACCACAACTGGTGGTAGCCCAGGGGCCTGTGGAACGTGCGGTCTGCCGGTGGGCGGCACGGGCCAAAACGCGCAGTTGTCGAGGGCGGGCGAGGGTGGTTGTCCGGTGTCGAGGAAGGGGGCCACCTTCCGGTATTGGGCGTCGATATCGCGCGCCACGTTCGGGTCTTTGATAGGAGGGTTGTCGACGCAGTGGACAGCCTGGAAGACATCCATCGTCGTGGAGTAGGTGCCATCCTCAGAGCGTCCGTAGTAGAGGTCGGCAAGGCGCATGAGGGTATCCCCACGGCCCTGCGCGAGTTCCTGCAAACTGCGGTTCAGCGCCGGCCAGAGGTCGGGCACATACAGTGCCTGAACGGTGCCGATCGTGGCGTCGGTATAAGATATCTTGCGCCCATCGGACAAGCCCAGTGGTTGGGCGATCAGCGGGCGGACAAGAGTTTGGAAGTTGTCCACAGCCTTAGCCCTATCCTGCCCCAAAGCGCAATCAGGAAGACCCGCACACCACGCCGCGAATGTGTCGAAGGCTTGTTGGAACCCTCGACCCTGGTCGATGAGTTGGGCAGCTGGATCCTGCGCTGGGTCGACAGCGCCGTCGAGGACCAGCGCGCGGACATTGCCGGGGAAGGCTTCAGCGTAGCCGGTACCGATCCGGGTGCCGTAGGAGTAACCCAGGTAGGTCAGCTTTTCATCACCGAGTGCCGACCGCATGACGTCCAGGTCGCGGACCACCTCGCGAGTCCCGATGTGGCTGAGTACGTCAATCCCGGTACGGCTTACGCAACTGGCGTTTTCGGCTTTTACGTGGCTTTCTGTCCGCGCTACACCGGCCGGTGAGGTGTCGACGTTGAGATTCATCAGGCGTTCGGCGTCCCGTTCTGCCGGGGTCTGGCAGACAACCTTTGGTTCGCTGGAATTGACACCGCGTGGGTCGAAGCCCACGAGGTCAAAACGCCGGCCCAACTCATTGTTCCTGATCTCGCTGGCAAGACCGGCCGCGGCGCTCATGCCAGATCCACCGGGACCACCGGGATTGATCACCAAAGAGCCGATGCGCTCCGCCGGGTCGGACGCGGGTCGGCGAAGCAGGCCGACCTTGATCACTCGACCATTCGGGTCGGCGTAGTCCAGTGGCACCTCAAGATATGTGCACTGCAGGCCGGGGTCGGCATAGGCCTTCTCGTCACGCGGGGTGGTGGCGAACGCGGAACAGCCGGTCCAGGCCAACTCCTGGCCATAAAACCGTTCCAAGCCCGCTGGGACTGGCCCGACGGGTCCGCGCTGCGCGGTGTTGCCCGTGGCGGAAGTACACGCCAGCACTGTGGACACCACCGCTGTGAGCACCAGCCATACGGACCGCGCAGGCGCACGTTTCATCGCAGAATTCCCCCTTACGCCGGTGTGGTGTCGCCCAGGTGTTGATGTCGTCCCAAGTGTTGATGTCGTCCCAGGTGTTGACGTCACTGTGCAACCGACCCCGTTCCCGTGTGAGCTTACCCGTGGACGCGGCCGAACAGGTCCAGCAGGCTGTCCTTGATCTCCGGCCGGCCGGCGGCGACGAGGGTGAAAGTAGCCTCTCGGACCAGCCGCTGGGCATGCTGGCGGGCAAGGATCCCGGAGCTGCCCACCGCCGCCACGAGCGCGCCGGCCGCGCGGTAGGCCAGCTCGGATGCGGCGGCGCGGGCCGCCGGCAGGGTCTCTGGATCACAGAGCCCACTGTCGAGACGATCGCGGATCGTCCCCTGTTCAGCATGCAGCAGCTCCGCAATCTCGGATCGGCCAGCCTCCCCAATCATCCGGATGCACCGGCCAGCGACTCCCATCGCAAGGCAGCCGTTGAGCCGCAACCTCACGTGCTGATTGGCCAGGAACTCACGGTGGGAGACCTCAGCGGTAACCTTCTCGGCCGGCAGCACATAGTCCTCGAAGCGCAACCGGACGGTGTTGCTGCCCTGGGCGGCGACCATGCGTAGCTCCTCGACGGTGATGCCACCGCCTGCCTCAGCGTCCACCAGTCCGCTGACGATGCTGCCTGCGGGGTCGCCCGCCTTAACCGCCGTATTGCGCGCCGAGATCAGCAGCACGTCGACAATGCCCCAGCCAGTGACAAACGGAGCCTCGCCCCTCAGCAGCCAGCCGCCTTCGGTGACCGTCGCCCACAGCCGCGGAGGTCGGGGAATCGCGCCGGCGAACGCCACCCCGCCGCGCAGCTCGCCCCGGATCGCCGCGCCAAGGTACTTCTCCCGCAAATCTGCGTTCGTCGTGCTGGTGAGGCCTCGCACCACGCCAAGGTGCTGGATCCAGGTGAAGGTCGTGGTCAGGCACCCGCCCGAGAGCGTCTCCAGGATGGCGGCCAGTGACGGGAGGTCCACCTCGATGCCACCGTGCTCGGGCGCCCCGGCTAGGCCGTAGAAGCCCTGCCTGGCAAGCAGGTCGAAATGTCCGCTGGGGATGATTTCCCTAGCGTCGACTTCAAGGGCCGCGGGAAACAGCACCTCCTCCGCAATCTTGTGGGCCCGCTCCAGCATGCTCACCACCCGAACAACGCTACCTGCAGCCACGGTTGCATCCTCGCTGCTGTGAGTCGCCGGTGGACTAGCATCAGCGCGTGACAGTTAACGGAGGGCGCCTGCTGGCTCACGCACACCGCCCAGCGGCTGAGCTCACCCGGCGCGATGTGGCCCGCCTCTTGCTCAGCGTGCCCGCGGTCGAGGCGCTGGATGCCATGCCTGGGCTGCGCCGCGAGCTGCTCGCAGCGCACAATCCGTTCTCGGCCAGGTTCTGGGAATCCGCTGAGTCCGTCCTCAGCCGGATTTCCGAAGGCGAAGCCACCATTGGCGAGGTGCACGGCTGGCTCGAGGCGACCGGGACCGAACCGACCGCGATTATCGGGCTGCACGTGTGGGAGGACGAACCAGCGCGCACACCGCTTGCGCATGAGCTGCATGGTCTGCTTGTCACGCACCTTGAGGAGCGCCTCAGCGCCGGAGACATCGACCCGGACCGACTGCTCGCCGATGACCCGGAAGCCACGCGGGAATACCGGGAATTGCAGGAACGCTGGATGACCTCGCCGTTGCCCGACGGCCGGGTTCCCATGAACGAATTACTCGATGAGGCGGATGAGGAATTCTTCGCCGAGTGGGACGCCGCCGAGCAGGCCGCTTTAGACGAGCTCCGGGAGATCCTTGCTGAGGTGGGCGAACGCCCCCGACCAGAGGCGGACCTCAAGGCTGCCTGCCGGGACCTGCGTACCGCGTTGATGCGTGGGGGGTGGCCGGCCGACCTGCTCGGTGCCGGCGGTGGGGTCAATCCGAGCAACCTGGACCCCGACGACGCACAGCTGTGGCTACGGTTGGCTGCGGGGGTAGTCAGCCCGGTGGACGAGCCCCCTGAGAGCACCCTGGACGACGAGCTCTCCCTCTCCGCAATCGCCCTTGATCACGAAGAGTGGTTGGAGGCGGTCGCGGCGCTGGCGCGCGGCGGTCCGGGAACTCGCGCGTCTGCTGAGGACCTCGCCCGATTCGTTGCGGGTATGGACGACGGTGGCGATGACATCGACGTGCTGACCGGCTGGTTTAGCACCGTCGTGCAGCAATGGCGCATGCTCGGCGCCGTCGACGATCGCGATCGCCTCACCCCGCTGGGCTGGTGGGGCCTTCCCGAGGCGCTCGTGCAGGCGTGGTCCCGCGACACTCCGCATTCAGCGGACTCAGCGGGATTAAGGCAGGTCGAATAACCCCGCTGAGCATGCTGTATGGGGGTCAGTACCGCCAGCGGTGGGCGGCGACCACGTCATCTAGGGGGCGGTCGGCGGCCCAGGCCGCGTCGGAGCGGCGGACTGCTAAGAACGCGCCGAGGAGTTGCTTGCCGAGCACTGCGGAGATCCGCTCAGAGCTCATGAGTGCTTCTTCCTGCTCGGCGGGTGTGGTCGGCAGGCGGGTGAGGCCGCGGGCGGTGCGATCCTGCTCGCTCCACCCTCCCGGGTCCGCCTGGATCGGTTCCCCGGGGTCGGCGCCGTCACGCAGCCCCGCCACGCCGGCTGCGATCACTGCGGCCAACGCCAGGTACGGGTTGGCCGAGGCATCGGAAACCTTGAGCTCGACGTTGGCGTGATCTGTACCGAGGAATTCGGAACCGAGGACATAGCGCAGCGGCGCCTCGCGGTTTTCCACCCCCCAGAATTGGTAGGCGCTAGCGAAATAGCCGGGGCGCAGCCGCGCCAGCGACGGCACGCTCGGTGCCGTGATCGCGGCCAGCGCCCGGAGGTCACGGAGCAACCCACCCAGCCACCCTGCGCCGTCGGGTCCAGGACGGTCCCTGGCAGCTTCACTGCTAGCCAGCAGGTTGCGTCCACCGCGCCAGACCGAGGTGTGCAGATGCCAGCCGTTCCCCACACCCGCAGCCGTGAACAGCGGCGCGAAGCAGGCCCGCAGGCCGTGCGCCCTGGCCGCGGCGTGAACGGTCTGGCGGGCCAGCAGCTGCCGGTCGGCGGCGGTGATCGGATCGGAGGCGACGATGCTGAACTCCACCTGAGCCGGCCCGTATTCGGCATGTAGCTGATTGACCGGCACACCGTTGGCCCCCAGGTCAGCCAGCAGGTCGGCCACGAACTCATCTACTGCGAGCAGTGCGTACGGGCCGTAGCAGGGGGCCTGGTACGCGAGCCGAGGCTCCGTGCCAGCGTCGAGATCGTCGGCCTGAGTGAGCACGAATTCCATCTCGTAGCCGGCTTTGATCTCCAACCCTTCGGTGGCGGCGGCCTCAACCTGAGCCTTGAGTACCCCGCGCTGGTCGTATGGCCAGGGTGAGCCGTCCGCGGCGACCTGCCGCCCGGGTGCCCACGCCAGCGCGGGTTGCCCGGCGAGCCGGGTCAGCCCGCGCAGTTCCGGTATCAATCGGACGTCGCCGGACGGGGTGGACAGACCCTCGTGGGCAAAGGTGATCGTGTCGTGGCTATCGAATACCGCGAACAGCGTGGAGACCCCAATCCCGCGCTGGGCCACGTCGGCCAGCGATGCGACTGGCACTGTCCTGGAGCGCGGTATCCCGTTGTTGTCCGCCCACGCGATGGTCACCCCGACGACGCCGTTGGCTGCCAGCTCTAAGGCCAGCGCTCCTGCCTCAGCCATGCCCGTCCTCCGCCAGTGACCGCACCCGCTCAAGGCTGCGGCCAGGCTAGCGCGCGGCAACGTCGATCAGGTGTCGCGGGCAGCGTCGCGCGAGCGAAGCGCGACCGCCACCACGACCAAAACGATGCCCGCAGCCTCCAGTGGATACGGCAACTGGCCTAGCACCAGGAGCCCCACTACCGAAGCCGTCGCGGGCAGGAGCGCGAGCAGCAGCGCGAACCGTGCCTGACCGACGCGACGCAGCACCACCTGGTCCAATGCATAGGGCAGCACGGTGGACAGCACGCCCACGCCGGCGGCCATAGCCAGCAGGGTCGGCGAGCCCCATGCTGGACCCGTGCCCAGCGCTAGCGGGCACAGCAGTACCGCCGCGAGGGTGAACCCGACGGTCATGCCGTCTACTCCGCTGCCACCGCTGGCCACCCGCTTGCCGAGCACGATGTATGCCGCCCACATCGCAGCGGCAACCAGCGCCAGCAGGAACCCTGTGGGGTTGCTCACCAGCCGCACGTCGGCGAGGAGCACCACCCCGGTTGCGGCCAGCAGCAGGGCCGCGACGTCACGCACGCTTCGAGAGCCCAGCGCGGCCACCGCCACCGGCCCGCAGAACTCCACCGCGACCGCGGTGCCAAGCGGCAGGCGGGCGATGGCTTCGTAAAACGCGACGTTCATCAGCCCAGTTACAAGGCCGAAGCAACCCGCTAGGAGCAGCCGCGTGCCCTGCCAGGCTGCGCGAGCGGGGCGCCGCCAGGCCAGCAGGACCAAGGCCGCACCGAGCATTCGCAGCCAGGCGACCCCTGCCGGGCTGAGCCGGTCAAACAGCACCACGGCGAGCGCGGCGCCGAGGTACATCGAGCAGCCGCCAAGCATGAAAAACGCCGGGGCGGGTAAATCCCACTGTCGTACCCGGCTGAGCAGCATGTCCGCCACGGCAATCCTGAATCACCCTTGCGCCGGTGCAGTGGGTCCGGTACTAGCTCCAGATACGGGACGGTCGCCGCCACAGGCCCGGGAACACATCGTGGACTGCGTTCGTCTGCAACAGTAGGACAGAGGGATCCGATGTCAGCGTTGACGGGTCGATCCCGTGAGTACCGCAACCGGTTCGATCCGGTCTGGTCGCAGTGACCGGACCAGGACGGAGAAGAAGCCATGACCAGCACGCTTGCCCGCCCTGAGTTGACTGCTTCCGACCGTTGCGACCGCTGCGGCGCCGCGGCCCGCGTCCGAGCAGTGTTGCCCTCCGGCGGAGAGCTGCTGTTCTGTCACCACCACGCCCGCCAGCACTCCTCGAAGCTGAGAGAGCTCGCAGCGGATATCCAGGACAGCGAGGCCTAACCGGTTGAGTTGTCAACGGCCGGCCGCAAGTGCCGCGACGGCGTCGAGGAGCCGATCAACCTCGGCCGCAGTGCTGTAGAAGTTCACACTGGTCCGCACCGCTCCACCACCCTCCCGTATCCCTAACGCAGCAGCCAGCTCCCAGGCATAGGCGTAACCGTGCCAGCAATTGATTCCCCGTGCCGACAGTGCCTCGGCAATTTCGGCGGGCGGCACGCCGTTCACCTGAAAGTAGGCGGTGGGGGTGCGCTGGCTGGGCGCCCCATAGAGAGTCACGCCGGGGGTAGCCCGCAGGCCCGTAAGCATCCGGTTGCCCAGCGCGTCCTCGTGGGCCCCGGCGGCGCGCCGGGAGATCGCCAGCTGCTCGCGCTGGGTGCCGTGGGCGGCGTTGTCCAGCCCTGCGAGGTGCTGCACGGCCGCGACCACACCGGCCAGCGAGGCGAATGGGTTGGTGCCCAGCTCGAAGCGTTCTGGCACGGTGTCGGGCGACGGCAGCAGCTTGTCCGGATGCAGCCCCTCCAGCAGTGTGGGGTCGGCGGCGACGACAGCCGCCAGGTGCGGGCCCGCCCACTTATAGGCGCTGGTGGCGTACAGGTCCGCCCCGAGCGCGGCTAGGTCGACGTGCGAGTGCGGGGTGTGGTGCACCCCATCCACGAAGCTGACCGCGCCGACCGCCCGCGCGGCGGCAGTGATTGTTGGCACGTCGGGGCGGGTGCCGACCAGGTTGGATGCCGCGGTCAGGGCCACCAGCCTGGTCCGCTCGCCGAGCAGTGAGCGCACCCCGTCTACTGGTAGCTCCGCGGTATGCGGATCCACGTCAGCGGTTCGTACGGTGACCCCGGCTCGGCGGGCTGCCTGTACCCACGGCCGGATGTTCGCGTCGTGGTCGAGCTGGGTCACCACGATCTCGTCGCCTTCGGCCCAGGTGGTCTCGAAGGCGGCGGCAAAGCGGTAGGTCAGCGCGGTCATCGTCGGGCCGAACACCACCCCGCGTGGATCCTGCGCACCGACCAGATCGGCTACCGCCTGACGCGCCTGCGCCACGATCTCGGTGCCCCGGTAGCTCGCCTCGAACGGTGCGCCCTGGTTCGACACCCCCGTTCGGTAGGTCTGCGCCACCGCGTCGATGACCGCCTGCGGCACCTGGGTACCGGCCGCCCCGTCCAACCAGGCCCGCCCGTCGGCCAGCGCTGGGTACTGCGCGCGCACCGCCGCCACCTCATACGCCACGCTTGCCGACCCTAGGCGAGGCTTAGCCGTAGGGTGAGCGGCGTGCTGCCCTGGTTCGCTGCGCTGGCTGGCCGACTTAACGAACACACGATCGACAGTGTGCTGCTGCGCGACAACCCCCTGGGTGATCCCACGCGCCGCCCGCTGTGGGTCTATGTGCCGCCCGGCTACGACGACTCTCAGCAGCGCTACCCGAGTGTGTATGTGATCCAGGGTTACACCGGGCATCTGACCATGTGGCGTAACCGCAGCCCGTACCGCCAGCCGTTCCTGGAAACCGCCGACGCCGTGTTCGCCGCCGGTGACGTCCCGCCCGCAGTCGTGGTTTTTGTCGATGCCTGGACCGCGTACGGCGGCAGCCAGTTCGTCGACTCCCCCGGCACTGGGCGCTACCACAGCTACCTGTGCGAGGAAGTGGTGCCGTTTGTCGATGCGCGCTACCGGACGCTGCCTGACCGTGCGCACCGAGCGATCAGCGGCAAATCCTCCGGCGGGTTCGGCGCCATGATCACACCAATGCTGCGACCGGATCTGTTCGGCGCGCTGGCCAGCCACGCCGGGGACACCCTGTATGAGCTGTGCTACCTGCCCGAGTTCGGTAAGGCGGTGCGCCACCTGCGCGACTACGACGGCGATATCGGCGCCTGGTGGGCGGACTTCCGGTCCCGGACCGCGTTCACCAAGCCCGCCGACGACCACCTGCTCATGATGCTGGGCGTCTCCGCGTGCTTTTCCGCCGGTGAGGACGGCACGCCGCAGCTGCCGTTCGACCCGCACACCGGGGTGCTACGTCCGCAGGTCTGGCAGCGGTGGCTGGACTGGGACCCCGTGCGAATGGCGCCCCGGTATGCCGATGCGCTGCGCTCGCTGCGCGCTGTGTGGCTGGACTCCGGTACCCGCGACGAGTGGTACCTCGACCTGGGCGCGCAAGCCTTCCGCGACCAGTTACGTGCCGTCGGGCTGCCCGACGAGCGGGTGCACTTCGAGCTGTTCGACGCCGGCCATAGTGGTATCGACTACCGCTACCCCCTTGCCCTGGCCTGGCTCTGCCACCGAATCACCGATCAACCCACGTGATCGCCGGACGGTGAAACGGGCCCCGGCATCCTGCTGTGGTGTCCGTCCCCTTTGACTACGACAGTGCTCCCGAGCGGTACCGGCTGGGGATGCAGGTCATGCGTGCGCACTCTGCGAGCAACCTGTACGACCGGGTCGCAGTCATGCTGACCGAGCTGGCAGCGGGGTCCGTGCTGGACGTGGGCTGCGCCGACGGGGTGCTCCGCGCGGCCCTGCCACCATCGGGACCACGCCTGGTCGGAGTCGATGCCTCAGCCACATTGCTCCGAGCCCACCCGGCCCCGGTGGTCCAAGCCGACGCCGCCAGATTGCCCTTCGCCGATGGGGTCTTCGATGCCGTCACCGCGCTGAACGTCCTCTACCACCTGACGGATCCACTGTGGGCCGTACGCGAAGCGCACCGCGTGCTGCGCCCCGGCGGGCACTTCATTGTGGCCACCATCGCCCGTGATGACTCTCCCGAGCTACGTGAGTACTGGACCCGACCGGCGACCAGCTTCGATGCTGAGCATGCCCCTGGCCTCCTCGCGCAGGTCTTCGAGTCGGTCACCAGCTACCCCTGGGACACACCCCTGGTGACGCTGCCTGACCCAACGGCGATCCGGGACTACCTGATCGGGCGGCAGGCAGCAGTGGAGGTCGCCAACACAGCGTCGCACGAGCTGCCGGTCCCCCTCAGCATCACCAAGCGTGGCGCGCTCATCCTTGCGGTCAGCCGAGACCGCCGGTTGCGTGGATGATCTGGCCGGTAAGCCAGCGCGCGTCGGGACCGGCTAGCAGCGCAACGACGTCAGCGATGTCGTTGGGCTGTCCCAAGCGCCCCAAGGGTGTCAGCTGGGTGACCTGTTCCAGGACGGCCGCCGGGTTGGTGTGTCGTAGCAGATCGGTGTCGGTCGCGCCGGGACAGACGGCGTTGACGGTGATGCCTCGGCCGCCGAGTTCTATTGCCGCAACCCTGGTGAGTTGCTCGATCGCGCCTTTGCTGGCTGCATAGGGTGCATTACCCGGGGCGGGCCGGGTGGTGTTGAGGGTCGAGATGTTGATGATCCGTCCGTTGCCGCGCATGGTGCGGGCCGCATGGCGCATGGTCAGGAAGGTCGATTTAGCGTTGACGGCCATCACCGCGTCGTACAGCTCCTCGTCGGTGTTGGCGATCGCGGCGGTAGTGAAGTCCAGGGCGGCATTGTTGACCAGGATGTCGAGGCCGTCGAGGTATTCGCTGGCGAAGGTCATCAACTCGTCAACCGCACCCGAGACAGCAAAATCGATTCGAACGCCGTGGGCACGGCCTCCCGCGTCCCGCACCGCCTGCTCGACCTCTGCTGCCTGATCACCGCGACGCGCGAAGTTGAACACTACCGTGGCACCGTCGGCCGCCAACCGCTGCACGATCGCCCGACCGATACCTCGTGACCCGCCAGTGACCACGGCGCCCTTGCCGACGAAATCACTCATCTTGCAGATAGCTCCCGTCCTTCGACATCGCTTCGATCGGAGCGGACGCCTAGTCAGATCGCAGGTAGGCAATGCGTTTCTCGAGCTGCTCGGCGGTGGCCATCGCGGTGGGCGGGCCGCCACAGGCGGTGCGGACCTCCTGGTGGATCACCCCATGCGGCCGACCGGTGCGGTGGTGGGCCATCGCGACCAGCGTGTTGAGCTCGCGGCGCAGCGCAGTGAGGCGTTCCCGCATCGTCGTCGGTCGGGCGGTCATAGACGGCCCCGAAGAACGCTCCGACGCCTGGGATAGCTGCTGTTCTTGACGCCGCCGAAGCAACGCCCGCATCTGGTCGGGCTCCAACAGTCCGGGCAGGCCCAGGTAATCCTGCTCGTCCTCGGTGGTGGCGAAGGCGGCCGTGCCAAAGGAAGCACCGTCGTAGATCACCTGGTCGAGCTCGGCACTGGCGCCCAGCGCGGTGAACGCGCGCTCCTGCTCACCGGGCTCGGTGCGCTGCGCGTTGACCTGTGCGAGCGCAGCGTCGTCCCAACCCTCGTCGCCCCGGTGCGGCGCACCGAGCACGTGGTCGCGCTGCTTCTCGAGCTCGCTCGCCAATCCCAGCAAGACCGGCACACTGGGCAGAAACACCGTCGCGGTCTCGCCTGGCCGCCTGGACCGGACAAAGCGGCCCACCGCCTGAGCAAAATACAGCGGGGTGGCCGCCGATGTCGCGTACACCCCGACCGCCAATCGGGGCACGTCAACGCCCTCGGACACCATCCGGACCGCGACTAGCCAGCGCTCATCGGAGTCAGCGAACGCGGTGATCCGACCGGAGGCGGACGGGTCGTCAGACAGCACCAGTACCGGTTCCCGGCCGGTAACCCTCCGCAGGATCCCGGCGTAGGCCTTAGCGGCGGTGTGGTCGGTGGCGATCACTAGGCCGGCCGCGTCGGGCAGCGCGCCAGCGCGTAGTTGGGCCAGCCGGGTGTCCGCGGCGGCAAGCACGGCGGGGATCCACTCCCCGGCTGGATCCAAGGCAGTGCGCCAGGCCCGGGCGGTGTGCTCGGCGGTGAGCGGCTCGCCCAACCGCGCCGAGTACTCCTCCCCCGCGCTGGTCCGCCAGCGGGCCTCGCCGGAGTAGGCGAGGAACATCACCGGCCGTACCACCCCGTCGGCCAGTGCCTCGGAGTAGCCGTAGAAGTGGTCTGCGGCGGACCGCAACGCACCGGTGCCATCTGGTTCATAACTGATGAACGGGATTGGTGTGTCGTCGCTCCGGAACGGGGTGCCGGTCAGGGCGAGCCGGCGCACCGCTGGGGTGAACGCCTCCCGCACCCCATCACCCCAGCTTTTGGCGTCCCCAGCGTGGTGAATCTCGTCGAGCACCACCAGGGTGCGGCGTCCTTCGGTACGCACCCGGTGCAGGGTTGGGTGCGCCGCGACCTGGGCGTAGGTGACCGCGACGCCGTGGTAGTCGCGAGAGGTGGCGCCTACCGAGTTGCGGAACTCGGGATCGAGCGCCAGACCCACCTCGGTGGCCGCCGCCGCCCACTGGTGCTTGAGGTGCTCGGTGGGGGTGACCACGGTGACCGCGTGCACGGTCCGGTCGGCTAGCAGCTCGGCTGCCGCCCGCAAGGCGAAGGTCGTCTTGCCCGCACCCGGCGTGGCGACCGCGAGGAAGTCCCGCGGCGCAGTAGCCAGGTACCGGGCTAGCGCTCTGCGCTGCCAGGCGCGCAGCGGCCGGCGCGAAGGTGCGGCAATGACGGTGGTCTCGGCGGGGCGGGACACGGCGGGTGACGCACTCCTGTAGCTCGACGGGGTCCGGGGGGCGCCTGGGCACGCTACCCGTCTGGCGGGTTGTGCTGTGCGCACTCCCGCTAATGGACCATCCTGGTAGGCGACATGGATGCCGCCGCCGAGTCCCCCGCCGAGTCCCCCGCCGGTGGCGCCGGTCTCGCTGCTGCTGAACCCGCCACCGGCAAGCGAACTTGGCCTGCCCCGCTGCGCCTGATTTCCCGGACCGCTGTCAAGGCCTGGGACGACAGCTTCGTCGCGATGTCGGCCCAGGCGGCGTTCTGGATGACGCTGTCGCTGCCGCCGTTGATGCTAGGGCTGCTGGGCAGCCTCGGATTCGTCACCGGCTGGTTCGGATCGGACACGGTCCAGGCTGCCCAGCGGGAGATCGTGCGCTTCAGCTCCACCGTGTTCAGCACCGACGTGGTCGACCAGATCATCCGCCCGACGGTGGCCGACATCCTCACCCAGGGGCACGGTTCTATCGTCTCGGTCGCGTTCGTTCTCTCCCTGTGGGCCGGCTCCTCGGCGTTGGCCTCCCTGGTGGACTCGATCACCGCCGCCTACCAGCAGTACACCGTCCGCAACCCGGTGTGGCAGCGGATCTTCGCTTTGCTGCTTTACGTGGTGGCGCTGATCGGTTCGGTACTGGTGCTTCCGCTGACTGCGCTGGGCCCCGACCTGATTCCCAGTCTGTTCCCCGGGTCCATGCGGCCTACGGTGGATCAGCTAGTGGGCATCTTCTACTACCCCGGGCTTGGCGTCCTGCTCATGCTCGGACTCGCCACGCTGTACAAGGTGGCGCTACCCAACAAGCTGCCGTGGCACCGTGGGCTGCCCGGTGCCGTGCTGGCGATGGCGGTATTCCTGGTCACGAGCATCGGGCTGCGGCTCTACATCTCGTCGGTGTCGGGCACCGGGTACACGTATGGGGCACTCGCCGCCCCGATCGCGTACCTGCTGTTTTCATTCTTCATCGCGATGGCGATCATTCTTGGCGCCGAGTTCAACAGCGCGATCGAGGAGATCTGGCCCGCCCATTCGACCCGGCGGGATCGTCGGCGCTGGCGGCGGCGGACGATGGCTCGCCTCGCCAAGCGTGACTAAGCGACCCTGATTTGTAACACATCAGGTGACCGGTCCCGCCGACACCCACCTCCGCCACCCGGGCCAGCAGGTCCACCCGTGCCTGGACCGGCACGCCATCGAGGGCGGCCTGGTCGAGCTCCACCCGGAAGCCAGCCTGACCCAGCAGCCGGACCCGTAGGTCATGCACGGGAACCCTGTGTTCGGCGAGGTAGTCGTGAACGGCTAGCTCAGCCCGTTCCACCAAGGCCAGCCGGTCAACGGTCACCGGGAGACCGACCGCGATCCGGGAAGCCAGGCATGGGGTGCTGGGCTTGTCCTGCACGGTCAGATTCCAGTACGCGGCAAGCAAGCGCACGACCTCCTTGGTAGCGCCCACCTCGGCGAGCGGCTCGTACACCCCGAGCTCCGCGGCCGCCCGCAAGCCTGGGCGGTGCGAGGCGCGCCAGTCGTCCACATGCGTGCCGGTCGCGACGTGGGCAAAGCCGCGCTGCCGCGCGAGATCGCGGACCACGGCAAGCACGGTCCGCTTACAGAAATAACAGCGATCGCCGGCATTGGCCCGATACCCGGGGTCGGCCTGCTCGTCGGTGCGTAACACCACCAACTCCGCTCCGATCTGCTCGGCGAGCAACCGTGCCGCAGACAGCTCGGCGCGCGCCAGGCTCGGCGAGTCGGCAATGGCGGCCAGCACCGCGTCGGTGCCCACCGCCCGGACCGCACCGGCGAGCACCACGGTGGAGTCGACACCACCGGAGAAGGCCACCACCAGTCCGCCCAACTGCCTCAGCCGATCGATGAGTGCCGCAGCGATGGTGGGCACGGGGATGTGCGGATCGGTGGTGTGCATGGTTCACGATCGTCGCACGGCGAGCACAGTGACGTTGGCAGTCCTTCGCGGAGAAAAGGCGGGCGTTCCAGTTGGCTAGGAACGGCGGGGCGTTGGTCGGGGTGAACTGCGCGAAATGGATCCTCCGCCGAGAGCTGGGCGGTGAGCACGCCGGGAAGCCACGCCCGCAACCGCGACGGACACAGCGCAGCCAGCGGGGACCGCGCCGCGCTGTGGGGGTCAGCCGAGTCCGGCCCGGGCTGCGCAGGTGAACTCTCCGGCACGCCGGGGATGGTGCTGCGTCATCAAAAGTTCTTGCCCACCGGTGGGGCACACCGGCGAGGTCACCCGATGGCGACGACCTCCGCAGCCGCAACCTATCCACAGGCTGTCTTTATCTGTACACAGCCTGTGGATGCTGCCCTCGCAGACCTGGTCCCTACGGTGTCGGACCATGAGCCAGACGCCGATCTGCAACCAACTCCGTGACGTGAGCGCGGCAACTTTGAGACCGCCTTAGCCACGGGAAGTTCGCGCGCGATGAGCCGGTCATCCCCGCCAACGCCGCCTGCCGCGTTGCCGCGTGGGAGATCGGGTGTTCTGTCGGCCACCAGGAGGACCGGGACGTGCTCTTAGCTAACCAGCACGATCTGGCCACGGCATACCGGCGCGTCAGCCAGCGACACACGGGGCAACGTCATAGCGATTTTCGCTGAACTAACATACTCCAGGTTAAGTTAATGAAGAGAGTATCAGTAGCTTCACCTAGGGCAACGCTGCCCGCTATTAAGTTTTTCAAGGACGCGGTAGACGATATCCTTGCCGGGCGGAAAACACTAGAGCCTCGCCCTCGGAGTGCTTCGTGGATTGACAGACTCGAGAGAGTCGGGCGGGCCTCGTTGACGTATGGTCCGCGTTTCGGTGCGCCGACCGTTTTTGCCACCGCCCGTATAACTGACATCACTGTGCGGCCATTTGACAGCGTGACCGTTGAGGATCTGGCCCGGATTGGTTATGACTGGTCCAGCCGGAGCTGCGAGGAGTTTGTGTTGGAGTACAGCCGTTGGTTCGCTAAGGAGCTGGACAAGGGTTATCCGGTGGCATGGATCAGCTTCGAGGTCATCGACCGGTGAGTCAGGGTAGCCCACTGTATGAGCCGCGGTTCTACGAGCGCGCAGCTCAACACCGTGTGGCAGGTCTTTTTCCTGGTCCGGTGTTCGTCAACGTTCGATGGGGACTTGTTGGCAGTCTCGCCACGAGACATGAGTGGATGCCCTCGTGTCCTGGACGCGGCAGGCGATCCCGGTTGAGATCAAGGCCCACTCACTTAGCGATGTCGGCACTGAAGAGATTATCGCCAAATATCGGCGAATCGGCTTCCGGCGCGTCCTGGAGATCGGCACGGGCACCGGCTACAACGCCGCACTGCTGTCCCACCGCCTGGGCAGCACCCAGGTGTACTCGGTCGACATCGACCCCCGCCTGATCTGCCAAGCCCGGCAGCGACTGTCCCGGCTGGGCTACACCCCGACTCTGACCGCAGCAGACGGCATCCACGGCATGCCCCAGCACGCCCCCTTCGACCGGATCATCGCTACCTGCGCCTTGTTCGCCGCCCCGGCGGCATGGACTCACCAACTCCGGCCCGGCGGACTGGCCTTGGTGCACATCGAGGGCCCGCTGGGCGCGGGGAACCTGCTCGCGCTGCGCCGCGGCGACCATCCGGTGCTGCAGGGGCGGTTCCTGCCATGGTGGGGGTGCTTCATGCGCCGCCGAACCACCGCCGGTCCCACCGTCGGCTCACCGCGCCCGAGGAAGACCACCCAGCGACCGACCACCCGGTACACCACCGTCGACCCCACCGAGCTCGACGGGTCCAAGCAGTTCTCGTTCCTCGCCCAGCTCTACCTGCCACCCGGCAGCTTCCGCAGCATCCGGCTCACCGACGAGCAGGTCCCCGTCACCGAGCTACGGGCCCCGGACGGCTCCTGGTGCGAGGTCACCCGCGAACCGGACCCCACCGGGCGTCACACAGTACGCGAGGCTGGCCCGACACCGCTATGGAGCAACGTCGAGACCGCCTGGTACAGATGGTGTCGACTGGGCGCACCGGCCTGGCACGAGTTCGGGCTCACCGTCACACCCACCGAGCACCACATCTGGCACATCGACCCGAATGACTGACCGCGCTGGCGCCTTCCCGTCCCGGCCCCCTGCGAATGACCCAGTAGGAAATCCGTCGAGGGCGGCCGGGGTCGGGGCGCGTGGGATAGTCGGGTCATGGTCATCCCTGCCGCGCACTCCACGGAGCATCCAGAGGTCGGCGACATCGCCTGCCTGGACCTGGAACGCAGGCGACGCACCGCGGTGCCAGAGGTCATCTTCGCCGAAGGCAAGACCGAGGAGCAGACGTTGCGGCTGCTGGCGGCGCAGCGGCGCAGCGAACCAGGGTTCCCTGCGCTGGCCACGCGGTGCCCCGACGGTGTGCTGCAGCGGGCGTCGAGCGCCTTTGCGGGCGATCCGGTGATAGCCGATCCCGTCGGGCGGACCGTGATCGTCGGTGAGCTGCCCCCAGCCCGCGGATTCGTCGCAGTACTCACCGGGGGCACTTCCGATCTACCGGTGGCCCGTGAAGCGATTGCCACCCTGCAAGCGCTCGGCGTCGGGCACCGATTGATCGCCGATATCGGGGTTGCAGGGCTGCACCGGTTGCTTGCGCACCTCGACGAGCTGTCCACGGCCGACTGCGTGATCGCCATCGCCGGGATGGAGGGCACCCTGCCTGGAGTGGTGACCGGACTGATCCGGGCGCCCGTGGTCGGCGTACCAACCAGCGTGGGCTACGGAGTGAGCGCAGGTGGGCACGCCGCCGCGGCGACGATGCTCGCCTCCTGCGCGCCTGGGCTGTCGGTCGTCAACATCGACAATGGGTTCGGCGCAGCCGCCCACGCTGTCAAGATCATCGCGAGGGTGCACGGTGGCTGAGCCGAGGGCGGCGTACCTGGACTGCACCGCCGGCGTGGCCGGTGACATGCTGCTCGGCGCGCTCCTTGATGCTGGTGCTGACCTTGCTGCGGTGCGCGCCGCAGTGGGCTCGTTGGAGGTGCCCGGTCTGGACGTTGAACTCGAGCAGACCCGGCGCTGCGGGCTGCGCTGTGCCCGGGCCGTGGTCATCACCCCGGCCACCGACCAACCCACCCGGGGGCTGGCTGAGGTGCTAGCCACCCTCGAGGGCGCCCGATTGGCTACAGCGGCCATGCGGGTGGCTGCTGGCACCTTCCGGTTACTCGCCGACGCGGAAGCCGCAGTGCACGGCATCCCAGCCGAGCTGGTGCATTTCCATGAAGTAGGGGCCGCCGACGCGCTGGCCGACGTGGTGGGCACCGCGGTCGCTGCCGAGCATCTCGGCTTGCTTGCTGACGACGCGCTGGTGACCTGTTCGGCGCTGGCGGCAGGCAGCGGGACCGCGCGCAGCGGGCATGGCACGATCCCGATCCCGGCACCTGCCGTCCTGCAGATCGTGGCCGAGCGTGGTCTGTCGCTGACCGGCGGGAATCTGGCCGGGGAGCGCACCACGCCCACCGGGGCGGCGCTGGTCGCGACCCTGGCCACGCCCGGCCCGCTGCCATCGATGACGGTCGACGCGGTGGGCAGCGGCGCAGGATATCGGGACACCGCGGAGCGACCCAACATCACCCGGCTGGTGATCGGCAGCCGCACCGAGCCCGCTCCAGCACTTGAACCAGCCTCCGCGCAGCCGGTCACCGTGGTGGAGACCACCATCGATGATCTCGACCCCGAGCTGTGGCCGGGGGTACAGCTCGCCGTCCGGGCAGCCGGCGCGTGGGACTGCTGGACCACCGCCACCGTCGGTCGGCACGGCAGGCCAGGGCACGTGCTCACCGCGCTGTGCACCGAGCAGGTCCGCCCCGCGGTGGTGGATGCGTTGTTCCGGCACAGCACCACGCTGGGTGTGCGGTGGGCGCTGTGGCAGCGCATCACGTTGCCGAGAACCACCGTGGCGGTGCCGGTGGGGCCGCCCGGGGCGGGGCAGGAGATCGCCATCAAAATTGCCACCGGACCGGGTGGGCAGCAGACCACCAAGCCTGAGCTCGCCGACGCCGAGCGGGTCGCGCAGGCGCTGGGCTGGCCGGTGCGCCAGGTGTACCAGGCCGCCCTGTCTACCTATCACCGCACACATCCCAGCTGACGCAGTCCCACCCGCAGATAACTAGGGTGCTCTCAGCTTCCCGAACTCGACAGCAGAGCTGTTCGGTTGGCGTGGGACAGCTCTACTGTCAAGTTCGGGAATAGGAGGGTTCGTAAAGGAGCACATGAACACCAACGAGGAGCTCGCCGGATCTCACGTGCTGCTGACCGGTGCCACTGGGTTCCTGGGTCAGGCGACCTTGGAGCGGCTGCTGTCCAGCTACCCGGACACTCATGTCTCGGTGCTGATCCGGCCCCGTGGCGAGCGCTGTGCGGCCGACCGGCTCAACGCGTTGCTCCGCAAGAACGTGTTCCGCCCGTTGGGTCAGCGCCTCGGCGCGGACGGGCTGGCCCGGGTGGTGCACGAGCGGGTCACGGTCATCGAGGGCGACCTCGGCTCGGTCACCCTGCCCGCCGACCTCGACGTCGTGATCCACGGTGCCTCGACGGTGTCCTTCGATCCCCCCATCGACGAGGCCTTCCGTACCAATGTCTCGGGCGTGGCGACTCTTTACGAAGCGCTCACCGGCTCGCCGCATGTGGTGCACGTGTCCACCGCCTACGTCGCAGGCACTCGCAAGGGTGTTGTCACCGAGGCAGCGCTGGACCATGAGGTGGACTGGCGGCTCGAGCTGGACATGGCGCTGGCCGCCCGGGCCGATGTGGAGCGGGACTCTCGGCGGCCGGAGGTGCTCCGCCGCGCGCTGGAGCAAGCGGACGATCAGCACGCCAAGGCCGGCCCGCAATCTGCTGCCGCCGACGCCGAACGGCTGCGCACCGAGTGGGTCACCCGCCGGTTGGTGGACTACGGCCGTACCCGGGCCCGGAGCCTGGGTTGGCCGGACATCTACACACTCACCAAGGCGCTGGGCGAGCGAGTCGCCGAGCAGCTGTGGGCGCAAGCGGGCCGGCCACTGTCGGTGATCCGCCCCGCCATCGTGGAGAGCGCGCTGCGGCACCCGTACCCGGGTTGGATTGACGGCTTCAAGATGGCCGACCCGCTGATCGTCGCCTACGGCAGAGGGCTGCTGCGGGAATTCCCCGGGCTTCCTGACTCTGTGCTCGACATGATCCCGGTCGATCTCGTGGTCAATGCCATCCTCGCGGCCGCTGCCCGGGCCCCCGCCAACGGACCGGCATACCTGCACGTCAGCTCCGGCGCCAGTAACCCGCTGACCTTCCAGAACATGTACGTGCTGTGCCGGGAGTATTTCGACAACCACCCCCTGCCTGATGGCGAGCGCGGCCACGTCGGACCGCCGACCTGGCGGTTTCCCGGCAGCCAGCAGGTGGAGCTGACACTGCGCGCCGCGGAACGGGCTGCAGCGGTCGCCGAGCGGGTGCTGCTGCGCCTGCCACCATCGCAGCGATCTCAGGACTGGCTGACCAGCTTGGGCCGCCAGCAGCAGGACTTGTCGCAACTGCGGGAGTACGCCGACCTCTACGGCGTCTACGCCCGGGCTGAGGTGATCTACGACGACCGCCGGCTGCGGGAGCTGCACGCCGCGTTGCCGGCCCAGCGGGCCACCGAGCATGGCTTTGACCCCACCGTCATCGACTGGCGGACCTACCTGCAGGAGGTGCATTGTCCGTCGATCACGGCCACGGTTCGCCGGGCCGGGCAGCGGCGGGGGCACTCGACGGCCCGCCATCGCGGATTGCCATCGCAGCCGATGTCGCTGCCCGAGCGCACCGACGTGGTTGCAGTGTTCGACCTGGAGGGCACCATCGTGAACTCCAACGTCGTCGAGTCCTACCTGTGGGCACGGTTGGCCACGCTGCCCCGATCCAGCTGGCTGCGCGAGCTGGCCGACCTGGCCCGCCGCGCTCCCCGCTACCTTTACGCCGAGCGCCGCGACCGCGGTGAGCTGCTGCGCGCATTCCTGCGCCGCTACGCCGGTGTGCGGGCCGACGAGCTGCGTGCCCTGGTCACCGAGGTACTCGGCGACGCGCTGCTGCACCGGGTGATGCCCGAGGCCACCCGGCAGATCCGCCGCCACCGGGCCGCTGGACACCGAACTGTACTGATCACTGGAGCAATAGACGTGCACGTGGAGCCGCTGTCGGTGCTGTTCGATGAGGTGGTGGCCAGCAGGATGCACGCGAAGGACGGTGTGCTCACCGGATTCCTGGAGACTCCACCGATGGTTGACGAGGCTCGCGCAGCGTGGTTGGGGCAGTATGCCCAGTGCCACGGCCTGCACCTGGACCGCTCCTACGCCTACGCCGACAGCTACTCCGACCGCCCGCTGCTGGAGGCCGTTGGGCACCCCCATGCGGTCAACCCGGACGCCCAGCTGTTCCGGCACGCCCGGCGGCACCGTTGGGTGGTGCACCGCTGGGGTGCCCACACCGGCGGGCTGCTCGAGGTCATGCTCGACGTGACCCGGGCTGATGTCGGCGCCCCTTCCCGGGTCCATCACCGGGACACGAAGCGATGAACCTGGCGCTGCAGTACCACCGCTCGGCGGGGCGCTACTTCGCCGCCCGCGCGGTCAGCGGCACCCGCGCTGGAAGCCGGTTGGCCGGCGCGCTGGCCAGCAACGTGGCGCCGCTGCGGCTGGTCGAGCAGGCCGACCCACGTCCGCCCGGGGAGTCCTGGAGCCGGGTCGAGCCGGTGCTGTCCGGGATCTGCGGCTCCGATCTTGGCCTGCTCACCGGCCGCTGCTCGCCCTACCTCGGACCGTTGACCTCGATGCCCTTCGTCCCGGGCCATGAGGTGGTTGGGCACACTCTGGACGAGCTACCCGGCCTACCGCGGGGCAGCCGGGTGGTGATCGACCCGGTACTCAGCTGTGCCACGCGCGGCATGCCGGCCTGCCCGGCCTGCCTCGCGGGGCGTACCAGTCGCTGCGACCACATCACCACTGGCCGGCTGTCCGCTGGGCTACAGACGGGCTTCTGCGCCGACACCGGGGGCGGCTGGAGCCGCCGGATGGTGGCCCATGCCAGCCAGCTACATCGAGTGCCGGACCCGCTGCCCGACGAGATCGCGGTGCTGGTGGAGCCGTTGGCCTGCGCGGTGCACGCGGTGCGCCGGGTACCGATCAGCCCGGGTGCGTCGGTACTCGTGATCGGTGCTGGCACGGTGGGCCTGCTCACCCTGCTCGCACTGTGCAAGCTCACCGCGGCCGGCGAGGTGCATGTCATCGCCAAGCACGCCCACCAGGCCGATCGGGCCCGCGAACTAGGGGCCACCCAAGTCATTGGTGCCAACAGCACCACCAGGACACTGCGTCGCAGCACCGGAGCCCTGCTGATCGAGCCCGAACTCGGCGAAGGCTACCTGCTCGGCGGAATGGACCTGGCCTTCGAGTGCACCGGGGGTACGGCGGGCCTGAACACCGCGTTGCGGTCGCTGCGGGCCGGGGGCACGGTGGTCGCATCAGGGATGCCCTCAGGTGGGGTGGACCTCACCCCGCTGTGGTACCGCGAGCTGCGCCTGGTCGGCGCGTACGCCTCGGCGGTAGGTGAAGAGCCCAGTCGGGGTGATTTCGCCGAGGCCATCGCGCTGGCGGCATCGGCGCCCCTGGACGGTTACGTTGACACAAAATATCCGCTGGAACAGTGGCGTGACGCGCTCGATCACGCTGCCGCGGCTGGCCGGCTGGGCACCATCAAGGTCGTCTTCGCCCCTGGACGGGGATAAGCGTCGAGGGTAAGTGCAGTACGAGGGTAGGGGCAGGAGAGAGCGTGGGCAGACCAGGTTTTGTGCTCGACGTCGACGAGCGAACTCCCCCGCTGCTTCTGCACGAGGGTGAGGGCTTCCGGCTGGAACGCCTGCCACTGGGCAGCCGGGTGATCTACCCGCCGGACTCGCTGCCGGGCATCGTCGACCTCGACGGCGCCATCCGGCACGCCCTGATGCACCCGCACGGCTGCGACCCACTGCCGGAGCTGCTGCACCGGGGAATGCGGCTGACCATCGTGTTCGACGATCTATCCCTCCCGCTGCCGCCAATGCGCACCCCGGACGTCCGGCAACGGGTGATCGAGCAGGTCCTGGAGATGGCCGCGGCCACCGGCGTGGACGACGTCGAACTCATCGCCGCCAACTCGCTGCACCGGCGGATGACCCCGGCTGAACTCAAGCGCATCGTCGGCGAGCGGGTCTTCCGCGCCTTTCATCCTGATCACCTGCGTAACCACGACGCCGAGGACCCCGACGATCTCGCGCACCTGGGTACCACACCGCACGGCGAGGACGTGGAGATTAACCGTCGGGCCGCGGAGAGCGATCTGATCGTCTACGTCAATATCACGCTCACCGCGATGAGCGGCGGCTCGAAGTCGGTGGCGGTCGGGCTGGCCAGTTACGCCAGCCTGCGCCACCACCACAATGTGCACACGCTGCGGCATTCACGCTCGTTCAACGATCCCGCCAATTCAGCGATGCACCACTCCTACGACCGGATGGCTGACGTGATCGGCGGGCACGTGCCGGTGTTCACCGTCGAGACGACGCTCAACAATGAGCCTTTCCCCACTGCGCTGCGTTTCCTCACCCGCCGCGAGTGGGAGTGGAACCTCACCGACCAGGCCAGCTACCTGGCGGTCAAGCGGAGCAACGACCTGGCGACCTCGAAGCTGCGGCGGCGGATCTGGCAGTCCACCGTGGCGCCCTACGGGGTGACCGGGGTGCACACCGGCGCACCCAGCCAGGTGCACCCGTACACTCTGGCCGCGGTGCACCGACAGCAGCTCACCGAGGTCGAAGGGCAGGCCGACGTCGCGATTTTCGGGTTGCCTTACATCTGCCCCTACAACGTGAACTCAATCATGAACCCGATCCTGGTGATGTCACTGGGACTCGGTTACTTCTTCAACCTCTACCGGGGCAAGCCAATCGTGCGCCAAGGCGGGGTGGCGATCTATTACCACCCGATGCCCCATGAATTTCATCCGGTGCACCATCCCAGCTACATTGATTTCTACGAGCTGCTCGCTGAGACCACCGACCCGGTGATCCTGGAGACCAAGTATGAGAAGCAATTCGCTACCGATCCCTGGTACACCCACCTGTACCGGACCAGCTACGCCTATCACGGCGTGCATCCGTTTTACATGTGGTACTGGGGCGCACATGCAATGCAGCACCTGACCGACGTGATCTTCGTCGGTGGGGACCGGTTGACCACCACACGGCTCGGCTTCCGCGCGGCATCCACCTTGGCCGACGCACTGGAGCTGGCCCGGGACACCGTGGGTCCGAGCCCGCAGATCAGCTACCTGCACGCCCCACCGTTGGTGCTGGCGAACGTGCGATGAGTAGCCTGCGCGAGGAGCTTCGGCTGCTGCGGCACGGTCGGGACTGGCGGGGTCGTGCCCGGTTACCACGTTCGGTGCAGCGCGAGGACGAGCCACCGGACAACGGGGATGGCTTCCCCACCGCGTGGGCCCGGACCGCTGCGGCCAGCGTGCTCCGTACCGCCTTGCAGCAGGGCGTACTCAAGCCGGTCACTTGGAGCCAAACCCGGCCGGTGGTGCACGGCCGGGAATACCTGAACAGCATCCGCGGGCCGGCGATCTTCGTCGCCAACCACTCCAGTCACCTGGATACCCCGTTGATCCTGGGTTCACTGCCGCTGCGGATCACCAAGAAGCTCGCTGTCGGGGCGGCCGCTGACTACTTCTTCGACTGCCGGAGCCTCGCCGCGGCCACTACCCTCCTGTTCAACGCCTTCCCCGTAGAACGGCGCGGATGGCGGCGGGGCCGCAGCCTGGCCGCCGAGTTGGTCGACGCCGGCTGGAGCTTGCTGCTCTACCCGGAGGGCAGCCGCACGGTGGACGGCTGGCTCACCGGGTTCAAGCTGGGTGCCGCCCAACTGTGCGCGATAAAGGGGGTGCCCGCGGTCCCGATCGCGCTGCGCGGCACGTTCGCCGCGATGCCCCGCGGTCGGCGCTGGCCACGTCCGGGCAGGCCCCGGGTCACCGTCCGGATCGGGCGACCGCTGTACATCGCGGCGGACGAGACGGTCCCCGAGTTCCGCACCCGGCTGGTGCGCGCCGTGGCAACCCTCTGGGCCGAGGATCACCTTGGCTGGTATCAGGCCCTGCGTGCGGCAGCCGACGACTCGCTGGCGCTGCCCACTGGTTCACGCAGTGTGTTACCCATCACCGCGTCGGGTCAGCCCGCTGAAGACCACGACATGGCCCCGTGGCGCCGAATCTGGGAAGCCACCCGACCTCCCGCCGACGACAGTCCCCGCCAGGTCTGGAAGGACTGACGCGCCGCTCATCCTCGCCGCAGACGGCCGCTGCTTCGCCAACGTACGGGGGTGCACCAGGAACCTTAGGTCTAACTCTTCCTGGTGCCGCGCATGGCGGGGAAGAGGACAACTTCGCGGAGGGTGGGCGCGTCGGTGAGCAGGGCGACGAACCGGTCGATTCCGAGGCCGAGACCGGACATTGGCGGCATCCCATACGCCATCGCCTCGATGAAGTCCTCCTCCATCATCATCGCCTCGCCGTCGCCGGCCTCGCACAGCTCGGCTTGCTCCTCCAGCCGTAGCCGCTGCTCGATTGAGTCGACCAGTTCTGAGTACGCCTTGACGATCTCCCAGCCGTTCGCGACAACCTGGAACATGTCGAGCCTGGTCGGGTCCGCATCGCTGCGCCGGGCGAGCGGAACCAGCTCCGCTGGATGATGCACCAGGAAACACGGCTGGATGAGTTCGGGCCGGACCGTCTTCTTGTACAGCAGATCGACCAGCCCCGCGTAGGACATCGCCTCCTCGACGTCCAGACCGAGTCCGGTGACCCGCTCCCGAAGCGTCGACAGATCGCGGACGACGGTGAGGTCGATACCGGTTCGGCGGGCGACCTCGGTTCGGTAGTCCAGCTCTGGCCAGTCAGTGCCGAAGTCCAGCTTCACGCCGTCATAGGTGACGGTACGGGTGCCGAGGACCTCGTCGAGCACCGCGAGAATCAGCTTGCGGACGAAGGCCATGTTGTCGCGATAATCCCAGTAGGCCGCGTACCACTCCAGCATCGTGAACTCCTGCAGGTGGGAGGAGTCCATGCCTTCGTTGCGGAAGTTGCGACCCAGCTCATAGACGCGGTCGAGGGAGCCGGCGACGACGCGCTTGAGAAACGTTTCCGGCGAGATCCGCAAGTAGAAATCTTCGCCCAGCGCATTGTGCCGAGTCACGAATGGCCGCGCGGCCGCTCCGGACGCCGCTTCCTGCAGGATCGGTGTCTCGACTTCCAGGAAGTCGTTGTCGTCGAGGAACCGGCGGATACTCTGGATAATCTTTGACCGGGTCTGAAACCGTTCCCGGGAGTCAGCGTTCACCAACAGATCCAGGTAGCGGCGACGGTAGCGCGCCTCAACGTTAGACAGGCCCAGCCACTTGTCCGGCAACGCGCGAACCGTCCGATTCAACACGGTAAACTCGGACACTGCTACCGTCCGTTCACCACGGCGGGTGGTGTAGAGGCTGCCGGCGACTCCAACGAAGTCACCAATCTTGACGGCCCGGGACCACTCCTTGAAGACATCCGCGCCCAGTTCGTCCTTGGACAGTGAGATCTGCACGCGTCCGCTGCGGTCCTGCACATGCCCGAAGATCAGCCCACCCATCCGGCGCCAAAGGACGATCCGACCGGCGAGACGGACGGTCGTCCCGTCGGGTGCGCTCTGGGCGCAGGCGGCAACTGCGTCAGTGCAGTAGCCGGACTTAGGCCCCGTCCTCCCGGACCCCTCCGTTGACATGAACACACACCCTCTTGAATCGGACGGCACCCAGGCGACCACAAGGGCGGGCATTCGCGAAGATCCCACCAGTGGGACAAGTGAACGGACCGCCCATCCATCTGACGGCCAAACCAGCCGACCGACCCAGGCTCAAGCCGCCGCCAACTCCCTTGGCCCGCTCGGCAAGCCCACCGCTAGTGGGTGCGGCCCACAAGAAGCCCAACAAGCGGGTCTAGGAACGGGTAGCGCCCGAATACGGCGGATCTGCCATCAAGGCGAGTTGTGGTTGATTGTCTACACCCTGGTGGCGCCTCGTAACGTGGTTCCGATGACGGTCCCGTTAGGCCCGGACCGACTAACCCCGGGGCTTGTCGGGATTCTCGACGGGCAGCTCCAGGCGCAGCTCCCCGGCATGTTCGAAGACGAACACCACGGGATAATCGAACCCGGCGCGAATCGGGACACTCAGCCCGGCGAGCACGATCCGGACCGCGTTGGTATCGGGAGCAGTGGGACCCGGGTAGCCGGCGGCGAGGACCTGGTGGCCGGGAATGCGCGTGTCTCCCGTGATGGTGGCCGAGCGTGCGATTGGGCTGCTGACGCGGACGAGCCGGTCAGCGCGGTCCCCTTCATTGAAGATGGTGAATTGCAGCGCAGCGTTGTCGCCGGGCTGGTAGACGGTGTCCCCGGCGATGGGTCCGTCGAAGGTGAACAGCGCGTCGCGCACCACAATGTCGCCGACCCGTCCGCCTACCCCGCCCGTCGCCGTGGCTTGTACGTTCCCGGCGCTGCATCCGACGAGGACAGCCATGAGCACAAGCACGTTCGCCCAAACGGCCACGGATGAGCTAGACCTGCGTGACCAGATGCGGTGGTAACTCAACAGTCCTCCCTGCACCTGACTACCCCGGCGTGGGCGCGCCTCAAACCGTCCGCAGCTCGCGGTCAACGGTGCTCCCTAGCACTGTTCAGCAGGTGCTGACCGCCGAGGGCAAGCGGCGGCCTAGCTAACCTTTTTCCCGGCCACCCGCTGGCCCGGCCGACCACGGAGATCAGCGCCGGCACGAGCAGCGACCGGACCACGAAGGCGTCAATCAGTATGCCGACCGCCATCGCGAAGGCGAGCTGATAAAACGGCGCCAGCGGGATCAAGGCGGCCAGCGCGAAGCTCGCCGCCAGCGTCACTCCCGCGGCGGTGATCGCCCGGGTCGAGCGCGGCACGGCGACCGCGAGCGCTTGGCGCAGGGGTCGGCGACGGGCCTCATCCCAGATGTAGCCAACGCTGAAGACGGTGTAGTCGCTGCCGAGGGAGACGAGCAGTACGGCAGCCGCGAACGGTATGTAGAAAATTAGACCGTCCTGCCCGAGCAGCCCCTGGAACACCGCCACGGTCAGCCCGAGCGCCGCGCCGACCGCGAGCACATTGCTGGCCAGCAGGTACAGCGGAGCAACCAGGGCGCGGAGAAACAGCATCAGCAGCAGCAGGTTGACCAAGCCGACCGCGACTGCCACCCGGATCAGGTCGGTCCGGGCCTGGTCCGCCAGCGCCAACCCGGTCGCGGTGTCGCCGATGTAGGACACCTCAGCGCCGGCCAGCCCAGCTGAGGCAAGCAGGCGAGGCATTGCGGCACGTAGCTCACGCAGGTGTCCCATCGCGGTGGCGCCGAGCGGGTCACTGTCAAACACGATGAGGAACCGCGCCGCGCCGCCACCCGGCGCGAGGAACAGCCCCAACTGCTCCGGCAGCTGAACCGGCAGCAGCCGCTGATCACCTGGGCCGAGCACCATCTTCACCCCAGGCTGGCTACGCAGCTGGGCTGCCAGTGTCGTCAACGCCTCGGAGCGGTCGGTGATGCCGGGGGCGGACACGATCACTCCGGTCGGTGACAGGATGCCCGGGGCGAACCCGGCAGAAGCTGCCGCTGCGGCCTCGCGCACCGGGTTACCTGCCGGGAGCGCAGCCACCGGCGAGACCGCATTGCGCAACTCGGACACCGGCTTGCTCGCCACGACAAGCACCACGATCACACTGGCCGCAACCACCGCCGCCACCCAGCGGCTCCTGAGCCACCAGGCCAGGCGGGCCGGCGGCGCAGCGCCCTGGGGAGACGCGGGCTCGGACAGGACCGCGCGTCCCGCTTCGGGTCCGGAAGGCGATCCGGTGGCGAGCCCGTACGGCCAGAACGCCCACCGGCCCAGCACGCCGAGTAGCGCGGGCACCAGAACCACGGCCACCACCAGGCCGACCAGCACAGCGACGGCAAGGCCGGGCCCGAAGGCACGGAACAGCGTGGACTCGGCGACCACCAGCGCGGCGACACCGGACGCCACGATCACCCCGGCGGTCAGCACGATGGCGAGGTACTCACGGACGGCATCGATGGTGGCCGCCGGGTTGATCTGTCTGGCCTGCAACCGGCGTCGCAGGCCAGACAGGAAGAAGATGGTGTAGTCAGTGGTGATCCCCAAGATCAGGGCGACCACGATCGGCTCGATCTCCACGGGCACGATCAAGTCGGCTGCTCCGGCTAGCCACCCGATGACCCGGTCGGCCAGCAGGTAGCCGATGCCGGCGGTGACCAGGGTGACCAACGGCGCGACCACGGAGCGGAAGGTCAGCCCGACGATGAGCGCGATCGCCACCAGGGTGGCGATCTCCACCAGCGGCAGCCTGCGTTCGAGGATTTTCCTCTGCTCGACCTGGGTCGGGATCGTCCCGGCGACCCCGACCAGCGCGTCATCCGTCCGGTCGATCTGCGCGGCGTACGCCCGAGCCACCCGCTCCTGCCCTCTGAGCCCGAGCGTCGGGTCGACGAGCAGATAGGTCACGAGGGTGGTGCTCTGCTCGCGCGCGGCAGGCACCAGCAGCGGATTATTGATCAGTGGCAGCGCCGCGTACAGTTCCTGGCCAGGCTGAATGCCCGTGTCGAGCGTGCGCTGATCGACCTCGAGAGCACGCTGCACGGCACGCCGGGTGGCCTCCGGGTCCAGACCGTCCGGGTCGCGTTGCACCACCGCGGTCCCGGTAAGCAGCGGCAAGCCGAAACGCCGTATCGCGTCGAGCTGGGCTTGGATCACCGGCTCACCGGCGCCGATGGCAGCGGACAGCCCACCGCCTGTCGCTGCCACATCAGGCAGCATGGTCAGCGCCGCCCAGGTGATCGCTCCCACGATGGGCAGGACCAGCCAGCGCAAGCGCACCACGAGTGTCGCGTACCATCGGGCGAGCCGCATCGGGGACTACCGCTCGCTTTGCCCGGCGATCACCGGAGCTGCCCTCCCCATGCCGACACCATGACATGCAATGCGCTTCGCCGCAGCGTGACAGTGCGGCGCGGGGAGGCGGGTCAGCCGGAGTCGCCGCCCTTGGGCAGCAACTCGTAGATCTCCTTGCACTCCGGGCACACCGGAGAGCCCGGCTTGGGCGCGCGGGTCACCGGGAACACCTCGCCGCACAGGGCTACCACGTGCGTGCCCATCACCGCGCTTTCGGCGATCTTGTCCTTACGCACGTAGTGGAACATCTTCGGTGTGTCGTTGCCGGTGGTGTCAGTCCCCTCGGGCCGAGTATCGACATCGGGCAACGTTTGAGTCGGCGTGCTCACACCGTCCATGATGCCGCACGGTCAGTCCGCGTGGATGATGGTGCCCACGAACAGGAACCGGCATTCAGCAATCCGCGTGCCCGGATCACCCGTCAATGACGGTGTGGTGGCCGCTTTCCAGCTCGCGGCCCCGAAGATCGCGCCCCTGCAGGCCATGTCCCATCCTGCTGACGTGCTCGGCCTTGCGCGGGGCGCGGTCATTGGCGATAAGCACTGCCATCCAGGGCAATGGCACCGACAGCACAACAAAAATCAGCGCGAGCCACCAGGTCTGATAGAAGACGCCGGCCAGGGCGAGGCACGGGATGCGGGCCGACATCAGGATCGCGTACTTGCGGCGACGGGTGGCGTACTGCTCGGCGTAGGACGGTTCCGCCGCCGTGATGAGGACAGCGGCATCGCCTCGCCGGCGGCCGTGCTCATGTGGATCCCGCGCGCCCTCACGTCCCGCTTTGATACTCCCGACCCCCTACTTCGTCGCTTTCGCAGCCGCCTTCATCTGCTGTTTGTGCTGCCGAACCTTGGCCAGCGAGTCAGCGTCGGTCACATCGGCGGCTGATCGGTATACACCCTCGTCGCCGTAGGGGCCGGCCACCTTGCGCCAGCCGTCGGGTTGCACATTACGCTGCTTACCGAGAAGCGCCACAAAAATCTGCGCCTTCTGCTTCCCGTAACCAGGCAGCGCGATCAGCCGCTCGAGCAGCTCGCGCGCGTCTGAGACGTCTCGCCACAGCCCCGTCACATCGCCGTCGTAGCGCTCGACCAGTGCCCGGCAGAGCTCCTGTACCCGCCCAGCCATCGACTTGGGATACCGGTGCAACGCGGGCTGCTTCGCAAACAGGTCTGCCAAGGCATCGGGGTCGTAGTCGGCCAGCTCGTGGACGTCCAGGTCGTGACCCAGGCGTTGCTGCAACTGATAGGGCGCCGCGAAGGCTCGCTCCATCGGCACTTGTTGATCGAGCAGCATGGCCAATAGCAACGCCAGCGGGTCCCGCTCCAGCAAGGCATCTGCCGGTGCGTCCTGGCTCAACATCAAGCTCACCAACGACCTCCTCGGCAGTGATGGCCGTGTCCGGCGTACCGATCCCAGCATCAGGAATCGATGCCGACCAGGCCCATCATCTCGGTGCGCCAGTCCTGGTAAGCAGTGGCCTCGCTCGACCGTTCCTGCGAGCCGTGCTGGGCCTGCGTATTGTCGCCGCCGCCCAGCGCGTATCGCACGATCTCCTGGTCGCCGCGCTGGCTGCTGACCACCCTGACATCGACGTGTCTGGTGGCAAGCTCGGCCCGGGCGGCGTGCGCCAGCAGATGCAGCAGCGCCAACCGGGATCGCTGGTCGTCGGGCAATGACACCTCGTCTGGGGTATTGCCAGACACCAGCACCATGGTCGCGCCGGGCGCCAGCACCGGGAGTACTCGATCGACTGCGCGGAAACGGGCCAGCAGCCCCGCGGACAGAAACGAGCCGACCCGCGCGACGGCGGTCTGGCCATCGGGGTGGATCGTGACCGGCAGCTGGATGTAGAAGTCGAGGCCATTGCTGCCCGTCTCACCCGGCAGCGCCGCGAGGTCGGTAATGACCACCGGGTCAGCACCCACGTCCCTCAGGAGTCGAGAAAGCCGTTGCGCCCGGTCGGCAGACCCACTCAGCACTCCGGTAGGCGACATCGACCCCTCCTCGAGTGCGTTCACACCGATCGGTGGACCACTCCGTTGGCTTGATCACCGCTGTACGGTCATCGTAGGAGTCGGTGGCAGCACCTGACGAGGGCTCCGAGAGTTTGCAGACAGCGGGTCCCCCGAACGGCTGCTGCTGCACAACCGTCGGCCCCGGCGTTAAGCGACGCTAAGGCCGGACAACGGGTTACCGTGATCGGAGGAGCTGATTCAGTCCTTTTTCGCAGCCGCGGTCTTGGCGGCATTTTGTGATGCCGAGGCGGCGCTGGTGGCAACCGACGTGGTGGCGGTTACCAGGTTCTTGGTGAACTCCCGCTGAGTGGCCAGGACCTGCTCGGCAACGTTGAAGAAGTTGTCGACGACTTCGTTGGGCACCCTAGCGTCCATGGTCGGCAGTGAGCTGTAGAACTTCTGGATGCTGTCCGCCCAGACCTGCAGGGCGCTGGCGAAGGTTTCCTGGCCGCGGCGGGTGGTGTCGCTAAAGGTCTCCTGCGACGTGGTCATCGTTTGTTCCTTCCTTAACGCATACCGGCCTGATCACCAAAGTACGCAGATTTGATAACTATGTCAAGCAGTATCGCTGACCCTGCGGTGCCCGGGGCGGCGAGATGCCGATGGCCGGGAGCTGCGCGGCCTGGCCTGGAGCATGGGAGTCGCGCCGATCAGGTCAACCTGGCCGGTGTGCACCACGGGTGCACAGAAACGCTCGATCAGGCCGCACCATCCCCGGCATGCCGGAGGGATCAAGTGCGGAGCCGGGGCCGGAATCCGCTGACCTCAGCAGCGCTGCGCGTTCCTCGCTGGCTGAGCTGTCCCCGTCCCGGTTGCGGGAATGGCTCCCTGGTGCTTTCGCAGCCCGGCTGCTGCCCCGGCGTGGCCCTGCCCAGTGGGCAGGTCGTGAGCGAGACCGACCGGATAGTGCATGTGTTCCCCATTCCTTCCGGGCCGGGTGATCCCTGAGCAGTTGCGCGCCTTCTGCGGTCTGGTGATCCAGCCCGGTCAGGCCGAGCTGGTCACCGTCGGCACCGGAATGCCCTGCGTCACGTGTGTCGTGGCGGCACCGAACCCTGAGCCCACCTGACCCCATTCCCCGGCATTGTGGCCTGAGCTGCTGGGTAGCACCCGCGCGGCGGTGGCGGTCGCAGCTGTGCCGAGCGCGAAGGGCGCTCAGTAGCGTGGGAAGCGGGCGACGGACGGACGAGGGGCAGCGTGGACGAGGCGAAGGTGTTGGGCCGGCGGGTTCGGGAGCTGCGCTGCTGGCGTCAGTTGACGCTACGGGAGGCCGCAGGCCTGGCTGGGTTGTCCTTCTCGTTCTGGGGCCAGGTCGAGCGCGGCGAAAGTCCCGTAGCCAACCGCAAAACCCTAGAAGCGATGGCGGCCGCGCTGCGGGTGCACCCGGCCGAGCTGACCGGGCAGCCGTGGGCGCCGTGCGACCCGGTTGGCGCCAGAGTGAAGGCCGGGTTGACCGCCATCGAGACCGCGCTGGAGTGCTACGAGCTCGGCGCCGATCCGGGGGTCCCGGTGCGGTCCTGGCCGCAGATCCAGGCCGACCTCGATCGGCTGGTCACGACCATGAGATGGGCCGGGGACTACGCGGCACAAAGTAAGCTGGCGCCGGTGCTGATCGGCGAACTGCACGGCGCCTATGTGCGCCTGCCGCACCAGCGCCGCGAGGTGCTGCTCGGGCTGATGAACGCCTACAGCAGCGCCGTGGTGACCACCAAACGGCTCGGTGCGCGCGGCCCTGCCGACGCTGGCGACCCGCGTCGTGCAGCAGTGCGCGGAGACCGTGGACGACCCGGTCTGGCTCGGTTATGCGACCTGACTGCGCGGGGCTGCCACCGGCCATCTGGATCGGGCCAGGCACTACCGCCGCTCGGTGGCCGCAGCGGAGAGTCTAACGAGCAGGCTGGATTCCAGGGAGGCGGTGCAGGCGTGCGGGATGCTGCACCTCTCCGCTGCGCAGGCGGCTGGGGCGCAGGCCGACCGTGACACTGCGGCCACTCACCTGGCGGAGGCCTCAGCGCTGGCGGCTCGGATGGACACGGAGGTCGGTACCTGGGCGGACTGGCGATTCGGGCCAACCAAGGTCGGCATCCGGAGGACCAGCATCGCCGTCGAGCTCCGCGAGTACGGTGAGGCCCTGGACGCGGCCAAGACAGTACACCCCGAACTGGTGTATGCCTGCCAGCAAGCTGAGTTCTGGGCCGACGTCGGCCGTGCTCTGATCGCGGAGAAGAAGACCTGCCACAAAGGTGTGCACGTGTTACTGCACGCCGAGCAGCTCGCCCCCCAGCGGATCCACCATGACGTGTTCGTCCGGGAAGCGGTCGTCGGTCTGCTGCGTCAGGCGCGGCGTGATGCTGGGGGTCGGGAGCTGCGCGGCGTGGCCTGGCGGATGGGTATCGCCCCGCTCGGGCGAACCTAGGCTGGTGGG
>JALZHU010000441.1:0-232 GCA_030860695.1 Actinomycetota bacterium
TCGGCGTGTCAACAAATACACCAGCGAGAAGATCACGACGGGCATCCTGCCCGATCCGTCCAACCCGCTGACTGTCACCTACACCGCAGGTCATCGACGCGGAACCGAGGTTTTCGGCACCCACAGGCGCAAGCGTACACGCACCGGCCAAGGAAACTGGAGACTCATCCGTTATGCGGATGATTTTGTCCTCATGGTCTCCGGTGACCGGCACCACGCCGAGGCACTACGT
>JALZHU010000441.1:242-3045 GCA_030860695.1 Actinomycetota bacterium
CGGCGTGTCAACAAATACACCAGCGAGAAGATCACGACGGGCATCCTGCCCGATCCGTCCAACCCGCTGACTGTCACCTACACCGCAGGTCATCGACGCGGAACCGAGGTTTTCGGCACCCACAGGTCAGTCGCTGATTGTGTGTACGCGCTCGATGACTGGGGCGAACGTGTCGGCGTAGGGGCCGTGGACGGTGTAGTAGGTGAAGCCGTAGCGCTCGCGGTTTCGTAGGATCTGCTCGGCTATCTGTTCGATCGTGCCGATGAGGACAAACGGGGTTGCCAAGATCTCGTCGGTGGACATCAGGTTGCCGAATCGCCGCGCGAGCGTCGCAGCGGCGGCCCAGCGGTCGTCGGTCTGCACAACTGCTTGGATCAGGGCGTGCCATTGGATGCGCCCGGCGCGGTCGCCGGCGCACTCGCTGGCGTAGCGCACTCGCTCGTCGGTCTTAGCGTCGGTGGCGATGCGCATCGTCCCGGGTGGCTGTCCTGTGATCTGGAGTGCTCCGGCGATGCTGATGATGTCGGCGTACTCGGCGGCAATGCGCAGCACGCGGTCTCCGGTACCGCCTACGATCAACGGTGGTCCGTAGCCGCCAAAGCCGCGGCGCTGCACGGGCCGTAGCACCGGGATACCGAACTCGTCACGCAATGGCTTCTGCTGGGCGTAGCCGTCGGTGGCGAACTCCCGGTGCAGCTGCTCGATCGTCGCCCGCAGCCGCTGGGTTCTGGCGCCGAAGGGCTCCCACTCGATGCCTGCGTGGTCGAACTCCCATTTCATGTGGCCCGCGCCTAGGCCCAACTCCAGCCGTCCACCGGTGAGCACGTCGGTGGTGGCGACCTCGCGGGCCAGCAGCGTCGGGTTCCAGAACGGCGCGTTGAGCACCAGCGTGCCGACCCTCAAGCGCTGGGTGACCGACGCGGCGGCGACCAACGCCGGGAACGGCGAGGCGATGCCCAAGTGATCCGCGGCGAACACCGTATCGTAGCCGTGGCGCTCGCCGCGCCGACACGTCTCGGCGAAGTCCTCGCCCGAGCCGATGCCGAAGATGTTGTAGGAGAATCGGAAGCTGGTCACGGCCGCCACGCTGCCAGAAGTATGTCGAGCCGCCCTTACAGGTTCGCGCACGGTTCAACCGATCCATACTCACTGAGGCCCACAACCAGCCAAGATCCGCAGCCGGGTCCGGGACCGCCAGAAACTAGGCCCGATGCAGGATCGGCTTCCACTTCCACCCAGCCGGTCCTACCCTGCGGCCCACGGCCACCGCTCGATCTTCAGATGTCGACACAACAGACGAGGATCACGCGGTGGCCGCCCTACGCCCCGGACCGCCGCACCAACAGATCACGATCTACGGCTGAAGTGCCAGTACTCCAGTCGCACCTCCCACCGCCGTCGGGAATGTCGAGCTTCCTGTCCTGGAACCTGGGCCCCCACCCGAAGACAGCTGAAAGTGAACGCGGAGAATCATGAATGCCGACCGATTGCCCCTGTTCTGCGACACCGCCCTGGCCGAGCGCATCGAGCGGGTCGAGGCGCAGCTCGTCACCAAGGGCAGCGAGACCGCCCACCATCGCGCGGTGAACAGCGCGGGCTTCGTGATCCCCGTTGCCGGCGGCGTGGCGAGCTTCGCCGAAGAGGGCTCGCCGCTGAACAAGGTCGCGGGGCTTGGCTTCGGCGGCGTGCCGACCGCAGCCGCGCTCGACGAGATCGAACGGGCCTTCACCGCTCGCGGCGCACCCGTGCAGGTCGAGCTCGCTCATCTGGCCGACCCCGCGATCGGCGCCCTGCTGACCGACCGGGGTTATCGGCTGACCTCGTTCGAAAACGTGCTCGGCCTTGCCCTCACCGGCGAGCCCGAGCAAGTCACCCCACCCGGGATCGAGGTCCGGCCCAGAGGCGACGACGAGTTCGAGGCTTGGCTGGACGTCGTGACGGAGGGCTTCGCCCACCCCGACGCCCAAGGGGTGCCCTCGCACGAGGAGTTTCCGCGCGAGGTTCTCACGAGGGCCATGCGCGATCTCACGGCGGGGGCCGGCGTCATGCGCTACGTCGCGCTGCGCGACGGGGTCCTCGCTGGCGGCGCCAGCTTCCGGGTGGCCGAGGGCGTCGCGCAACTCACCGGCGCGGCAACCGCGCCCAAGCACCGCCGCCAGGGTGTGCAGGCCGCGCTGCTCTCGGCCCGGCTCGCCGATGCCACCGCTGCCGGCTGCGACATCGCCGTGATCACCACGCAGCCGGGCTCTAAGTCCCAGCAAAACGCGCAGCGCCGCGGCTTTGATCTGCTCTATACCCGCGCCATCCTGGTCAAGCTCCCAACCCGGCGGAACGCAGGACAGCGTGGCGCCGGCGGTGCCCCATAGGAGGATCCGCCTACGGACCGCTCGACCGGCACCCCACGCACGGTCAGCGGCATGTGCGGACGTCGCCCTGTCGGGTTCCAAAAGTCGGTCACATCCATGACCTGGGTGAATGAGGTGACCCGCGCGACCACGATGATCGTGTACCGTGTCGCTGCGCCTGCTGTATCTGATCTTCGTCCGGGTTCTCGGCTGGCTATGGTTGCTCGGCCGGTCCGCGGCGTCGAAGAATGTTGAACTGCTCGTCTTGCGCCACGAGGTTGCCGTGCTGCGCCGCGCCAACCCCCCAGGCCCCGACTGGGCTGATCGTGCCGTGCTCGCCGCGCTGATTCGGCTGCTGCCCAAAAACCTGTGGGTACATCGGCTGGTCACACCGGGCACCGTGCTGCGCTGGCACCATCGCCTGGTCACCAGGAGATGGACCTACCCACATCGCCTCG
>JALZHU010000191.1 GCA_030860695.1 Actinomycetota bacterium
CCCACCGCCCGGGACGCTGCGGCCATCTCCCGTGCTGCTGCCGGGTCGCCCTTGGGTGCGCGCGCGGTCAGCTCCCACATCCGGCCGTAGTGTCGGTAGGCCCCCTCCCACGCCTGTACGCACTGTTCGGCCGCCATCACGCCCTCGTCCAGGTCGGAGGTGGCGCCACCAGTTGGCCGACGGGCTGGATGAGCTTGCCGACCGGCGCCCTGCGCCTGGACGGATTCGGCGGGACCCGCCATCAGACTCACGCGGCTCGGTGGTGCTGCTCACCACTCGAGGGGCTGACCGGTTTGCTCGGCTGTGAGCGAACCCCGCCGGCACTGGGTGCTGCCGCGAACCCGGTGACCCGGTAAATGTAGGACTGGTACTTGAATTCGCCGCTACCGGCGACCCTGGGCTCCGCCGTCAACCCCTCCAGCCCGATTGGGCGCATGCCCGGAAACACCTCACTGGTAGTCGGCACCGGTTGGACATCGGCGATGAAGGTGATTTCAAATGACGCGCGCTTGGCGTTAGTCTCGTCTGGATCGGTGACAGTGGCTTTCCACTGCCGCTTACCCGTCACCTGGTCAATCTTTTGGCGAACCGGCCGGCCGGCGGCCTTGTCCTCACGCGTCTGATACTCGTTATCCGGCGCGACCTCGCCAACCAGGACCAGACCTTGAGGAAACGCGTCGTCGAACTCGATTACGAACCGGTGACCCCTAGGAATAGCCACGAACCCTTACCTTCCTGTGTGGACTGCCTGTGTCATGCCGCCCCTGAAGCGGGCGACACCATTAGATTCGTCCAGGTCAGGGTCTGCTCTCGACCTCGTAAACGTCTCTTTTCGGCCTTCTGTCGCTCGCCTGATCTCGCCTTGTCTCCCGGATGTGCTAGTCTTCTCTCCTCTCATCTCAGAGCTTGAAGGAGGGTTAACTCGTTGAGTGCCAAGCCCATCGTGCTGAAGGCGCTGCTCCAGCAACGCCACATGCAGACTCACAGCGCTTTCTGTCGTGAGTACGACAAGGTTGCCGCCGACGTCGATCCGACTCTGAAGGGTGGGTGGCCGAGTAGGGCGCAGTTCTACCGATGGCTTTCTGGCGACTTGATCGGACTTCCCTACACGGATCATTGCCGAATTCTGGAGAAGATGTTCCCTGGCTGGAAAATTGACCAACTTTTTCAAGTTCACAATGGTGGGATCGAGTTCGTACCCGAACCGCCCGCACCGCAGACAAAGACGGCGACCACCCCGCCAACCGCGCCGATCTTTCAGGAAGCATCTCCTGGTCTTCTCGCGTCAGTGCCTCACAGCTTCTCAGCCGACATACTCGGTGGCTTCTGGGTCACGTGCTACCAGTTCGATTCAAGCCGAGGTATACAATGTCACGCTGACATCACCCAACTCACACCCCAGTCAGATCGGCGGGTGACTGCTAAGAACTATCCACCTGATCCGCGCACCCAGGGTCAAGCATCGCCGTTCCGTAATGAAATCGAAGCCCAGCTCGCGAATCGCCACCTCATCGGCCATTGGAAAAATATTAGTGATACCCGCTATTTCGGGTCAGTCCATCTCGCCGTCCTCCCTGGTGAAACGGTGATGGATGGGTATTACACCGGTTTCTCCAGTGATATTCAGGTTGATGCTATGCACTGGAAATGGGTGCGTCTTGATCCGGCATCACTCTCTGATGTTGATCTACAAAAGGTGACATTAAACGATCCAGATATGATTCACGCGCTCTTGGAGCATACGGCGAATGATGTACCGTTGGACTTGGCCGCGATAGTGGAGGAAGCTAGATGACACTGACGAAAAAGGACGTCCGTGATGTCATCGACCTTTACATTCGGGCATGGGTCGAACAGGACGCCGACTTGATCGAAACCATCTTCACGGATACGGCCACGTATCATGAACGGGTATTCGATGCGCCAATCAAAGATCGACATGGAATCCGAGCGTACTGGAAGTCCAAGGTTGTCGAATCGCAAAGCAATATTAAGTGTGAGCTGCTGAATCTCTATCTTGATGGAAATACGGCCATCGTTGAATGGGAAGCACAATTCGACGACTTGGCCCAAAAAGTCCGCAAACGAATAAGAGAGGTGGCCATCCTCGCCTTCGAGGGCCGACTCATCGCCAGCCTCCGCGAGTACTGGGCTTCTGAACAAGTCGCTCTCTCCTAACCCGGATTGATTCTGGGTCAAGGCAAAGCAAACGGGAAGGTTGTTCATCGATCTCGCCAACGCTGAGTCGACCATTTTGGACGAATTTGAAATCCGGGTTACACGTTCGCCGCTGTATGACTCAAACTCCTCGGCGTTCCCCGCGTAGCGCGGTGAAGAGGCCGATTTCCCGGCATAGTTGCAGTGAGTCCGGGTGTGGAGTGGTAATCCAGGTGATCGGTCCGCGCGGAGTAGAGGTGGGGGGCAGCAGCACGCCGGTGACCTGGTGTGCCTGGTCAGGCTAGGGCAGTGGTAGCCCGTAGCCAGTAAGTAATGGGACTCTGTGTGGCCGCCCCTCAGAGGACGACCTCACTAGATTCGGCCAGGCGAAGGTCTGCTCTCGACCTCGTGATCGTCTCTTTTCGACCTTCCGTAGCTCATTTGATCTCGCCTTGTTTTCAGGATGTCTGGTCTCATCTCGTCTCACGTCAACAAGATCAATTCGTTTGTTGAACACCCAGCCGTTGTGCTGAAGGCGATGGCCAGCACCCGCCTCATGGAAACTCACAGCGCCGTTCTGTAGTGAGTACGCGCCCAAGGTGGCCGTCGGTGTCGACCTGACCCTGAAGGCGACGCCCACCTTGTCACTATGCGTAATGCTCAACGTCGGCCCTCTTCGAGCCTCGCGCGGTGCCAGGTCAGCGACAGTTGGGCAAGGGCCATCGTGATATAAGTATCTTATTAGATGCGAAACTATACGAAAATATTGACATAACGAAACTATAGTGACAGAATGGGGTATGGCGAACGGAAGCAGCACGATCGGCCCGGCTAGCACGACGGATAGTGAGCGCTGGGTAACCTGCGAGATTCCTGGGTGCGCTAACCGGATGCTCTACCCTGGCAGGGGGGCGCCACCGAAGTACTGCGGTAAAACGGTGGACGGTGTGAGGCACACGCGGCTGACAGCCCACCGATTGGGCAAGGGACAGCTCACCCTGCCCACGCCTGATAGTGGCGGCACCCAGGCGACGGCCGACACCAAGCGCCGGCGAGGCGAGGATCAGTACAGCGACGACGCGCGCCCGATCACCGCCGCGCGGATGACGCTGGAGCTATTGCTAACCGATGTTCGTGATCAGGTCCTCAATCACGAGCGGCGCATGGCTGTGCTGACTGAGCGGATCACCGAAGCGGTACACACGGCCGCTGATCTAGACGCAGCCGCCGTCGAGGTGGCCGCTGGCCATCGGCAGGCCCGCGCGGACATTGACGCCGCCGAGGCCGAGCGCGATGCGGCGCTGCGGGAAGCGCAGCAGGCCCGACGCTCCGCCGAGGAGGCGAGCGAGCGGGCCACGGCCGCCGAGGCTGCCGCTGAGGAGGCACTGGCCGAGCTGGACGCCGCCGAATCCGAGCGAGACCAGATGCGTGAGGAGCGAGACACGCTGGCCAGCCTGGTCAGTGAGCTGCGCGAACAGCTCAGCACCGCTCAGGCACAGGCCAACACGGTGCGGGCCGAGGCCGAGCACACCAGCCGACGTCTCCAGGACACCGCCGCTGAGCTAGCCGAGGCCCAGGCCCAGATCGAGCAGTTCCGTGAGCACCAGGCCACCCTGCGCCAGGAGGTCACTGACCTGGTGGCAGCCCGGGCTGAGCTGGCCGAGCGGCTGGCGGCCGAAACCGAGCGGACCGAGCACCAGCGTCACCGAGCCGAGGCTGCCGAGCAGCAGGCCAGCCGGGCCACCGGTCAACTCGAATACCTCTCCAGTGAGTTGATCACGGCCCGGGAGCAGGTCGAGCACTGGCAGTCCCAGGTTGCCGAACAACGTGCCGAGCTGGCCGGCCTCCGCTCCGAGCTGACCGCCGCGCACACAGCAATCGAGACCGAGAAAGCCCACGGCGCGCAGCGACTCGCCGACCAGCACACCCGCCACGAAGAGACGATCGGAGAATTCCGCGCCCTCCTACGCGACCAGCACCGACCCACCAACCACCGAGCCGGTACGCAGGACCGGTGACCCGATACCCAGCAGCGACGACGCAACGTCATCAGCGCCATCTACACGCCATCTACAGTAAGTAGTTGCCGAATTGACCTCTATGGGATCAAGACCGTCGCCTCCGGCGACGCGCGTACCGACTGGTAGTTGTCGCTGGGGTGTGACCGGCACCACGGCACTGCGCGCGGCCCTGGCGGGCCGTGCTCGGTCGCGGCCGGTCACACGTCAGCGTCCCAGCAGATGTGCCGCCGCAGGCGACGCGGTTAATGAGTCGATCATGCGCAGCAGTCACCGGACAGCTACGTCGGCGACCGGTTGGGGATTCTGGTCCCCTCACAGGTCCCTGGGGATCCTCCTACGTCCTCCCACGGCATTAAGAGCGCCGATACATCGGCTGCGCAATGGCGCAAGCGCACCCTTGTCCCCGCCGAGCGACGCAGAGGCTTGCGGGGTGTGAAGGAACGGGGACGAGCAGGGCAAGCCCCAAAAGACTAGGAGCACACGCGATTCTTGATTACCAGGACTACCACCAGGACTCCCCTGCTGAGGAGAGTGATCACATGCAGCGTGGCTCGCTGCAAGATCGGAAACTTATGGACACAGCCATACTCCCGCGTCGCTGGCCGGAGCTTGGGGGGCGACCGCAAATGGCGTGACACGGCCACCGGTGGGACCTTCCGCGGACTACTCACGGCCGATGTGATGAAAGAGCCTGCTCGCCTCATTGCTTGTGGTCTGAGTTTGGTTTGACCTGTTTATTCACGTGTAGGCGAGGGTTACTTCGCGCGCTGCAGCGGTGATTGCTTCGGCGTCGATGCCTGCGGCGTGCAGGAGTTCGGCGGGCGTACCTGAGCTGGGCATGTCGCGTACGGCGAGCTTGCGGATGAGGGGGCGTTGGGGGTGGGAGGCGAGAGCGTCCAGGACGGCGTCGCCGAGGCCTCCTTCGGGCCAGTGGTCTTCGACGGTGAGGATGACCCGGGTCTGGTCAGCGGCGGTGGCCAGGGTGCTGGCGTCGATGGGTTTGATCGAGTAGCAGTCGATCACTCGGGCGCGGATGCCCGCGGTGTCTAGTGCCTCAGCTGCGGTGAGGGCCTCCTCGACGGTGATGCCGCAGGCGATGAGGGTGAGATCGTCGTGGTCAGTAGCGCGTAGGACGCGGCTTCCACCGATGCGCACTTTTTCCTCGGGTGAGGTTCGCACGGATGTTTTACCGCGGAGAGTACGCAGGTAGGAGATGCCGGGCCGGTTGGCCATCTCATTTACCAATTGGGCGGTCTGGTTGGCGTCGGAGGGGTGTAACACGGCGGAGCCGTGCACAGCGCGCAGCGCGGCGATGTCTTCCAGCGCCATCTGGGAAGGACCGTCCTCGCCGATGGAGACCCCGGCGTGGGATCCGCACAGGCGCAGGTCCGCCCGGGAGACGGCGGCCATGCGAATGAAGTCGTAGGCGCGGGAGAGGAACGCGCCAAAAGTGGAGGCGAACGCGACCCAACCGCGGGTCTGGAACCCGACCGCAGCGGCGACCAGCTGTTGTTCAGCGATGAACATCTCGAAGTACCGCTGCGGGTGTGCTTGGGCGAACAGCTCGGCGTACGTGGAGTTGGAGACTTCCCCGTCGAGGGCGACGACATCCCCGCGGGCGGCGCCGAGCGCGGTGAGAGCTTGACCGTAGGCCAGCCGGGTGGCGACCTGCTCTCCGAGCGCCCAGGTGGGTAGCTCGGTGTCATCGGTGGGGAAGCGCTGGGCTTCCCTGCGACCAATCGGTGTCGCGACGCGCACGGTCAGGTCGCGTTGGCCGCCGAGCTCGGCGATCGAGGCGTCGGGATCCTCCAACGGCTTGCCGTGCTTGTCGGGTTGGTTCTCCACGGCCTTGACTCCGCGGCCCTTGAGCGTGCGGGCGATCAGGACACTGGGTTGCCCGGTGATGGTGGTGGCCTCGGTGAGAGCGGCGTCGATGGCGTCCACGTCGTGGCCATCGACGATGATCGGATGCCAACCAAAGGCGCTAGCCCGCGCGGCGTAACCCTCCAGATTCCAGCCGAGCATGGTCTCGCGGGTCTGCCCGAGCCGGTTGATGTCGAGGATCGCGGTGAGGTTATCCAGTTTTTCCCAGGCGGCGTGGGCAAAGGCCTCCCAAATCGAGCCCTCGGCCAGCTCGGAGTCACCGCACAATGCCCACACCCGGTAGGGCAGCCGGTCAAGCTTTTTACCTGCCAGGGCGATCCCGACCGCCACCGGCAGTCCTTGACCGAGCGAGCCAGTGGCGACGTCAGTCGGGGGGATCCGCGGGGTGGGATGGCCCTCCAAGCGGCTGCCGAGCTTACGGAAGCTGAGCAGTTCGGCATCGGTGATCGCGCCCACCGCCTTGAGCATCGCGTAATACAGTGGGGAGGCATGCCCCTTGGAGAAGATCAGGTGATCGTTGCGGGCGTCCTGTGGGTTCTGAAAATCCAGAGTGAGGTAGCCATCGAGCAGTACTGCCATGAGCTCAGCGGCCGACATCGACGACGTTGGGTGCCCTGAGCCACCGGCGGTGCTGGCGCGGACCGAGTCCACCCGCAGCTGCTGGGCAAGTTCACGGCGGAAATCAGCATCAGCCATATCGCGGCGACCTCTTCATGAGCTAGTTGTTGTGAGCTGGTCACGCTTGGCCGCGATTCCGTCGAAAAGTTGCTGGAAGGAGGCGGCGAACCTTTCCACGCCCTGTCGTTCCAGCACCGCGGTCACCTCGTCGTACTCGACACCGACCGCGGCGAACCGCTCCAGAGTGCGGCGGGCCTCATCGACATCGCGTTCCAGGGTGTCGGTCACCTGCCCATGGTCTTGGAAGGCCTCCAAGGTTTCCCGCGGCATGGTGTTCACCGTCTGCGGCCCAATGAGCTCTTCGACATAGCGCACGTCGCGGTAGCCCGGATCCTTCACCGACGTCGAGGCCCACAGGCAGCGCTGCGCCGAGGCACCGGCGGCTACCAGATCATCCCAGTCAGCTCCGGTGAACAGCTCCTTGTAGGCCTGGTAGGCCAGCTTGGCGTTCGCCACCGCTAAAGTGCCCTTAAGCTCGTCGTATCCGCCGAGCTCCTCCAGACGGCGGTCGGCGGCGCTGTCGACCCGAGAGACGAAAAAGGAAGCCACCGAGGCGACGGTGCGCAAGTCCCCCCCGGCCTCGTGCAAACGGCGCAACCCCCGCAGATAAGCCTGGGCGGCTGCACGGTGGCGCTGCAAGGAAAACAGCAGCGTGACATTGACCGGAATACCGCGGGCAATGGACTCTTCGATTGCCGATAGGCCGGCTTCCGTCCCGGGGATCTTCACGAACAGGTTCGGCCGGTCGATCATCCGGTGCAGACGAGTCGCCTCGTCAATGGTGGCCTGCGTGTCATGAGCAAGGGAAGGATCGACCTCCAGAGACACCCACCCATCGCGGGAGGAGTCACCGCGCTCGAAAACCTCCCGCAGCAGGTCACAGGCATCTTGAATGTCGCGCTGCACCACCGCGAGAAAGACTTCCTTTGGATCGGTCTCTGACCGCAGCACCTCACGGAGCTGATCATCATAGGCGTCGCCCTCCGCGATCGCCCCCTGGAAGATCGTCGGATTCGAGGTCACCCCGGCGACTCCCTGCCCGACCAGAACGCTGAGAGCACCCTCGCGCACGAACCGCCGCGAGAGATAGTCCACCCAAGGACTCTGGCCACGCTCAATCAACGCCCGCAATGGAGTGCTCAAGTCTTCTCCTCATTCAAATTTTCTCTGTCCTCGTTCTCGCTTCGAATTAGGTCATTACCCGAAAGATCGCCCGCGCAAACGGCGTCACACCGCGCTCGCCTCTCAACACGCCGCCCACGTCAGCCGCTTCACTCCATAGACGGGTCACGTCCACGCGCTCTTGAGCCCACGAGGCAACGGGAGATGCCCCCGTTATGAAGCGATCACCTTTCGATGGTGCTATTGCAGGCCGCCGCTGCATCACTGATGTGGTCATAGCGCTGGAACGGCGGTGTGAGGTGGAGCTCGGCGAGCATGTCAAGCACCCGTGTCACCGGGCGGCTGTTGCCCACCAGGGTCATCGCACAACGGTCTTGCTGGGCCGTCCACGTTTCTACCAGGACTCCAACGCCACGCGCCGACAGAAACGTGACACCCGACAGGTTCACTACCAGATGCCGCAGTCCATCGCTGGTCGCTTTCTGGAGCTGCTCAAGCAGCGAGGGTGCCGTGGTCAGATCCACCTCGCCCACCGCGGTACACACCACGGTCCCTGCGCGCGGACGGCTCACCGTGATAGTCAGCGCCGAGGCAGCCGGACCTCGCCCATCTTCCCAACTTGGATTTGCCATGACGGTCGCTTTCCCGCGACCCGTCGAGTGCACGCCTACCCGTTTACTACAACGCGCCTGACGCCCAGCCCCGCCGGGGTACGTCTGTTGTCGTGTCGCTGCCCCGCCGCTTAGCTTGCAGAGACGTGCCCGCGCTGTCACCACCCACGCTACCGACTAATCTCGCCACGTCAAACGAGCTGTGACGCCCGTAACCCGCGCCGTGACCACGCGCCTCAGGCCACCGTCTGACAGACGCCCCACGATCGATCCTCGACACCTCACCGCCGCTATCGGCGCTTGCGGTCTCACCACGGATGCCCGAAGCCGTGACCAACGCCGACCCAGTACCCGAGGATGTCCCGATCTTCGTAGATTTTCAGCGGCGGCCCGGTGATCTTTAGGCGGCGTTGCTGGTGTGATTGTGGTGGTTGGCTGTGACATTTTCGGCAGCGACATGCCGCTTGAGAGCGGTTCGCAGTGCCCGGAGATGTAGGTGGCCGTTGACTCGACGGAATTGTTTGCCGGCTTGGACCATCCCGGCGGCGCACCAGCGCAGCGCCATCTGTCCATCTCGCCAGTGTTTGACGTTGCGGCAGTGCTGGCGACAAATTTCTATCATGCTTTCGACGCAGTGGGTGTTGCGCAGGGTGCGGGCCAGGGTGGGTGGCGCGTCTAGGCGCAGCACGGTCAGCGTCTGGGCCGGGCCCTCGCGCAGCGAGGCGGCTGCGCCGGGGTGGGTACGGTTGAGCTCGCCGGCCAGAGTCTTGAGTGGGGCTTGGGCGGCCAGCGCGGTGGGGGCGTGGTAGGCGGCGCGCATTCGCTTGGCCACCACCGAGCGCAGCTTCTGCGGTAGCTGATCTTGCACATTTCTGATCTTGTGCAGTTGGCATCGTTGGATCACCGGATGGTCGAAGACCTCGTTGACCGCGCAGCGCAGCGCCTTGGCCCCATCGATGACCACCAGGATCGGGCGGGTGACATCCAGGCCACGCTCACGCAAGTCCACCAGCAGCTCGGTGGCCAGGGTGGCGTTTTCGGTGGAGCCCTCTACCAGGGCGAGTGGGTGCTTGACGCCGTCGATGTCGATGCCCAGGGCCACCACACACACGTGCTCGCCGAAGTACACCCATCGATCATCAACGCCACCAGATCCAGCGACGACAAATCCGCGGCGAGCAACTCGGCCAGGGCAGTCTCCGTTGCTGCGACCAACCGCCGCGATACCGCCGACTTGCTGGTCGCGGTGGCGACCTGCTCGGTGCGTGCCCCGACCGGTTTCAGCCCGACCGGATAACGCCGGGTCGACAGGCCGGCCAGCATCCGCTCCATCGTCATTCGACCAAGCACTTCGGTGTGGCTAAACAGCTCATAGGAGGCCACCGGCAACTCCCCGGAGCCATCAACCGCCCGCATCCGCGGCCGCGCCACTGGTACCCGGCGCCCGCCCAGGGTCACCGACCCCGCGCCGTGACCATGCTGGGTCGCGGTCCGTGCTGGATCGTGGCGGCCCTTGGGCCCGCACGCAGCGGTCACGTCGGCTTCCATCATCGCGGCCATCACCTGCAACCCGGCCCCAACAGCCAACGCCAGCAGCCCCTCGCGGACCTCGCCGGCCAGCTCGGCCAACGCCACGCTCACCGTCTCAGGCACGGCTGGCTGATTCGTGTCGATCTTCTCGTTCTGGTAGGTCTTTCCCACGGCGGTTCCCTTCCTCATGGTGTTCTTGGCGGTTCACCCGAGTACCTACCGCACGGCAGGACTCAGGCGGGGGACCGCCGCCTGAAAATCCACGAGTCCTGGGACAACCTCCAGTACCCAGGCCGGTCATAGGAACCGACATAGGCCACTAGAGCAATCCACGCTCTTGCCCGCACAAGATGCCACCGAGAATAATTAGCCCATTCGGGAACGGAAACCCAGCACACTATGGATTGTCCCGACAACGAGCCACCAGCCTATTCCCGGCTTTCCCCTCGCTACCCGGGCTGCCACAATTGACCCTCACGGCACCTGCCACTGCCCACAACGCCACCGTGTTGCGCCGGGCTTTCCACCGCTGGGTCAAGCCCCTTGTCAGAGACGACGACGCGGACGTCCGAAGGCCGCAAGGCATCGCAAACTCCGCCAGCACGAGCCGGCGCCAGGGCGCGTATAGACATCCCACGGGTGTAAGTTGTCAAGAAACTTCTTGTTGATCTTGTTCTAGTGTGGGCCAGGCGGTGGCTTCGTCGTAGGTGGTGCGGGTGCGCAGACAGCCATGGAG
>JALZHU010000442.1 GCA_030860695.1 Actinomycetota bacterium
TCGCAGACCTCAGTCATGAACGGATCAAGCGTCGTCCGGTCCTGAATGGCCTGATCAACGAGTACGAACGGGCCCCATAAAACCGCTGCTCAGCGCAGGTGGTCGACTTCTGGAACCCCACAGGCAAATAACGACCCGGTGCGGGTTTTGGGGATTTTCGCGGTCAGGTCGCCTGCGGTTGCGGCCCGTGCTTATCGGCGTGTCGATGCTGGGCTGAATGGGTGGCGGGTCCTGCCTGGTCTGGGGTCGTCTGAGGGACGGCACGTATCGTCCATCGTCTACGAGACTTCAGGGGGTGGGGGGCGTGGCTCGTATTTTCATCAGCTATGCCACCCCGGACTGGGCGATCGCCGATGAGGTGTCAGGTTGGTTGCGGGCGGCCGGTCACGAGCCGTTTCTTGCTCACGATCTTCGCCACGGGATCGGCGCTGGTGAGGGCTGGAAGCAGCGCCTGTACGAGGAGTTGCGTGAGGTCGACGCGGTGATCGGTGTGGTGACGTCGTCCTTTGCGGCGTCGCCCTGGTGCTCGGCTGAGTTGGGGATCGCCGATGCGCGGGGTTGTCTGCTTGTGCCGTTGCGAGCTGAGGCCCGCGTCGAGCATCCGGTGATAGAGGATCGGCAGTACGTGGACTACCAGGCTGACCCCCAGCAAGCCCGCGACCGGGTGCTGCAGGCGGTGCGGCAGCTGGATGACGGGCGCGGCTCTTGGCGGGCGGGTGACAATCCTTTCCCGGGGTTGGCGCCGTTCACCGCGGCGCGCAGCCGGGTGTTTTTCGGTCGGGCGGCGGAGGCTCGTGAGGTGGGCAACCGACTGCGTGCGATGGGCAGCACCGGGGGGATGCTGGCTATCGTCGGGCCCTCCGGCTGTGGGAAATCCTCGCTGTTAAACGCCGCAGTGGTGCCGCTACTCGATAGAGACCCAGCATGGTTGACGGTGCCGACGCTGGTGCCGGGAAGTGATCCGTTGCCCGAGCTGGCCCGGGCCCTGGCGGCCACGGCCACCGGGCTGGGGTTGGGCTGGTCGGCCAGCGACGTCCGCTGCCGGCTCGAAGCCGGCACCGATGGCCTACGGCGCGTGGCCGATGACCTTCTAGCGGCCGGCCCGGCCACGCGCCAGCGGCGGCTGCTGGTGGCGATTGATCAGGCTGAGGAGTTGTTCACCCGCACGACCCCGGCTGCCTTGCAGCGGTTCGCGCCGTTGCTGCGTGACGCGGTCGTGGGCCCGGTCCAGGTGGTCGCGGTGATGCGGTCGGAGTTCCTCGATGACCTCCGCGATCTCCCCGCGCTGGCCGGCATGCCGATCGAGGCTTATGTGCTGGGTCCGCTGGATCGGGAGATGCTGCGCGACGTCATCGAAGGGCCCGCTCAAGTGGCCAGGTTGTGCCTTGATGACGGCCTGGTGGCGGTGCTGGTCGCCGACACCGACAGCGGGGAGGCTCTGCCTTTGCTCGCCTTCATACTGCGCGAACTGGCGGACGGCCTGCCCGCTGGAGGCACGTTGAGCCTGTCGCACTACCACGGTCTCGGTGGCGTTCAGGGCGCGCTGGCCCGGCATGCCGACGCAGCGCTCACCGAGGCCGTCCAGGTCAGTGGCCTGACCGAGCGCGAGGTGCTGGCCGGACTCACTCGCCTGGTCACCGTCGATGAGACCGGCCGACGCGCCCGACGGCGGATCAAGCTCACCAGCCTTGCTGACCCGGTGAGCGTCGCGTTGCAGGTCTTCGTCGACCGCCGCCTGCTGCTCAGCGACACCGATGACAATGGCCAAGTGTGGCTCACGGTGGCCCACGAGGCCCTGCTTACCGGGTGGGGACCCCTGGATACCGCCACCGCCGACATCACCGTCGCCCTACGCACTGCCCGGGCAGTCGAGCAAGCAGCCGCCGAGTGGACCAGCGCAGACCGGCCCGAGCACTACCTCTGGGACGACAAGCGGCTCACCGCCACCCTCACCACGTTGGGAATGGCCAGCGACGACGACAGCCACAACCCCATGTCCCCCATCGTCGCGTTCGACGACGAGGCTCGAGCATTCCTCGACGCCACCGGGCGCCGCGTCCACGCCGTCAAGGAGCGCGAACGGCGTCGCCGCACCCGCATCATCACCGTGCTGTCGACTCTACTGCTGCTCGTGACCGCCGCGTCGATATTCGCCTTCCACCAACGCGGCACCGCGCAGGAGCAACGCGACACCGCCATCTTCAACCAGATCACCGCCCAAGCTGACCGATTGCGCAGCACAGACGTCTCGCTCGCGGCTCAACTCGATCTCACCGCCTATCGCATGCAACCGGAAAATCAACCGGAGAATCAGGACCTCTACACGGCCCTGATCACCGCAGGCAACGTCGCCTTGTCTATCCCCCCGCTGGCTGGTCACACCAGCGATGTCATCGCGGTGGCGTTTAGCCGGGATGGGCACACCCTGGCCAGCGGCAGCGCCGACCGCACTGTGCGGTTGTGGGACGTGGCCGACCCCGGGCACCCCACCCCACGGGGCACGCCCCTGACCGGTCATACGAAGCAGGTCTACGCGGTGGCGTTCAGCCCGGATGGGCGCACTCTGGCAAGCGGCAGCCTCGATGGGACCGTGCGGTTGTGGGACGTGGCCGACCCCGGGCACCCGAGGTCGCTGGGCCCCCTGCCCGGCCCCGCCGCTGACGTCTTGGCAGTGGCGTTCAGCCCGGATGGGCACACCCTGGCCACCGGCAGCGCCGATAGCACCGCGCGGTTGTGGAACGTGACCGACCCCGGACACCCCACCCTCCTGGGCGCACCCTTGACCGGCCACATCAACCGCGTCTTGGCGGTGGCGTTCAGCCCGGATGGGCACACCCTGGCCACCGCCAGCTACGACAAGACCGCGCGGTTATGGAACGTGACCGACCCGACCCACCCCACGCCGCTGGGTCAACCCCTAGCCGGCCACACCTACCCGGTCTCCGCGGTTGCGTTCAGCCCGGATGGGCACACCCTGGCCACCGCCAGCTACGACAAGACCGCGCGGTTATGGAACGTGACCGACCCGACCCACCC
>JALZHU010000192.1 GCA_030860695.1 Actinomycetota bacterium
GACATGCTCTGGTCCCCATCGGGCTTTCGCCTCCGGGTAAGTCAGGCGACCCAAGAACCTCCCTCCGAGTTCTTCCCAGCTGCGCCGGGGATACAACGAAGCGCCGCACGGCGCACACTGGGCGTGAGCTTTGCCGCCGAAGACATCTTCCCGACCCGCGGTGCCGGTGGGGCCATCGCACTGGCCCTGCACACCGTGGTCGATTCAGGTGATGAAGTCATCTTCTTGAGCCCACCATGGTTCTACTACGAAGCAATGATCCTCAGCAGCGGCGCCATCCCCGTCCGGGTCCGACTCGAACCTCTCGCCTTCGATCTGAACATCGAGGCCATCGTCGCGGCGCTGGGACCACGAACCCGAGCCGTCCTGATCAACACCCCACACAACCCGAGCGGGCGAATCTATCCGGCAGCTGCCTTACAGCGTCTAGCCGACGGACTGGCCAAGACAGCCGCACGGTATGGCCGACCGATTTGGCTGATCTCCGACGAAGCCTACAGCCGAATCCTGTTCGACAACCGCAGCTTCATCAGCCCCGGCGTCTTCCACCCCTATTCGATGCTCGCCCACACCTACAGCAAAAGCACGCTGGCACCGGGGCAACGGCTGGGCTACCTCGCTTTGGCACCCGGCTTAGCCGAAGCCGGGGTCGAGGCCATGCGCACAGCCCTGTTCCATGTCTTGTTCTCCTCGGGGCTGGTGATGCCCGATGCGGTCATGCAATACGCCCTCCCTGACATCGACGGCATTCTCCTCGACATCGCCGCAATCCAACGCCGCCGCGACCGCATGGTCACAGCATTACGCGAACAGGGTTACCAGCTCCACACCCCCGAGGCGACCTTCTACCTCCTACCCCGAGCACCAATAGCGGATGACCGCGCCTTCTGCGCACTTGTCGCAGAGCACGGAGTTGCCGTCCTTCCCGGCCACGTCATCGAGCTGCCGGGCTACTTCCGCATTTCCTTAACAGCCACCGACGACATGGTGGAACACTCACTCCCCATCTTCGCTCGCGTCATCGAACAAGCCCGATCCCGCTGACCTGCGTGATAGCCAATACGTCATCGGATAGCAACAGTCGAAGACTTCCCGTGCGGGCTGGTTCATCAAAACCACTGGTCCTCGATCTGTAAACGCAGCTTGCAGAGTTCGAGGTCCGACTGGACTGCGTTGAGCGCTATATCTATGTCTAGGAAGCTCCGACGAAGACAACTCCGCAGCGAACTCCTACTGGCTTGGCGACCATCATCTTTTTGGGTCTAGGCTCATGGTATTCGTGAATCGCTGGATGGAGGCCACGTCATCAGATGTACGCGAGCGCTCTATGGTCAGCGGACTGTACGGCGGACCTCGACCTTTCCATTTTGGCGACGCACCTCGTAGGTAGGGGCGGGCACGGTGGCGGGTCCTCTGAGCACTTCACCGTCTGAAAGCCGAAAGATGCTTCCATGGCAAGAACATTCCAGCATCAAATCATTGACCTGCCCCAGGTGAAGCGGGCATCCGCGGTGAGAGCACCGGTCTGATAGGGCATAGAGCTCTTCGCCTTTTTTGTAAAGCATGATGCGCACACCATCGACTCGTGCGGGGGTAAGGGTATCCTCGGCGAGGTCATCCTCTGCGATCACTGGTATCCACTCCTGCGGCCAGACTTCGAACGCTGTCTGATTCACGCCCACTCCCTTGACGAAAGACAGATAGCCACCGAGGTTGGCGGATGCTCCGGCGATCACCAGGGAGGCGAGCGACAAAAGGCACGCTTTCTTCCGCTTTCCGCTGCGGCGGGCCGTGCAGGAAAAGATCTGCAAGGACAGAGCAGTAGCGTTGCCCAAAGCATGCATGGACCCCACCCGTTGCTGTGCGCCCCACAGCTCCGCCCAGTCAGACAGCCCAGCAGCGATAGTGGGAAGCGCGGCTACGGTGCCGATGAAGACAAGTTGGTCGGCTGCTCCTTCCGCCCTCTTGCCACCCCACACGTCAAGCACTGAGGCGCTGGCCCAGGTTCCAATCACAACATCGGTGAGAACTGGATGCAGCGGGCGACCTAACCAGGTGCCGCTAAGCAGATCCTTCCGAACCGATTCCTGCGGAACGATCCGTGATACGACCCTTTGCACGAGGTCCGCAAATCGATCAATCGCCTCCATGTCCTCGAGTCGCTGGGTCAACTGCTGGACGGCCTTCATTCATCTTCTCCTTGAACCTTCACCGACGTCCTATCATCCTAAGGACCTTCGATCAAGCATTCGTGGCTTGCTTGCGGTCTGTACCGTCCTTGAGCAGAGCGGCAAGCTCTTCGGTGGCGGTCCCAGCTGTTTCGGGAGGCCCCATAGCAATAGCCCGCTCGTAGGCTGTCCTGGCGCTGTCCTTTCTTCCCCGATCTCTATGAAGACGGGCAAGGTTGAGCGCGCCCAAGGAGGCGAACTCTGGATGGCGTAGTGTAATTACTAGCTCGTAGGTATCCTGAGCTTTCTTGTGATCTCCTTGCCGGGTCAAGACGTCACCGAGTTTCAACGCCGCCCAGCAAGTGACATCTGGATGCCCCAAAGCGATGGCTTGCTCATAGACCTCCTGCGCGCGGTCCAGGTCTTCAAGTCTCTCCAAGAGGACCCCGAGGTTATAAACGGCGAGTGGAGCAAATTCGGGGTGCCCCGACGCGATCGCTTGCGCATAGGCTTCTTGCGCACGAGACGTTTCCTCTACCTCTTCAAGCAGGATTCCCAGACCAAAGGCGGCAGCTGGTGCAAAATGTTCGTGCCCGGAGTCAATCGCTTGCTGATAAAGCCTCTGGGCTCGTTTCCATGAGCTCTCTCGCTGGGTCGCAAGAAGACCAGCCAACCTTACTCCTGCTTCCAAAGACTCTTCTTGACGTCCGGCTTGTACCGCGACGCACCATGCCCGCTGCGCATCATAAAGATCAAAACGAGCCCTGCGGCGGCTTGTATCCTCCGGAGAGCTGGACTGCTGAAAGCCCATGACGAAAGGAAACACCTCTCGGCGCATATGCGACAAAGATCGCGCGCGATCGTAGCGGCATGCGCCCTCCGCGGTAGTCCCAGCCACGGGAGACACTTTGTCGATGTGGACATAGATGCGATTGTTGTCTCCAACCGACAGATGAAGACCGGGACCGTTTGTGACTTCCCGCACCGAGATCTGCCCCCGATGCATCATCCCGCCTCCCAGCGTATCCCGACAAAAGCAGCCTGTGGCCAGCAAGTCCTGCAGGAAAGCTCGATTATCTCGGGTTGCGAAGTGAGCGCCGCCAGCTCCTGTGGTCAGAACCCCTTCCACGGACCTAATGTGCCGCCATAAACCAAGCGCTAACAAGCGCCTGTACAGGAGTGCCATCGTCTTGCGTGCCCGAGCGTCCAACTTAGCGGCTTCTCGCACCTGCAAAGCACCCCCCTTCTCCTCAAACGTGCAAACCGAACGTAACCACCGAAGGCCAAGGCCACCACCTTGACGATCAACTCCCCGAGCCGTCCCACTAGCCGCAACCAGCAGCGCCGCCGATCGGTTCTCGGCCATCTTCCCACCATGCCACCCAGCACGGTGTGCTTTCCGTAGATCCGTCTTCTGCAACAGTTACTGAGTCTCTTCGAGCCCCCATACATGGCGAGTAGCCTTGCCCGACCACATCGCCGCCGACCTCACCACCCGCTACCACATCGACACCCAGCAGGCCCAGCACGACGCCACCGCCCTCACCGAGAGCCTGCGCGCCGCGAACCTGGTAGCGCCCTCATGAGCGTTCCCATCACCCTGGAACACCAACACCGGCTACCCCCCACACCACCGGGTGTTGCCCCTGCTCGCCGTCGGCACCGCCCGACTGCTGGCCACCCTGCGCCCCAGCCAGCTACGCCGAATACTGGAATTCGCCCGCCGCGGCGCCCGACCCGCCACTGCCCAGCAAGCACACACCGCCCGCCAAGCGGTAGTTGCGGTCAGCCTGCGCTGCGCCGGAAAAGGCTGCCTGCAACGCTCCCTCGCCGCACCCTCTACTGCCGCGCCCACGGCACCTGATCCACCTGGTGCACCGGAGTACGCACCAACCCCTTCGCCGCCACGCCTGGATCCAAGTCGACAACCAGCCCATCGGCGAACCCCACCCCCGGCCACTACCGACCCCTACTCACCATCCCACCCACCCCACCCGGAAAAGCCACGCGCCGACCCCTTCACCCCGCGCTACTCCGCCATGAGTCCTGATCCCTCGACGATGCGCCGGATGGATACGTTATTCGGCCTTTCGGGGTCGACTCATCCTGCTGGGCTGCTTGCGGTCCTGACGGCGGGACTGGGCGTGGGGAACCGTGGGGCAACCTCGCGAACACCTGGCGCATGCTTATTCGAACCATGCTGACCTGCCAGAACAGCTCACTTAATAAAACTGTCGGGGTGACGGGACGTTATTCGAACCGCTTTGACCTGCTAGAACAGCTCCGCAAGGTGGCTGCAATCTTGATGGATGACGGCCAATACGTTAGTGCGAGTGCAGAGGTTCCTACGACGAGCGTGGCTCGCTTGCGGCGGCTACGTGATCGTTTCTCCTCTGAGGATCTTCAGGCGATGATCGATCTGTACAGGTCGGGGACCACCGCTGGGCAGGTGGCCGAGAAGTTCGGTGTCAGCCTGCGCAGTGTCAAGCGACTACTGCACCGGCATGGCGTACGCCGTGACGGTCGCGCAACACATGCGTAGCCTGTGGGGCATCGTCGTCCGTAGGTCGGACCCAGCCGAATAGCCACTAACGAGGGTAGTCCAGGTGGATGATGGCGCTGCGATTCACCTTCCGTCGACACCCTTGGTCACGACTGGAGTCCCCTGTGGATGGAGAAACCCATGGTCGATGACGCAGTGCCCACACGGCTGGGGCGAGGGCGGGAGGCAAGGATCACTGTTGAGGGGCAGGACACCGACACCGCGTCTCTGTGGGAGCTGGCTGCGGCACGAGCCCGAGCTGCGCGGCCGGCTACGGACCAGCGGTACCCCGGTTTCGGATGAGACGATGGGTGTCCCGATCGAGGTGGTGGTGATCTGGCCACCGCGATGGTGCCGGTAGCCTCAGCCCTGGCCCGATCCTTATCGACATGGCTGATCCAGCGCCGCTCTGATCTACCGTCACGGTGACTGGTCCCGACGGACGGCAGGTCTCGGTGTCCAGTCGACGAGTCGCCGATCCTGAGAAGCTGCTGCGCATGGTGTTAGAACCAACAGAACCTCCACACAGACTACCGTCGACCGTATCGGACCTACCATGACGCTTACTACGCCGCTCGCGGACTTTTCTTCTTCTCAATTACATGGGTTAATAATCCTCCTCGTAGCTTCTTCCTCACGGTTTGTTGAAGTGGGGGGTTAGGTCTGCTCGTCCGGTGATGCCTAGTTTGCGGTAGGTTCTGGTGAGGTGTACTTCGACGGTGTTGGTGGTGATGAATAGGGTCTGGGCGATGTCGCGGTTGGACTGTCCAGCGGCGGCGAGTTCGGCTACTCGGCGTTCGCTGGGGGTGAGTGCGTCTGGGCCTGACGGTGTTATGTGTCGGGGGCGGGCGCCGCTAGCCCGTAGCTCGGTGAATCCATGCTTGACCAGCGGTGTGGCACCGCAGATTTGTGCGAGTTCGACGCCGCGGCGCAGGTACTGGCGCGATTGGAGGCGGTGGCCTGAGCGTCGCAGTGCTGCACCAAGCTCGACGAGCGCCTTGGCATGTTCAAGACGGGCTGGTGAGGGCGCAAGCACTTCGACGGCCTGATGCAGCAGCGCGAGGCCTTCTTTGCCTCCGTGCACGAGTCCCGCGACTCGCAGGGCACGCCCGAGTGCTCTGGGTGCGCCCCAGCGGCGGGCTAGCGTCAACTCCTCAGCCGCCAGTATCCGAGCCTCCTCAGGTCGGTCAAGCGAAAACAGCGCCAGCGCCGCACCCGAGCGCCAGGCAACAAAGGCTGGGTTTTGCCCGCCGTGGGCAGCGAAGCGGTGGCCACAAGCCAGCATTGTCTCCAGACCCTCTTTTACCTGTCCTTGCAGCATGAGCAGACGGGCATGACTGTCGAGGTACCAATACCAGTATCCGGTGGAGGGCAACGGATCGGACATACCAGCCCAATCAAGGGCTGCTGCGGCTTCATCGAGGCGACCCTGCTCCATCAGCACATTAGCCAGATAGGCGCCAACGAACGGCCGTCCGAGATTTTGAGATGATATATCAACCGCCCACATAGAGTCACGGATGTCCGCCTCGGCCTCGGCAAGAGCACCGCGCGACAGCCAGGCCAGGCCACGGAAACACGTCGCCGGTCCGTAGGCGAGCAGCGAGCCGCGCTCGTGCGCCGCCGTTACCCAGGCGTTGAGCATTGGAATGGCATCATCGACGTCGGCAGCAATGAAGGCTTGCGATCCGAGGACCAAGGCGGCGTTGTTCTGCTCAATGAGGACGCGGTCCGCCGACCCTCGGCGGGCGCGCGCAATCACAGTCTCGGCTGGCTGTCCGGCCAAAGCATCACAGTAGGCGATCGCGACATCGAGCATCCGGCTGCCAAGGTCGTTATGTGGAGGGAAGTCCCGCAGCCGGCTAATGTGCTGCGCGGCAGATTCTTGCAGAGCGGGAATCGCCACCGCCACACCGATGAGCCAGGCCTCAAGTCGCCGACGCAGGTCGGCATACTCGTCACCCAGCATGTGGACCGTCTGTGATAAAACCTGGGCGGCCTCCTCAATGCGAGCGTTGAAAGTTAATGTGACTCCGAGCATTTCGGCGATGATGGCTTTGCGCTCTAGGTCGTTGGTGGCGGCCATGGCGGCGGTAAGGTAGTCGGCGCCTTTGACCATGTTGACGAGTTGGGCGGCGGTGCCGAGTTGGAGGAGGATGTCTGCGCGGTCGGTGTCGGGTGGTGGTTCTTGGAGGCAGCGTTCCAAAGCTGCCACGGCGCTGTCTGGTGATCCCCGTGCAAAGGCTTCATCGGCTGCTTGTCGCAGGGTGGCCACGACGAAGCTGTCGGCGGCTGGTGGGACGCGTAGCAGGTGAGCGGCCACCTGCTCGGCGGCTTCGCCGCCTTCGGAAAGTAAGCGTGCCGCGCGGGCGTGCCCGGCCAGCCGCTCAGTCTCGGACAGCCCCTCGTATACCGCGGCCCGTACCAGCGGGTGGACGAAGCCGAGCATGCCGAACACCCGTGCCGCTTCGTCCGGGGACGGCGCCTGACGGTAGAGGATTCCGATATCTATTAGCTTGCGAGCAGTGTGCAATGCCTGTGCCGGTGCTAGCCCGGCCAGCGTTGCTACATAACGAGGATCGGCGCCGTCTCCCAAGATGGCCACCGCAGCGCACAGCGCTGCTGCTGGCGGTCCCAACCTTGCCAGCCGCAATGCCACTCGCTGCCTGACTGCGCGCGGACCGATCTCAGCCAGGCGCGCCACCTCAGCGGCAGTCGCCTCCAGGCCTTCGGCCAGGGCCACCCCTACCAGCTCATGCAACAGCAGCGGGTTGCCCCCGGATGCGCTGTGACAGGCCAGGCAGAATTCCTCCTCCGCGTTCTCGGTCAGCACTGTGCGCACCAGCCGCGCAGAAGCAGCCTGGCTCAGCGGCGCCGGGCGAACCACCGTGGCAAGAGAGTCGGTGGTGATCTGGGTCAACAGGTGCTGATCGGCAACGGGCTCCGCAGGTCGCAATCCCACCAACACCACCAGGGGCAACCCCTCCAACCGAGACAAGAGATAGGCCAAAAACCGCAGCGAAGGAACATCAGCCCAGTGCAGGTCGTCCACGACCAACATCAACGGCTTGCGGGCACACAGGTTGGCGGTCAACCAGTACAACCCATGCAGCGCCGCAAACGACACATCCCCACCCGTTGACGACGCAGCGGCAGCATCGACGGGACCAAACAGCACGGCTGCCTGTCCGGCGGCACCACCTAGTAACTCGGCCCGCCAAGAAAGGTCCGCGCTGCTCAGAGCTGGCTCGAACAGCTGACGCACTACCCCGTAGGCGAACTCCCGCTCCAGCTCAGACCCACGCGCCCCCAGCACCCGCAAACCGCCCCGCCCGGCCACAGCACGGGCCGCAGCCAACAGGCGGGTCTTGCCGATACCCGCTGCGCCCTCCACCACGGCAAGCTGACCTGCCCCCCGGCAGGCAGCAGCGATCAGAGCCCTGAGCACTTGCAGCTCGCGCTCACGTTCCAAAAGCTGAAAATCCTCCACCAAACATCATCATTCACCCGACAACTTCCCTGGTCGAGTGAGTTGGGGTCGAACGCGCAAACGTTGGGGGTGGCAGTGGGGGCCACCGTGACGCGGGACCCCAGCGTCCAGCACCAGCATGAACACAACATTCCGACAGAGCACCAAGCTCACGGCACCAGCATCCGAACAACCCGACACACGATGACCCCATCCAAGCAAAAAGAGCGATCGATGACCAACCCTGAAGTTGGAGTGTGGACGCGCGACGCCGAACACAGGCGAGGTTGCGAAGCGGCGCAAATCGCAGCCAGTGCAGGTAGGTAGCGCGCTTCGAACACAGCCTGCCCCGGGCGTCTTATTCTGCGAGGAGACGGCAATGTATGAGTTGATTTGTCTGCTAAGTTTTATTATCTTCACAGTCGGTGTTCTTGTAGGTGTCCGCTGTCAAGAGATCAACTTACGGGGCCGGGAGCGGAGACTCGCCGAGGAACGGCGGCATGTGAACTCTCAGCTTCTCGCCCTCCAGACGCACCGCGAGGTGAACAACCTCATCTCTTAGGCACGCAACAAGTTACGCTCGCCCCGTCTTGTCGTAAACCCAGGACACCGTGTGTCATCGACCATGAACTCTAAGTCCCTACGATGCGAATCAACGAAACGACACGAAAAACATTTTCGCTCAGGAGAAACGACTCGCACAATTGACGTTCTCGACTCTGTTGTTGCTGCCTGCCGACTAAAGCGACGCTAAACCGATCACCACCGATCAGACGGTCCCGGAGGTAGGGCAACGGACACGTGAGCGGAGTGTTGTCGTCTTGTGATAGCTGACACATGCTCGGCTGACATATGAACTCTCAGCGCCGTGTCGTCCGGCCCGTCGTGTGTGCGTCGAGGGCTTGGCAGGGGCCTGGCCAGCCGAAGTAGCACCGTGGGGGTGCATCGGCGTACTTGGCAGGACCCCAGCAACGGGCAGGAAGAGGACAGCATCAACATCAACCTGCGCGGTGGCCCCCAAGGGTAGACACCTGGTGTGCACTTATTCAAACCCCAGCTGATCTGCGGAAATACATCCGAACAGCTTCTTGTCGGGACGACAGGATTTGAACCTGCGACCCCTTGACCCCCAGGACGTAGGAGTAGGCATCTCTGCGGGTCAGCGCAGGCTGGAAGTCGTGTGTAGAAGCGGTCGACGTGCGGAGTGTTCGCCTCCGTGCAGGGCGTGTGGTCCCCATATGGTCCCCAACCGCACTCTTCGTCGCGAATCCCACCGTCGTTGTCAGCTTGGCCTGGTCGTTCCTGCTGACAGGTCGCGACGTGATCGACTCAAGATATGGCGGGGTGAGGTTCTTGTCGGCGCGTTCAGCTGTGGGGACTGGTCGTCTGGTGGGTGGTGGAGGTCCTGTGGTTCGTCCGCTGTGCCATGGGGTTGGGGTGACGGTTCCTCAGTGGTCGTTTCGAGTTGGAGAGAGTGTGGACGGTGGCGGGATGTTGTGGCTGGGATGCTGTGTGTCATGGCGGAGCCGCGGCGGGTGTTTCTCAGTCACACCTCGGAGTTACGCCAGTTGCCGACCGGACGCTCGTTCGTGGCGGCGGCGGAGGCGGCGGTATCCCGGGCAGGGGATGCCGTGGCGGACATGGCGTATTTCACGGCGCGGGATACCGCCCCCGCCCAGGTGTGCCGGGAGGCGGTGCGCCAGGCTCAGGTGTACGTGGTGATCGTGGGGTTTCGATATGGCTCGCCGGTGGCCGATAGACCGGAAATCTCGTATACCGAGCTGGAGTTCGAGGAGGCGACGGTGGCGGGCCTGCCGCGGTTGGTGTTCCTGCTCGGGGAGGACACCCAGGGTCCGGCGGGGTTGTTCGCTGATTATCGCCATGGTGCGCGGCAGGTGGCGTTTCGGAGTCGGTTGACGCAGTCGGGGTTGACCGTGGTGGCAGTGTCGTCACCGGAGCGGTTGGAGACAGCGCTGTACCAGGCGCTGATGGAGTTGCCGCGGGCGAAGTCGGCCGGGATGCCGGTGGGTCGGGTATGGAAGGCACCAGCCCGCAACCCCGCCTTCACCGGTCGTGCGGTGGTGCTAGAGCAGCTGCGGGAATCGCTGCATACGGGCGGAGCGGCGGTGGTCCAGGCGGTGCACGGGATGGGCGGGATCGGCAAGACCGCACTGGCGATCGAGTACGCCCACCGCCACGGCGACGACTACGACCTGGCCTGGTGGGTGAATGCCGAAGAGCCAGCACTGATCGCCGACCAGGTGGCGGAGCTGGCCCGCGCGCTGGGGCTGACCGGTGTCGGCGACTCAGTAGGGGTAGCCGTCTCACGGGTGCTGGGGGCGTTGCGGCAGCGGCAGCGCTGGTTGCTGGTTTATGACAACGCCGAAGATCCGGCGGTGCTGGAGCCGTACCTACCGGGTGGTGGGCATGTGCTGATCACGTCCCGCAACCCGGACTGGCAGGGCCTAGC
>JALZHU010000193.1 GCA_030860695.1 Actinomycetota bacterium
CACGGCTTCAATGGCATGCTCTTGTCCCATCCACCTTTCGGCTTCCGGTAAGCCATCAGACCCAGAAACATTCCTCCAAGTTCCTCCCTACTGAGCAGGGAATACAACCAAGCGCCACACGGCGCACTATGTACACCCGCTTTACGGGACGAGGTTTCCAGGGCTGGGCATGGCGGTGAAGTTCTTCTGCCACCCTCATCCTGGCGGGAGAGGTCAGCGCGACCTTTCCATCAACCCCGGCCGTGTAGCGGCCAGCGTTATACTGCGTGACCTGTCGCACGCTGACCAGCGTGTTCGACCAGCTTCGCAGCATCATCCTTTGCAGATCCCGGACTGTCTTGTAGTCCTGTGCCCGCGTCGCCTTGAAGATCCTTTGCCTCAGTCGCCGTACGTTGCCCTCGTGGTGGCGCCAGGGGATGGCATTCCAGTCCGAGGGTGCGTCCGCTGGTCCGTTCACGTCGAGGGCCGCCATCGCCAGCGCGTATGCGTGTCCACTCATCGGTGTCTAACTTGCCCTTCGGTGTCAGCGTTTTGGCAGGGGTTACGTCAAAGGCTCACCAGGCCCACGTCAGCTCACTTTCGTGCCAGGCATTCGCCTGTATCCGGCCAGTTATGCGGGACGACCACGGGAGGTGCCGTCTATTGTCCCGGTTTCCTGTTGCCTTTCGGCTGCCGGCGTTCGCTTCGTGGGCCTTCCTGTTCCCGCCCAGGGATTGTGCCTTTCTCACGATCGGCCTACCCTCATCACGAAAGATGTTAGGGACCTCGACGGGGTTTCCATGTTCCGCACGAACGAGATACGGGTGGGGTCGGGTGCCCCCTTTACTCCGGGGCTACGGTGCTCACACAGCCGACGAAAACGCATCAGCTGCCGCTGCCGCTTCTCAACGACCAGCCCTGCACTCCGGTCCTTCTCCTGTCTTCCGGAGCTCCGAGTAACGAAGCCTCATCAGGGATTCACTCTCGTTCACCCATCCACCCTTCCCCTCGCCTGTGGTCTCCGGACTGGACAAAGACCCTTGGGCTTTTCCCCTCGGCTTCGTACCCCACAGTTACCCGTGACGCACGCGAGGGCAGGGACAGGCATTGAGCACTTTCCTGAGTTACGCAGTCGACCTACATCGACCCCCTATCCGCGTAATCCACTCGTTTCGTGCGACCTCATGGCGCACATTCTCCGCCCGATTGTTCAGATACTTCGACCGACGGTGCACCACCCCGGTCATCAGCCGACGTCGTGCCACGCCATAGCTGGCCAGCTTGTCGGTGACCAGCACCCGCGGCGCATACTCCAGCTCCGTAAGCAGCTTGCGAAAAAACCTGGTCGCGGCCTTCGCGTCCCGCCGGGAGGTGACCAAAATGTCCAGGACATTCCCGTCCTGGTCAACCGCACGCCATAAGTAATGAACCTTCCCGTTGATCTTGATGAACACCTCGTCAAGGTGCCACTTGTCACCGGGGCGGGGCCGACGACGGCGCAACCCGTTTGCATAGGCCTGGCCGAACTTCCCGGTCCACTGGTGGATGGTTTCGTGAGAGACCGTGACGCCCCGCGCGAGCATCATCTCCTCGACCTCCCACAAGCTCAACGGGAACCGGTAGTACAGCCAGACACCGTGGCTGATGACCTCCACCGGAAACCGGAACCCCTTGTACGACGGCGTACCGGTGCCCACCAGCCCCCCTCAACCCTCCACACAGACGATCCGCCGATCATCCCAGTCGCCAGGCCGCCGCCCAAGTTGACGATGCCGCCAATACACCTCCAAAGAATTCGCCGACTTCTGCGCCACCAATGGCGTGCGCCGCTCCATGGGCCGCCGCGCCACCTGCTTCGACAGCGCGGTCGCCGAATCATTCTTCGCCACCTACAAAAAGGAACTCATCCACACCCGTCCATGGGGCGACCTCACCGAGGTCCAACAGCACACGTTCGTGTGGATCGAAGGCTACTACAACCGCCGGCGACGACACTCCACACTGAAACACTTGACACCACTAGAATACGAACTAGTATACAGGATACTAACCGATCTAGCAGCCTAAACCGGTGTCAATAAAATCGGGAACACTCCAGGTTTAGGAGGCCAGCCAGGATCCGCTGTGCATTCATGAGGCTTGCAAGCTCTCTCCACAGTCGCGATCCTTATTGAATCTCAAGATGTACCGCTTCATGAGGTTATCTAGCAGCTCGTGACCTGGGGCGGGGTTCAACTTGCTCAAGCTCCAACCAGCTTCCACCTCGCGCTCAGCATCGGCAACGGTGCGATCTCGGCGCGCAGTTGTGCGACCGCGACCTCAAGCTCCGAGACAGCCCCGCTCGTTTCAGACCCCACACCGGGTCGTGCCTTCTGAACTTCGCAACAAGCTTTGCTATGCGGGACCGCGGCGGCCCCGCTCACGGGACAGTCCCTGAGACTGAGCGGGCGCGCGACGGTAGTTCAGCTGATACGAGTGCCGTTGAGTTGGATGTCGATCGGTGTGAGTTCGGCGGCGGAACGGTCTTCCCCGGGGAAGGTACGGCAGGTGAGGTTGATGGTCAGGTCCGTTCCGGCGGCCATCAGGTCGCGGGCGGGGGCGTCGGCGGCCGTGATGGTCACCAGCGTGCCGTGGGCCTCCGGGGTCGCTTGCAGGACGAACTGGTCAGTGTTTGCCAGGGCGATCTCCTGGGTTTCTGGAGGCAGGTAGAACGACAGCGTCCAGTCGCGTTCGCTGTTGCCCCCCTCTGGGTTGACCCGGCTGATGCGGATAGTGACATCGTGGTCGGTGGCGCCACCAGCTTCCCAACCGAAGGTAGCCTGGCCCGTTGAGGCGCCGCTTCCGGCTGCGGTGTCCATGGGAATTTGGTGGAGCCGCCACCACTGGGCCGGATTGTTCTCGACGGCCGGTGACAGGCCGATGGTGTGCTCGCCGAACAAGGTCAGCACGCCACGGGCTGCGGGGGCGCGTAGCGCCCAGCAAGAGTCGTTGCCGTCGACCAGTTCCCAGAGCACGTCGTCAGGACGCCTGGCGTCCTGGGTTTGGAAAACGCGGCCGGAGTGGTCGTGGGCGAGGTGGGCACTGGTGTAGGCGTTGACGAGCCGGCAATATCCGTTGTCGTCGCTGACCAGACGCCACTGCTGACTCAGTATGTGGGCGGGCGCTTCGGCCATCATCTCCACTCCGTCGCGGGCGCTGTAGTAGGTCAGGTTGACAGCGTAACCATTTTCGGCGCTGACCAGCATGTAGGAGTTGCCGTGAGTGGCCTGGGGCTTCCAGCCGTTGACCGGCCGCCATCCCACCACCATGACCGCCGCTGCATTGCCAGCGGGGTTGGCGCACTCGACCCAGAAGTTGGTGACCTGATATCCGGGGATCGTCCAGTTTTCCACCGCGTGCATCACATTTGGCTCGTGGTCGCCGCACCAGTGGGTTAATTTACCGCTCTTGGTGCCGAAGGCGAACCGGTGGACCCCGTACTCTCTCAGATTCGGCACGAGAGCGCCCTCGCCGCTCTCGCGTCTAGTGTCCCAGTGTGCCCATACTTTGTCGATGTAGTCGTCCGCCGGGCACTGATCGAGGTACCAGGGACATTCACGCCACCGGCCGCCGCCGGCACCGTCCGGTGCATCCCTCTGGTCGGGCGAACCGCCATTTGTACCCCGTTTCGGCCCCCATGTGTCTCCGAATCGGCACTGGATAGCATCCATCCGGTCCCAGCTCCAGACCCACACGGCGCGCAGGGGCTCGTTCGGAGTCTTGTACGGCCGGTACCATCGGGGGTTGAACGTGGTTCCGATCGGGCCGAGATAGACCTCATGTAGCTGGGGGATGTCCACCCTCCTGTCGGTGATCTTCATGTAAGGCCAGATCTGGACCGCTGTCTCGACCGTGGAGGTCCACGACTCCCGATCGTAAGTCATCGCGTCCCAGTACGTGCGGTACCCCTGGTTGATCAGCCGGGTGTACTCGGCTTCTTGATTGAGACGTACATAACTGATGAACTTGTCCTTGTCGTCGATCGTGCCGTCATCCTTGAGGATGCTGGCTAGCTTCGTCTTGCGCTCGTCAACGACCGACTGCTCGAAGCCCCATTTTCGGCCATGGATGGCCATGTCACGCAGGAGCGCGATGTAGAAGTTGGCGACCTGCACGAACAGCGGCAGGAGCAACGCCCTGAAGGTGTCGGCCTGGAACCTGGGGTAGGCGCCGATGACGGACGAGTGTGCGCTTCCCCACCGTTGCCTGACCTCGACCAACGCGGTTCCGCTCGATTCGGGCGTGATGGTCTTAGCGACGTTGTAGTAGTCCTGGAAGTTGTTCTTGACGCCTTGCAGGTCGCTTTTTGCCAGGTTCCACACGGCATCGTCAATTTTGGCTTTGACGAGTTCCTCGACACGACCTTTGATAGCCTCCCACGGATCGGGCTGGCCTTCCGGGAATAGCGCGTTGAGGAGCTGGCCGGCGAGCGCGCCACACAACACGCCTGCAATGGGCACAGCACTGGCGGCGCCGACCAGGAGGTCCTTGGTAAGTCGCTCTATGTCGATGCTGGCATCCTGCGGATCGCCATACGCCTGCTGTGGAGTATTGATCTGTACAGCGCGGCCGGATCCGGGTACGCGCTGTTCCATGGGGGTAGCCATGGGGAATCCTCCGGAGACTGTCGGAATACGGTCTACGTCATCGACGTAATCGACCGGGCAAGTGGGTCCTCTAACCAAGCCGCGCCACAAATTTAACCGCCACCACTCACGCATCGCGGCGGGAACGGGGGGACAAAACCGCGGAAGACACCCAGTACGCATCCCTCCCTACACAACCTTCTTAACCTTGGCGGTGGTCTCTGGAGGAACCCGTCTTCTACCACCGACTCTATTGAATCCCCTCTGATCCGACCCTAGAAGAAGACCAACCAGACCGCCTGTTGACTAAGGGAGTTCACCCAAATCGGTAACACGGCACGACACAGACCGGGACAGCAGTATACGTTAGGTCACTGTTGACATTCACGGATGGGCGGCCAAGCCCAAATTTTCCGGTGCTCAACCAGGGGTACCGTTGCGAATTGGGCGGTATAGCTGTTTTGGGTTATAAACCCTAAGCGCGGAGCACACCAGCGGCGGTGGGCACTGTCCAAGCTAACCGTGATTATGATCAACGTGCGTCAGCGCACCCACGGTGTAGTAGCTTTACTCAATCGGGATCCAAGGTGAATTGGTAGGGCTGGGGCACCCGCGCCGCCGACGTGATCATCGCGGAGACCGGTGCCGGCATGACCCGGCTCCTCTCGTCTCAGTTCTCGTCTCGTTCATGCCGTTCACCATGGTTCGGGTTGCATCGGTTTCCGACTTTGACCAGCGATAGTGTGTTCCCCGACTGCTCCCGCACGTCGCCGCGCGGAGCTTGAAATCGAGCGCGCAGCTCCAGTGCCGAATGTGTGCCCAAACGGGTCAGACCTCCTACCTCCTAGGCGCTGTCTGCGCAGGTCGTGACGCCGGAGGAGGTGCCGATCGCGCCGCCCTCTCAGAACGTCCGGCAAATGAGATGGCGGCGTGTCGTTCGAGGTAGAGGCATGGACCCGCAAGTGATCATCGGATTGCTGATGTCCTGATGGTCACTCGGAGGGTCCGTGCCTCTACTGCCAGCTTCCCTGATCGAACCGCTGTGGGTCGAGTTCGCTTCTCTGACCGGGGAGCCGGACCGCCCGGAGTTCTCCCCGACCCACCCATGGGGCTGTCACCGCCGCCGGGTTTCCGACCGAGTCGTGGTCGACCACGTGATCGCCGCGCTGGTGCACGGCAGTGGCTATGAACGCCTGGCCAGCCCGGGGTGTTCGGACCGCACCATCTGTCGTCGGCTGGCCCAGTGGGCCAAGGCCGGGTTCGCCCAGGCTGTTGCGGCTCGGGCTCGACGCCTACGACCGAATGATCGGCTTGAACCTCGACGATCTCGCCGTCGATGGAGCGATCACCAAGTCGCCCTGTGGCGGTGAGGTGTCCGGACGCAGCCCTGTCGACCGGGGCAAACAGGGAACCAAACGCTCTGTCGCCTGTGACGGCGACGGGATCCCGCTGCACCTTGTCGCGGCGCGGGCCAACGATCACGACTCCCCACTACTGCAGCCCACCCTGGCCGGGATCTGCAACATGATCGGACCGCTGCCCAACCAACCGTGCATGCACCTAGACCACGGCTACGACTCGAACAAGACCCGTGACCTGCTCGAGATTCTGGGCTACCACGCCGAGATCGCGGCCAAGGGCACACCCGCCCCGATCCAGGCCGGCAAGCGCTGGCCCGTCGAACGGTGCCACTCGTGGATGAACGGCTACGGCAAGCTCCGCCGTAACACCGACAAACGGAAGATCATCGTCGAGTTCTACCACTACCTCACCGCCGCCCTGACCGTCATCCGCCGCCTCATCAACCGAGCTCGCACGCACTACGCTGGCCAACCAGACCCACCACTCGACAGCTCCGCTGACGATCATTTGCCGGTCGCTCTTAAATCCCTGAACCGCTCGGATCCCCGTCCCGTTTCGTTGTGTAAACCTGTCACCAGGCCAAACTTAAGGGGACTCGAACTTGTGACCGAGTATTTCAAGCATCTTTGATGTCCTTTTACGACGGTATGTTCGTATCCGTTTTTCTTGATCATCAACGAGCACGAGAAGTTAGTCGCGCGGATTGCCGTTTTTGACGTTGCCACCGAACATCATACGCACCGGCAGAGGAACTGTGATGCCTAGCACCTTGAGTAGGTCGGCGGTGGTACATGGTAGCTGAGGCCGGGGTGCATGAGGCGGACTGGGAACTGTCCGTCGTGGGCGAGTTGGTATGCCTTGGTGCGTCCGATGCCCAGAGCCCGTGCGGCGTTCATGACCACCTCCTACCCGGCTCAGCAAGCCCGAAGCTGCTTTCAATCACCAAACGCCCTAGTAGGGACCGATCCCCCGCCGTAGATGGTCTGTGTGGAATACTGCCGGGGGCGCCACGCACTGACCAGCAAGGAATGCCCCCTGACCTGCGTGAACAAGTTAGGGGGCATTCCTGTTGCGTCCGGCCTCGTCCGGCGCTCAACGGCAGTTGGCGGGTGTCGACGCCCAATACGCGCCCAAGTCGTACCTCAACCTGGAGTGCGTGGCAGGAACCGGCCGGGCCGCGGGGGGACGCACCGGGGAATTTGGCTTGACCGCGGCGGCCCGGGGGATTTATGTCGCTGGAACCGACCGGCCGCCGGGAGCATGACGGGGGCTGGGCTCAACCAGCGGCCGGTCGGGGTCTTAGCGAGTGTTAATCGTTAAGGGAACTGCGCCAGCGTGGCCCTAGTGGCAAGCGTCAGCAGCCGGTCTCGCAGCTCCTGATCGGGGAGCGTGGCCGCGTCGTCAGCCAGCGATGAGCTGGGTCAGCTTCCAGCGCAGGCGCCGGATCTCCTCAGCCGCCGCCCCGAGGTCGTTCAGCAGCGCAGCCGCGCGCGAGTACGGTCTGATCACCGAGATCGCCCATTCGGTGTTGCAGCGGTCGCAGGCCCACGCCTGCGTGCGGCGGGTATCGCTGGTCTGCCGCATCCCGTCGCTGCTCACGCAGTATGGGCATGCCTCGTCGTCGGAGCCGATCATCGGGTCGCTCACCGGGCAGTGGTCAGGATCGCCTGCGCCACTTCGACGGCTTGATCACGGGTGAGGACCGTCGCGGTGTTCATCGTGGCGTCCAGTGTGACCAGGACTCGGCGCTGCACTTTGCCCTCGATCAGATCCGTTTCCCGCCACACCATGATCGTGCGGTCACAACCTTCGGGGGCCTTGCCGGTGATCGCGAACCGGTGAGACCTCTCGGCGGTCACCGCGCACCCCGCTGGGTGGGGATGGGTACGCACAGCGGGCACCAGCGGGCAACCTTGGCGACCAGCGCGCCGGGCAGGATCCGCTCGCTGCACACAGCGGTGTACCGGCCCCGCGGTCTCCCACCGGCCACGGCGTCGACCGTGAGCAAGTGCGCCGTCCCGGTGTGGTCAACCATCTCGATGATGCGTTGATGTACCACCCTGTTCACCTCGTCGGGCGCCGGTAACCAGTGTTTCGCCGTGCTCGTCTTGCGGTGTCGCCTCATGGTGTCCCTGGTTTCCGTTGGGACCGGCCGGGCACTGGGAGTGACGCGTCGGGGGGAGCGCACCTCGACCAGCGCCCAGCCGAAGTCTCAGCGCGGCATTCACAGCGGTGGGTGGGTCGCCGGGTCTGTGCCGCTGACAGGTCGCTCCGAAGCGAGGATCACCGTCTGGTCGTCGATGGCGATTGTCATCAATGCGTCGGCCCCGCACCACTAAGCTGGCGCGTTCACCGGGCAACCGTTCACTCACCTCGATCACTGCCCGGCCTCTGCTTTCGTCGTCATGCTCCCACCGCGTGTAGCTCGGACACTGTTGCCTTTGGGGAACGTCGTACAGCGGGGTGCCCTCGGACAACCGATGACCACAGCAGGCGATCCACACACCCCGGGGATGATCAGCCCAGGCGTCGATGGCGTGGGCCTGCCAGTCGAGGGGCAGAGGATCCAGGTCTTTCCCGCTCAACGGGTCTTTCCGGTCAACTCGGTTTCTCCTGTTCACAGCTGGGTAGTGAGACGGTTTCGGTGAAGATTCGCCGGATCTCGTCGAGGATCTGGATCTGCCCTTGTGTGTGGGCGTCGGCGGGAGTGTCGCTGAGCGGTTGGTCGGGCGTCGCAGTGGCCAGGCTCGCGATGGCGCGGGTGATGCGGCGGTATTGGCCGGTGGTGATGGGCGGGTCGCTGTCGGGGTGGTAGTCGTAGTCCTCGTCGGCGTCTAGAGCGGCGAGAATCGCGGCGGTGTCGGGAAGGACCGCGCTTTTGACGATGTGCAAGCGTCGTGGGTCGTGTTCGCCGGTGTTCACGGTCGTTACGCAGCGCTTGAGCGAATCCGGCAGGCGACGGTGGTGACACAATGGCGAGCGCTTCGGAATAACACGGCTATTGGCTCCTTACTGCGTATCGTGCGCCTGGAAAAGCGGCCGATTGGGATACGCTGGAGCGTGATACAGCACCGGGTAGCCGGTCTTGCACAGCTTGTGCGGGTCGAACACCGCACCGAGTGTTGACCGTGAACGGTCAGAGTGCTACATGGACGCGCTTGGCCAGGCCGGAGAGGCTGTCGCTGCGTCGGCGGTCCTGTCGCAGCAGCACGCGCACCGTTTCCCGGGCCATGGGATGGATGCGGGTCTGTTGCGGCGCAAGGCGTTCTGCCTTCAACAGGGAGCGCAGTGCTTGTTCCCGGTTGCCGTGCCAGAGCCAGGCGCGGGACAAGTCGAGGTAGTGGTGGGCGGAGCGTTCGACGGGGACGCTGCTGGGCAGGCAGATAGTGGCGGCTTCGGTGACCGCGCGGGTGCCGTCGCCGAGTTCGACGGCGGTGGCGACACGGTAGATGGCGGTGTTGGAGGGACCGAAGGCGAGTTGGAAGTGGTCGGTGTCCACCCGCAGCAAGCCAGCGGCGTCAGCGGCTTCAGTGAGGTGGGTACGGGTGTTGTCGGGGTGTCCGGCGCGGGCCTCGACCATCGCGGCTTGCAAGTGCAAGCTGCCGTACATGCTGAGTTGGCGCGGCGTCATGCAGCCGGTGGATAGGTCCAGGGTGCGCCACGCGTTGTGCAGGACACCGAGAGCGGGGCGGTAGAAGCCCAGCGTTCGTAGGCAGCCCGCATACATCCAGTCGGCGAGGTTGCCGACGAGCGGGTCTCCGGTGTGGCCTGCGGCCCAGCGGATGCGGTCGACAAGCTGGTTGGACAGGTCTTCATAACCCAGCTTGTAGGCGACTTGGTTCGCGGCAGCGTACGCCTCGACCAGCAATGCGAACGCTTCGGCCCGCTGGTCACCAGTGGTCGTGTGGGCGGCGGCAGTCAACTCGATGATCAAGCCGGGAATCATCGCGCCGAGAGCAGTGAGCCGGGCGCGGTGGCGCAGCCGGTTAGCGCGGCGCACGTCCTCGCGGAGCTGGAACAGCGGCCGGGACTCGGTGTCGCCTAGGTCCGGCGGTAGGTCGTGGTGGCTGATGGCCCGACGGATCTGGCCGATGGTGGCGTGAGCTTGTTCGTCGGCGTGGTTCTCGCCGCGGTAGGGCTGGCCGCTCAGGTCGGTGATGCTGCAGCCCAGGACGCGGGCGGCTGCTTCAATCAGGGCGGGGGTGGCGGCGCGGGAACCGTGTTCGACCTTCTCCACCAGGCTCCGGGAGACGTGCAGCCGCTCGGCAAGTTGCTGCTGGCTCAGGCCGCGCGCCTTGCGCACGATGGCCAGATTGCGCCCGATGCTGCTGGCTTCGGGAGAGCTGCTCGCGGCTGGGGTCGACACGGGGTCCAGTATGCGCGCATCAAACGACCGGTCGGACGCGCCATATGCCATCCGGCGGCCTACCCCGTTCAGCCGTTCCTCTGATGCGCGGACGTCGTGGTCTCGGCGGGTCATGCCCCGCCGGTGAGGTCAGCGAGTTGCCGATCGAAGTCCCGGACAAGGGTAGTGTCGGCCCAGGGATTCAGATCGCGGCGGATGCGATACACATCCTGAAGATTGGGCTGAACTTGCAAGTCAGCAGCCATGATCAGGGCGTCGTTGGCGTGGCGGCATGCGGTGTCGAGGTCACCGCGCTGGAT
>JALZHU010000443.1 GCA_030860695.1 Actinomycetota bacterium
GCGCTGGTAGGTTCGCTATCAACGCTCATGCCCCGCAGCCCGCTCGGCTCGAGGGAGTCCGGGTCGTGCGCGGTGCCGCCCCGGACCCGGTGGCTGATAAGTGTCGGTGTCAGTCCTGGGAGATCAAATGGTGGCTAGTGACGAGCGCGCACAGCGAAGAGCTGACTCCAGTGGCGTGTCATTCATCAGCATCAGTACTTCGGCCGGTGCTGGTGTGGTAGTGCTCGAAACGGTCATCAACGACGATTTCGTTCACCGGTTCCAAGCGTGCTCCGCGGCATCCGACGCCATCTGGCATGACGGTTGGCTGGCGTGTCGCACCGATGAGGAACGTGGTGCGTGGATCGAGCACTATGCGGACTACTTGGAGGACCGGCTGGACGGCTGAACCGTTCGGTGCCGACCCCGATGCACCTTCCCCACGGCTGGATCGCTGCTGCAACGGCCGCTGTCCAGGCGCGCTGCCCGGCCGGCGTCCCACCGCCTGTCCACCGACGGGTTCATGCACCTCTCGGGGTGGCTACAACGCACCACCAGCGCGCTTGCCAATGGTCGTGCCAGTGAGAGAACTGGACCTGCTCACCTGCCCGGTGCTACATCGTCATCTGATCAAACATCGTGACTGCGGCACCTGTAGGGTTCTGGTCATTGATTTCACTCGGGTCCAGTTCCTCGGCGCCGCCGGTCTGAGAGTGCTCGTCGAGGTCGCGAGGGTGCCGAGCTGCGCTTGGTGGTCAGCTTTCGGCCGGTGTGGCGTCCGCTGTGGCTCACCGAAACTGGCGGGTAAGTTCACGATCCATGAGAACCTGGTGCAGGCCGTCACCAAGGCACCATCGAGCCTGGAAACAGGCAGGGGCGGTAGTCGATGACGGAGGCCACCCGGGCCGACCGGGTGTGGGGCATGGTGACCGCCCACGCCGATGCACTCGGTGTCCCAGTGTCTGTGCGCTCGCTGTGTCAGGCGGCTGCGGCCCGGTTGCCGGTCACTGGGGTGGCGGTGTCGGTCCGGAGTGACCTGGTGGTTTCCGAGGTGCTCTGCGCCATCGGACCGGTGAGCCGAGAGCTGGAGGAACTGCAGCTTACCGTGGGCGAGGGCCCGTCGCTGGAGGTGTTGGCCGGTGGCCCTGCGATGCTGGTGGGCGACCTGGACTCAGTCAAGCAGCAGGCTCGCTGGCCGTTGTTCGCCCCGCAGGCCGTCGAGGCTGGGGGCCGGGCGCTGGTCGTGCTGCCGTTGCGTATCGGTGCCATCCGCGCCGGAGTCTTCGTGCTGGCTTCGGATCGTCCTGGTCAGCTGCCGGCCGAGGATTTGGCTGAGGCGTACGTATTCGCCGAGTTTGCCCTGCGGCTGGTGCTCGACGAGCAGACCGGCATCGATTTCCAGGACAGCTACCCGGCCCTTGATTGGCTGTCCGACAGCCGCCCGGAAATCCACCAGGCCACCGGAATGATCTCAGTACAGCTCGGTGTCAGGATCGAGGAGGCGTTCAGCAGGCTGCGCGCGCGGGCGTTCACCGAGAGCCGCCCGCTGTCTGAGCTGGCGACCGATGTAGTCGCCCGTCGATTACGGTTTGACCCCGAGCCCACCGCATGAGAAGGCGTTTATTGTGGTCGTCCGCGATCCATCGTCGGAGATGAAACCCATGACCGATGACCGATTGACCCGAACTTTCGTGGAGCTCGCCGACACCCTGGTCGACGACTTCGACGTGGTGGAGTTCCTGCACATGCTGGTGGATCGCTGCATGGAGCTGCTCGACGTGTCCGCGACCGGGCTGCTGCTGGGTGACTCCCTGGACCGGTTGCAGGTGATGGCCTGCTCCGCCGAGAGCATCCGGCTGCTGGAGCTGTTCCAGCTGCAAAACCACGATGGCCCCTGCCTAGAGAGCTACCTCACCGGCGCGCCGGTCAGCCACCCCGACCTGAGCGTGGCCGCCGACAGGTGGCCGCTGTTTGCTCCCGCGGCCACCGAGTCCGGGTTCCGCACCGTGCACGCCTTGCCGATGCGGCTGCGCGCGCAGGTCATCGGGGCGCTGAACCTGTTCCACACCGATCCGAATGCCTTAGCACCCGAGGTCACCCGGATCGGCCAAGCTATGGCCGACGTGGCCACCATCGGCCTGATCCAGGAACGGGCCCTGCACCAACACGACGCCCTCGTCGACCAGCTGCAAACCGCGCTGGACCGCCGCGTGATCATCGAGCAGGCCAAGGGCGTCCTCGCCGAACGCCACCACATCGACCCCGGTGAGGCCTTCACGCTGCTGCGCGGCTACGCCCGCAACCACGGCCAGCGGCTCACCGAGCTCGCCACCGCCGTCATCGACGGAAGCACCACCGCCCCCGAACTCCTCCCCAGCGCACCGACGCCGTCCCCCGGAGAGACTTCCTGACCGCCGAGTCACATCGCGGCGAAACAAAGGCGATGCCTCCAGCAAACCTCGGGCTCCGGGATGGCCCCGAGGCTGGGTACGAGGGCGGTGGGTCACCAGGTGACGCGGATATCCCTTACGCCCGTCCGGCGTCAGCCTATGCCCCCCACGCCGTTAGCCACGGGTCAACCACGATCAACAGCGCCGCCCCCGTAACCCGGACGGCGGCAGGTCCAGATTCCTGACCACTGATCCGCACAGCCTTCCACGTCGAGGCTCAGAGTGTCCCCGAACAGTTGCGATGCAACACCTACCAACGCAGACACTTGACGTCTCCGTTAGATCACCATGCGACTGTCAGCCGGCAAGCCGGGCGCACCTGGTCCACCAGAATCGGCGGGAAGCTGCGGATCCCAGCCCAGCGAAGCCCTCCCGCGCCTCGAAATCCGACGAGGGGGCCGCCCACACCCGTGAATCGCGGGATCTCCCCACCTCTCGCACCGCCAGGATGGTCCTGCCACACGCGTACCAACGACGAGGAGCCAGCGGCGGGCACTTGGGGTCTTCTGTGGCCTGTACGACTCTGTTGCTTAATTCTGCGACGCGCTGATCACGTTCGTGAGTGTTGATCTTTGCTGGGTAGAAGATGCCGCTTG
>JALZHU010000194.1 GCA_030860695.1 Actinomycetota bacterium
ACCTCTTGATATCAGCGGGAGGGACCGTTGCCCTGGCGACACGCCGAGCCGTGATCAAGCAGATATCGGGCTATTCTCAGAGTAACTCATTTTCTCATTTTAGAGGTGTTTTGAATAAAGCTCCTTGTCGGCCGAGGAGATCAGCGCTCGACTACAGCGGGAACAGAACTACAGCCTGTCGGCCTCGACTGTCCGTGGCTGGCTTGAACACAAGCGTCTGCCCCGCAAGGACGACGACTTCACCGAAATGTGCCTGCTTCTCGTGGGCAAGGACCGGGCCGACGAGCTCATGGCCAGGCTTCAGGCAGCGCGACGAGTAGCAGCCCGAGCCCCACGCACTCTGCCCCCGCCAGACTCATCGCCACCCACGAAAAGCATCGACAAACCCGCTGCCACTTGGCGGCAGTGGTACCGATCCTTGCGGCCCTGGCACGGTGCGGCTGTGGTGGTCGTTTCCGTCCTCGGTGTCCTAGTCTGGCTGATCCCGTTTCCTGACGATGAGGCGTCGTCAGGAACCTCGCCGCCACCTACCGGATCCCCTTCCAGCACCGCCCCCGCCGACTCACCATGCCCGACGCCGACCATCAAAGCGCAAACCAAGAACAGCAGCCGCGCTCACGCAACGTTCTGTGCAGATCGACTCGAGTTCCTGCTGTTTGATGACAGCCCCGACGGCAAGTCGGCGGTCCTCGTCGTCCGAGCCAACGGCAAAGAGTGGCCAGCCTGGTTCAACAGCAACCGCCACGCGACCCGCAGCCCCGATGGCAGCCAGGTGACGAGAAACCCTCCTCAACGCATCACAGTTTCGTTTAGCTACAACGACACCGCAGATTTTCGCGTCTGTCTGGGCGACCGCAACCCTGAAAGGATCTACCTCGAGGACACCTGCGGTCCCTGGACCCCAATCTGGCCGCGACGTTGACCCCTCATAAGAGAAGACGCCAGCCACCAGTCGGATATGACTGGCAGGCCGCAGCGGCGGACGGATCACGCCTATTCCCCGACGCTCTGAACGCTACTGGTCGGCACGGCCGGGTGGATTCTGTCTAGGCCACGGCCCAGCTTGATCGGGTACGTAACTGCGGTTCACACCGTTTGTCCTGATTAGATGCCAGTCGCAGTCACATGGCCGTTGCCGACCATCCGATCATTGGCATGGTTGGACGTCGTCCGCTCATGCAGCGTGAGCGGGAAAGGATCGCAACTCTTCCGTAGCGGCGAGAGAAGGGACTCGCACACCCAATAAGCATGAATGCCCAGGCCATCGACCTGGGCGGTCTCGGTGGAGCTACTTACCGCTTACTCGCACTCGACGCAAGCCGCTGACCTGCTGCTTGCATACGGAAAACCGTGGACCTGAAATAGCAGGCCTACTTCCGCGGCCCGACTACACCTCACCCAGCCGCCGCTCTCCACCCAGTTGGGCCGCCTGGACGCGCAAGGCAGCTCGAGTTCTCCTCGCCCCGGACCGTAGTGACAGCATGGTCACCGTGGCAGCGCTCGCAACTCGAACGATCCTCAGCTTTCAACGCACTTACCGAGGGCACCACCAGTGCCCGGCTCGCCGCTGTCTCGCCTTGAACCGCGTCGTGATAGACGCGACGACGAGCAGGTGTTGACGATCGGACGAGCGCGGGCATGTACGGCGCGGTGACGCCGGCTCAGATCGATTACATACTGAAGGCGGTCCTGTATTCCGCCGCCATTTTTCTTGCCGCTGGAGGAGATGTATGCAGCTCGGCCTGTTCACGGCCTGTCTTCCGTGGCTCACGCTCGACGAGATCGCCGACTGGGCCGCGTCAGCCGGGTACGATGCCCTGGAGGTTGCGGCGTGGCCGTCCGGTGATGAACACCCGCACCACGCCAGCCACCTTGAGGTGGACGGCCAGCCCATCGACACCGAACGCATCTGGGCGCTGCTCGCCGAGCACGGCCTGGCCCTTTCCGCAGTGAGCTACTACGAGAACAACCTCATCGGTGACCCGGTCGAGCGCCGGCGGATCCACAACCATCTCAAGGCCTGCATCCGCGCTGCCTCGGCGCTCGGCGTGCCGCACGTCGGCACGTTCGTCGGCCGGGACGCTGCGAGGACGGTGTCGGACAACCTGCGGGAGGCCGAGAAGCTGCTGCCCGAACTGGTCCGATACGCCGACGACCACGGCGTCCGGCTCGTCATCGAAAACTGCCCGATGGAGGGCTGGCACCCTGATGGGTACCCGGGCAACCTCGCATACTCACCCGAGCTGTGGGACTGGCTATTCGACCTCGGACTGTACCTGAACTATGACCCCTCGCACCTGGTCTGGCTGGGCATCGACCCGGTCGACGCGCTCGGGTCGTGCCTCACGACGGGCAGGGTGCTCCACGTCCAGGCTAAGGACATCGAGGTCGACCCGCGATGCCGAACGCGGTACGGCATCTTCGGTAAGACGGTCACCCGCATCCGACCGGAGGACACCGGCTGGTGGCGCTACCGCGTCCCCGGCCGCGGTCAGCTCGACTGGAACCGGATCGTCGACACCCTCTACACTGGCGGCTTCGACGGCGCGGTCGCTGTCGAGCATGAGGACCCGGTCTGGGGCGGCACCCACACGAAGATCAAGAAGGGACTGGAGATCGCTGCGCAGACCCTGCGTCCGCTGATCCGCTGACGGTCACGACTCCTCAGCGCTGGGCGGATCGGCTCGGCCGAGACAGCGGGCCAGCGACTCGAGGCTGCACCCGCCCAGCACATCCCGTACGCAAGGGAGGTGCCAGCACGGGTCCGTGTCGTTCGACAGGTCGTCGAAGCGGAGCCGGGCGGCGAGCACAGGAAACCGGACCAGCAGGATCGCCGCCCGCGCCAGGGCGTCATCGTCCTCGATGTGCCGGACATGAATCCTGATCGCCCGCAGCATCCCCAACGCGTTCGCAATGCGCTTGATCATGCGAGGGTTAGCCGGCATCAGGCCCGCGTACGTGTGCAGGAGATGGGCGCTACGCACCTCGGTTGCCGCAGCGGTGGCCTCCTGGCGCACACGGTCGATCTCCTCACTCTCCTGGTCACGGACGGGCGGTGCCGCGTAGGCGGGAGCTCGGTCGTCCCGCGAGCTGGCATCGCCGTTGCCCGTCCGGACGGTGTGCTGCTCCGGCGATGCCCTCAGCCCGTCCGCCGTACCGTCCGTCCGCGCTTCGACCACGCCATCGAGGTAGGCCGAGACCTGCTCCGCGAACAGGTCCGGAACGAGCACCACGTGGTCAAACACCTTTTGGGCGAAATCCGATCCGAGGTCACGGGTGGCGGACCCGGGATTCTGGAACTCAGCGAACCGGGATGTGAAGGCCTGCCGGACCCAACGGCCGTCGGCGAGGACGAGGACGAACAGGCGTGCCGGCTCCGGACGCCGGGGCCGGCTGCGGGGCGGCGGGTGGCGCAGGATCGTGTGCACCGTCTCCAGAATCTTCACCACCCGTTCCGCAGGGCACCTATCCAGGTCGTCGATGGCCAGCAGGATCGGCCGCCGCCGGTCCTGACCGCCTCGGCAGGGCGGCACCCGCGGCGCCCAGCCGCGCAACCAACCGATCATGCCGGCGACCTGGCCCAGCGGGTTGTCCTCCGTCTGGAGGTGCAGACGACCAAACGGGGCAGAGTGCCAGAACAACGTCCGCCCGACCACCTGGCCGATGCCGACCAGGCCGCCAATCACCGCCGCGACGGCGGCCACAGCCTGTACCCACGACGACGAGAAGAACGTGCTCACCAGCACACCGACCAGGGCCACCGCCAAGGCGGTCAGCGTCGCGGGTGACCTTATTGTCCGCACCACGACCGACCAGACGTGCATGAACGCGCGGATGGCCCAGGATCGGGACCGGCGCACCTCCCTTTCGATCGCGGCGGCCAGCGACCACCACTCGGGCGCGATCGCGCACTCCCGCCATGCCTCGTAGTCCACGACCAGCGGAGGCGTCCAGTCCGGGCCGTGCGCCTGCTCATCATCCAGGAGAAGCCTGACCAACGTGCTCTTGCCGGCGCCCCACGGCCCGTCGACGTGTACCACCGCGCTCGGGCTCTCGGAGTCCGCCGCGGCGAGCTCGTTCAGCAGCGCGCCCAGGTGCGCCGCCAGGATCCGCCGGCCCAGCCCGTCCCGGACGCGGGTGGAGTCGACCTGCGCCGGTGCGGACACACGCGGCTCCGAATCCCACGGCACCGGGGCGACGGTCACGCTTCCGTCGATGCCGCCGAATGCCAGCCGGACTCGGCCGTCCACGTCCGACACGGTGGCCAGCGAGACCAGGCCGCGACCGGAAGCCAGCTCGGGGCGGCCAACCGGTTCACCGGTGCGGGCGTCCCAGCAGAACAGCCGACTAGCCGTGCTGCCGGCGATCAGCGCCACACGGCCATTCGGCAGGGTGACGGCGACGACGGCAACCAGCGCCCCGGGGCCGATGACGATCGGGGTGCCCAGAGGTGTGCCGGTGTCGTCCCATCGACACAGGGCGCCGTCGTTGCTGCAGCTCACCACGATCGGCGGGCCGGACGGCAATCTCGCGACGGTCATCCCCCAAACCGGTGCGCCCTCGTTGAGCAGCGGCGGCCCGAGCTGCTGCCCGGTCACGGCATCCCAGCGGCGCACGGTCCCGTCGTCTCCACCGGTCACCAGCGTGGGCGTGCCATCGAGCGGCGGGCCGGCCGCCATGGCCCGCACGGCACCCGCGTGGTCACCGAACGGGTCACCGACGGACTCCCCCGTCTCACCATCCCAGCGGCGAATCCGCCCGTCGTCCCCTCCAGTGAAAAGCACTGCTTTCGGCCCAGGGAGCGTCAGTGCCGCCATGGACCACATGTTGCCGGTCTCCGACGAGATCGCTCCTCCGGTCGTCACGCCCTGGGCGCCGTCCCACAGCTGCACCGTGCCCTGGCTGCCCGCGGTGGCGAACCGGATCCGCCCGTCGGGCAGCATCACAGCGATTATCGACCGCATCACGGCCGGGTCCGCGGACCTCGAGTCGCTGAGCAGCTCGCCGCTCACACCGTTCCACCAGGCGACCCTGCCCTTCGAGTCGGCGCCCGCGACGACGACCGTGCCGTTGGGCAGCGTGGCGGCGGCAACAGCCCAGACCGACCCCTGCAGGGGACCAATCAACCGCAGGGGGCTGACGTCCGGCGCGTTGTCGGCAGTCACCTGACCGTCCACCGTGCCGACGCTGCGCATACCATGGGATCCTTACTCCTCGGCGTCGAGACAACCGCCGATAGGTGACCGGACCCGGACCACCACCCACGGCGAAAACAGTGACTCCATCGAACCGCCCCGTGATCCGGGCATGACCCTAACGAGTGATGCCAGCATCCACAATGGGCGCCTCCTCCCGGCATCGGAGCGACGGCGCCATCGCGTGCTCGACAACGGCGCAAGGGCCACGTTCAGGGCACCTTTGGGTTCACTCCTCGGGTGAGGCTCATGTCCGACCCGCGCCGCCAGATTCCCCCACCTCAAGGGCAACCCGGCGACGCGCCGCAGCTCTTCTCCCTCGACTCGGTTGCCTAATTCGATCGCGGGTGACCCGGTCATCAGCCGGACGCCGTACCCGTGCAGTGAAGCGGGATGCGTGGATCGCGACTCTTCCGCACCACCGAAAGAAGGGACTCGCACCCCGGAGAAGCATGAACGCCTAGATCAGAGGCACCCAACGTGCTCGGTGGAGCTACTTGCCGCCTACTCGCACTCAATACAAGCTGCTGGCCTGCGGTTTGCCACACCGTAACTCTAACCAACTCTTGTATCTGCCCCGAGACCGAGAACGAAGCGTCCGTGGAGCCTGCACGACCGCCTCGATGAGCGTGACATCGCCGAGCTGATCATCGCCGAGCTGATCATCGCCTATCGCTCAGGCGACATCGCCGCTGCCACGGCGTGAGTCGACACATCCCTAACCGCTCATGGCTGGCGTCCACCGCGTACACAGCCATAAGAGTGCGTTTGTCCGCGTTGACTCAGCCGTCTCGCCGTCGCGCTCGGTCCGCGTCCGCATCGAGACGAGTCGACGGCGAGGCTGCTACCAACCGTGGCACGTACGGCAGCGCGAGCGTCGCCAGTCGTGGTAACCGTGCGTCTTGCGGCTGTGAGACCGCAGGCAATCTACCTCCCATGCCCATTCGGTGCACCATTGCATTAAGCGATCGGTTCCCCCGGCCTCGTACACTGTTCGCACACGCAGCGGGCCTTTGAAGAGTTAGGTTTTTTTAAAGGTGCCTGAAGGGGTTTTGCCTTCCCGATTTGGTGCATGGCGAGGACGCCCTTCGCCTTGATGCACTTAATGCCATAAGTGCCTGCCGGGCTGCTGAAGTGCGCCGGTGAGCACCAGGGTGCGCTGCAGCAATTGGCGCAGGTGACTGGCGCCTGAGGTTTCCGAGGGCCATGGAGCAGGCGTTGCGCGGCGCGGGGTGCTGCGGGCGGGGGTTAGGGCCGGACTCGGAATAGGTCTCCTGGCTGGCAGTTCAGCGCGTCACATAGCGCGGTCAGGGTGGAGAAGCGGATCGCCCGGGCCCGGTTGTTTTTCAGCACCGACAGGTTCACCACGGTCACCCCGACGCGGCGGGCCAGCTCGGCGACGGTCATCCCGCGCTCCTCCAGCAGCGCGTCGAGCCGGCACTCCACCCGGTGGGCAGACTCCTGGAGGGCCCGTTTGGCCACCTACACGAGCCCCTCGGTGTCCTCGGCGAGCTTGCGCCCGCACCGGAATGCCTCCGCCGCGGCCAGCACGATCAGCGCGAGGAGCAGGCCGGTGAACCCGACGTTCTCATCGAGCTCGACGCCGGGCGGGAGGACGAGGTCGCGAGAAAGCGCCAGGTGTGCGAGCACTTCCCGACCACTCCACCAGCTCAGCCACGGCGCCACCACCCCGCCGAGCAGAACCAGTCCGGCCACCCGGACCAGCCGGCCGGCGTTTCGCCGGGTGAACGGCTCACCGCGCTCGACCGCCAATAGCACCCGGCGCACGTACAGCGCCCCCGCGACCCAGGTCAGCTGCCCCACGAGCGCACCCGCCCCGGCGAAAAGCCGCAACCCCAGCGGCAGCTCCGGCGTCGCCAGCTCGGCGGCGCCGCCGTAGCCGGTGCCCGATCTCAGCGTCGCGCCGGACGGCACCGGCAGCTGCGCCAAGGCGGCGCCGAACATATTCTCAGGCACCCGCACGCCCACCTCGATTCCCGGTCCACGCAGTGTGTCGACGAGCTGACTACCAACCCCCCACAAGCCGAACACGGCCGCCAGCAGCAGCACCGCGCTCACCAAGGACATAGTCTCGTTCGACAGCAGGGAGCGCTCCCCGCGCCCGCGCACCTCGGCGTTCTCCACTCTCGATCTTCCTATCGATAGTCGATACTATCGAAGAACGATAGAGGCGGCAGGCGGCGACGGCAAGCGCTGTGGGCGTTGCCGACTGTGGAGAAACTTAAGACGGCACCCGGCCGCGCTACCACTCCGCGCCTGGCGATCTCCCCAGCGCCGCGTTCGCGGCTTCGCCGCTGCTCGTGAACCCGGTCGCCATCGTAACCACTGTAAATTACCGGCGGCTACTTCATCACCAGCTGGAATGTCGTCACCGTGTCACTGCACCAAGGCCTCGTCCCCAGGAACTCCTCGACCGAACCAACGCCTGCTGCGCTTCCTCGCCTGGCCCCGATGGACCTCTCGGCGCCATCGACACGCGCAGCATCAGCCTGGATAGTCCGTGGCTGCGGCGGCGTAACCCGGTAGTCCGCGCCGACTAGGGCGGCGAACGCATGGCGGTGTTGGGATGAATCCCCAGCCCGCCAGCGGGAGTGGGGATGTCCGACGATGTTGGGCCGGTGATATATCGCTCAGTGGACGATGAGCGGCGCAGACGTCGCTACAAGTGAAGCGCTCGTCGACAACTGGACTTGCGTGACTCGGTCGAAGAGGTCGGTGCCTCGCTCCGCCACCCCACTGTGCAGGTCACCAAGGCTACCCGCACCAGCGACGGTGACGAACCACTTTTCTAGCGCGCGCCCCGCTTGCCGTAGGACGTAAAGCCGCTGGTACCCGGGTTACCTGCTGCTCATGGGAGTCCTGGCGTTCGTCTTGATCGTGACCGTCGAAGCCTTCTTCCCCTCGGGCCCCGCTCGATACGCCGCGCTGGCCGTCTGGGCCCTGGCGATGGGATTTCTGGGCTGGTGGGCAGAGTCGCACGACGTCCATCCCCCGAAGGCCGGCCGTCGCCTCTACATCGCCACGGCGCTGTGGTTCGGCAGCTACCTGGTCGCCATCGGCCCACTCGTACGGTGGCAAGCTGACACATCGCTGGCCTGGTGGACAGTCGCCGCGGCGGTGATGGCCTCGCCATTCCTGGTTGCCGCCTGGCTGCAGCGCAGACGTTCATGACCCACCCTCGCCACCGGCTCGACACAATCATTCACGCCCCCACCCGGTTTTCGATCATGGCGATGCTCGTGGCGGCAGACAAAGTCGAGTTCCGGTTCATCCGAGACACCGTCGAGCTCACCGACTCAGCACTGTCTCAACATGTGACGACGCTCGAACAGGCCGGCTACGTCAAGGTCACCAAGGGCCAGGCCGGGCGCCGGCCTCGAACCTGGCTGTCCGCCACACGTGCAGGCCGGAAAGCCTTCAGCAACCATCTTGCCATGCTCAACCAACTCGCCACCGCACCGCCCACCGCGCAAGACGACGCGCAGGTGCAGGACCCGCTAGCACCCAAGGAGCGCTAGCCGTCTCTAGTTGATCATCTTGGTATGAGGTTGCTTGTGGTCTCCGCCCACCTGCCAAGCGATACGTGGGAGGTGTACACGAAACCGGGGATGGTTCTATCGAACCAGCACTGGATCTGATGATCCGACGAGACCTTAACGCCGTTCGTTGCGGGATTGTTCACAAGTCGAGGAAGTCGACGAGCGCAGCGCGAGCATGCTGAGTGTTGGGGCTGCCCCACATCAGGTCGAACCAGTGGTTGGCGTAGGGCAGCTCGACGTAGCGGTGCCGTGCACCGGTGTCGCGCAGCATCGCGACGAGGGTCCGGGCCTGGGCAACGGGCACGATCTGGTCGTTGGCCCCGTGGATGATCAACGTTGGCGGAACGTCCGGCCGGACGTGCGTGCGCGGTGACGCCTTGGCGTAAGCGTCGGGGTTCGTCGCCGGGGTACCGCCCACCAGCCTCTCCAGGTCCTCAGTGAGCCCCCCGAGATCCGGATACCGCCAGGAGTCGAGCCCATGTAACGGGGCCATATCGGTTGCCGCCTCGAAAGCGACGACGGCGGACGGACGCACCGGCGCCACGTTGCACGACGGTGGTAGATCGTCGGGCGCGTATGCGCTGAGCAGGGCCAGATGCCCACCCGCGGAGGCCCCCACTAGTGCAATTCGGTTGGGGTTGACACCCAGCCGGGCTGCGTTCGCACCGACCCAGCCCACCGCGCAGCCAACGTCGGCCGCCTGGTCGCGCCACCGTCCAGCCGGCGTGAGCCGGTAGTCGATGTCAACGACGACCGCGCCCGTACGGGCCAGCAGCAGATTCCACTCCGGGGTCTCGCCGCGACGTCCAGCGTCTTCCAAGCCCCCACCGTGTACCCATACCACGGCGGGCCGGTCACGCCCGTCCCCCAGTGGAAACCACAGATCCGCACGAAGCTCCGCGCCCTCGACGGTGGCAAAAGCCTCGGTCGCATCGGGCCCCTTTGGAGCGGTCAGCGACGTTCCAGCCAGATACTCGCGCCAATCGACGCCGGGCGCGGCGCTGGCAGAGGCGACCGTCGGAATCAGCGAGACAGCCGCGACAACTGCTCCGATCACGACAAACATGACGCGACGGCGCAGCAGCACGGCCAGGACCACCGCCACAACGGTGATTACCAGGGCCTGCTCGGCGGCGACGGTGCCGAGCAGCCACAGCTCGCCTGTCGGGCCAGGTACGAACATCAACACTGTGCAGAGCACGAGGATTGTGGCCAGCACCCAGGCGAGCACGAGGGCGCCTACCCGAAAAGCCACCATGTGTCGATCATCTCAGGTCCAGCGACCGCTGGCGTCGCGCAGATGCAGACCCAACCGTCATTACTTCAAAAAACCAACGTTAGTCGTCGGCGACGAGCGGTACGTCTCGCAGCGGAGCCTAGAACAGAGCTACACGTCAGCGACCCAGCTGGCACCTGCCAGTCCAGCGAGTCGCGCGGGCTGAGCACTCCCGCCATCTCGGCCACGGCCCGCTGGATAATTCGACTGTCGACGGTATGGACCACAAGACCCTTATAGCAACGACTATTGACCTGTGGTTGCGGTCATAAGCAAACCCATTTCTAACGGTGCTGATGGGCGGCCCAACGTTCAGCACCTCAACAGGCGGTTCATCCCGGCGGCGGGTCGCCCAGTGGGACGGCCGCAGGCTTGTCCACGCTGGCCTCTGCCTTGCCCCTGAGCGTGTTGTTATGGCTGGTCGGATTGTGTTGAGGCCTGTGATCCGGACAGCCCAGCGCTAGAAGACTGCATGATCTCGCCGGTGGCCGGAACGCCCTGCTGGAGGGCGAAGCCGTTGATGCTGAT